>JBGAUP010000009.1:0-41512 GCA_044228585.1 Runella sp. | reverse complement strand
TAAAAAACAATTAGGAACAGTGGTTTTGGAGTGGGGCAAGCGGTCGTTTTTAGGGAAGAAATAATCGTTGGTTACATTTTTCTGACCCGAATCTTGAACGCCTCGGCTGGATTGTGAATGAGTAATTGATCAAAATCCTTTTCGGAGAAACCTTTTTGGCGCAGTATCGGGAATAGTTTTTCAAAAATAGCCGTAAAACCTACGAAATTACCCCCGTTGGCTTCGCCAGGTTTGTACCAACCCGCATCGTGAGAAATAAGAACACGATGCAATAAATTATTGGATTTCAGGAGGTCAATCCACGTCGCATACTTTTCCCAGTCGCCCCAACCGATTCCATCAAGGCTGACCCAAGCCCCAAGTTGGGCGGCTTTGGTATAAAAATTTTTATTGGATTCATTTTGCGCATGAACCCATACGAAGGCACTCGGATGAACACCTATTTTTTGTAGTTCTTCTATCTCTTCAAAAGCTGCGACTGCAGGCCCTGTATGCGAGCAAATGGTCATTCCCGTGCGCAAATGAGTTAAGCCCGCCGCTCGTATTAATTTTCTATGAAGTTCAGAAAGATGCGTTGGATTCACTCCAATTTTTATAAAACCTGGCCGTACGTCAGTGTCATCAATACCTTTTTCAAATTCCGTTGTCCAGCGGTCAGCCAGTTCCTCTGCTGTTTCAGTAAATGCCCATTTAGGCAAATATTTATTGTCAACTGCGCCATAATAACCTGTATTGGTCAGGATTTGAAGGTTGCTTTTTTGGGACAAAAATCGGAGTAATTGCACATCACGCCCCAAGAAAGCAGGGGTACAATCCAAAATCGTTTTTATCCCCTGTTTTTTTACTTCCAATAAATAAGGCAATACCATTTTGGCCACCTCGTCACGATTCCAGCGGTCGAAACTGATTTTATCGGCTCCGACGAAATCTACTAACATGTGCTCGTGGATGAGTATTTTGCCCATTTGAGAAGGACGAATCGCTCCGTTTACGGTAATAATCTGCTCACGCTTTTGCAAAAACGGAGCGAAGGAAGAAGTTAACAAAAACTGGCGGCGCGAAAGCATAACTCACTTTGACAAAGTTAGAGTTTCGTTTAGGTAAATCTATCTTTAAATAAGACCAAATCAAGAGTTTATAGAAAATTACCGACATATCAGTCAATCAGAAAATTTCTAAAATTCCATACTCTTGTGAATGCCATAGTTGTTCAACATCAGCTTTATGAAGAACTAACAAATCGGCTAATTGATTAGTACTCTGGTTCCCAGTTCGTACCAAAACAACTTTTGGTGGAAAACCGTAAAGACTTGATAAATGATAAAAATCTTCGTCATTAGAGACAATAATATATTGATTTTGCTTTGCCCATTTCCAAATTGCAATGTCTTCTGCTGGAATTGGTAATCCTGTTTTAGTTACATGCAGACAGTTCTGGTAAATCTCCTCCAGCTTTCTGACAATACGATAGGAAAGATTGGCGTCAAATAAAAGTTTCATTAGGCTGCAATCAATCTGGTACGTCTTTCGATATCAGCAGCAAAAGATAAGGCGGCTCGGATATGCTCCACCCTGAGTTCTGGGAAATCTTCCAGAATTTCCTCAAAAGACATCTCGGAAGACAACCAGACCAAGATATCCTGAACTGTTATACGAGTCCCTTTAATACAGGGTTTTCCAAAACGAATATTCGGATTAATGCTTATGTATTGTTGATAGTTTGTCATCACCGTAAAAAATCTTGATTAGTACCAAAGTTAGACATAGTCCTTGATTAGTCAAAATATGTAATAAAGCCACGGCGTATTCACACCGTGGCTAAATAGAATAAAAGATTTTCTTTTTAATTTCTCGGTGGCTTGCCTCCCATCAGCAACCCTTGTATCCGCTCCAAAGTTTTTTTCTCACCCGTCAGCGACAAAAACGCTTCGCGCTCCAAATCCAGCAAATATTGCTCCGTTACGTTTTGTGGGTAGCTTAAATCGCCGCCGCAGATAACATAGGCCAATTTGTCGGCGATTTTGGCATCGTGTTCTGTAATGTAGTTGGCCATACGCATACTGCCGATACCAGCTTTAAAAAGTGCAATTCCCGTTTTTCCCTGTACTTTGATGTCGTTGCGTTGCTTAGGTTGAGTATAGCCATTTTCGGCCAAATCAATAGCGGCTTGCTTGGCTTCAGCAATCAACCGACTGCGATTCAGCACGATTTGGTCACGATCGGCCTTGATGTAGTTCATTTCTACCGCCTCTTGCGCCGAAGTAGAAACTTTCGCTTGGGCAATATTCATAAAAGCCGTTTGCAAAATATTCAATTCAGGGTCACCCGTTTGGTACAAATCAGAGCAGCGCAATGCCATTTCTTTGACTCCCCCCCCTCCTGGAATTAACCCAACTCCTACCTCTACTAAACCTACATAGCTTTCTGCGTGTGCAACTACTTTATCAGCATGAAGATTGATTTCACATCCTCCGCCCAATGCCAACGAATGGGCCGCCGTTACGACAGGGATAGATGAATAACGTGCCCGCATCATGGTCTGCTGAAACTGCGCTATCATCATGTTGATTTCGTCGTATTCTTGTTCGATGGCAAACATAAACAGCATTGCCAAGTTAGCCCCTGCCGAAAATGCCTCATTGGAGTCGTTGCCTATTACTAGTCCACGAAAATCTTTTTCTGCAACGGCATAAGCCTTGTTAAGTCCCTCGACTACTTCAGCTCCAAAGGTGTTCATTTTGGAATGAAACTCTACGCCTGCAATGCCATCGCCTAAATCATAGATAGACGCACCCGCGTTTTTCCAAAGGATATTTTGTGATTTGTTTTCGAGAATAATGAACGCTTCCTGCCCTGGAATAGCCTTGTAAGATTGGGTAGAAATATCGTAGTAGAGTTTTTTGCCGTTTTCAACTTTGTAAAAACTTTCATTGCCCGCTGCCAACATATCATATACCCACTGCGCAGGCTTGCCGCCAAGGGCTTCCATGATTTCGAGCATTTTTTTCACTCCAATGGCATCCCAAGTACTGAAAAGACCCATCTCCCAACCAAAACCCGCACAAATAGCTTGGTCTATGCGATAAATTTCGTCCGAAATCTCAGGAATCCGATGAGAAGCATAGCGAAATCCACTGGCAAACGTACGACGATAAAACTCTCCGGCTTTGTCAGTGCCTTTGAGCAATATCCCAAAGCGTTTTTTGAGGTCATCAATGGCCTTGGTTTTTTCGAGGGTTTCAAACTTTACTTTTACCGAAGGTTTATATTCTAAGGTGTTAAGGTCGAGGGCTAAAATAACGGTCTTGCCTTTTTCATCTTTGGTCTTTTTGTAAAAACCTTGCCCTGTTTTATCGCCTAACCACTTGTTTTCCATGAGTTTGGTCAAAATGGCTGGCAGTTCAAAGGCCGACCGCGACTCATCGTGCTGCATCTGCACAAGGTTGTTGCAGACATTGACCGTGGTATCTAAACCTACTACGTCCGATAAACGGAACGTGCCCGATTTTGGACGACCTACTACTGGCCCAGTCAATTTATCTACTTCCTCCACCGTCAATCCCATTTCGGCAGCAATGCGGATGGTTTCTACCAAGGCATGAATTCCCAAACGGTTGGCAATAAAGCCTGGGGTATCTTTGCAGAGTACAGTGGTTTTGCCCAAATATAAATCACCGTAGTGCATCAAGAAATCAAGAATCGCACCGTCAGTTTTAGGCCCTGGAATGACTTCAAATAAACGTAAATAACGCGGTGGGTTGAAGAAGTGCGTACCGCAAAAATGCTTTTGAAAATCATCGCTGCGTCCTTCCGACATCAAATGAATGGGAATACCCGAGGTGTTGGAGGTAATGAGTGTACCGGGTTTGCGTAGTGCATCTACTTTTTCAAACAGCGACCGCTTAATGTCCAAGCGCTCTACAATGGCTTCTAAAACCCAATCATAATTTTTGATTTCGGCGAGGTTATCCTCAAAATTTCCGAGTTTAACCCGACTCGCAAACTTAGAACTATACAAAGCAGCAGGAGTGGCTTTCAACGTATTTTGAAACGCCTCATTTACGATGCGATTACGCACGGCAGGGTGCTCTAAAGTAAGTCCTTTGGCCTGTTCGGCGGCGTTAAGTTCTTTGGGAACAATGTCCAACAACAATACTTCTACGCCAATATTAGCAAAGTGGCACGCAATGCGCGACCCCATAATGCCCGAGCCCAATACGGCTACTTTTTTTATGCTACGGTTCATGTATCTAATTGGTGAATGTTGAATTTGTGATTTAGAAGCTATATTTCCAATGCAATTGTTCTATTCCGTGATGGTCTATGATTTTGCCTTTCAAAATTAGAAAAAAATATTATGCAAGCATACTATTATTAAAAAATATCTATTACCAAGACGCAGAACAGTCTCTATTTTTCATTTGAAACAGTACAATTGAAATAAAACCCCAATCAGGATTATAAAATTGCCTTCAGCTCGTCCAAATGCTGTACGTCGTAAGTTGGTTTTTGGTCAAAAGACAGTTTCTTGGGATTGTAGTAAGCCGCATCTATTCCAAAGCGTAAAGCCCCCATGATGTCGGCCTCCCAGTTGTCGCCAATCATCAGGCTTTCAGCAGGTTGAGCGTTAGCGTTTTGTAAAGCATACTCAAAAATTTGGGCTTCTGGCTTTTTTGCGCCTGCTTTTTCGTTGGTAATGACCTGTTGAAAATAGTGATGAATGCCCGAACTCTGCATTTTGGAAGCTTGAATCGAATCAAACCCATTGGTTACGATGTGTAACTGATAGTTTTTGTTGGCACAGTATTCCAGCAATTCCACTGCTCCATCGAGCAAATGAGATTTTTGGGGTAAAAGCTTCAAATACTCTTCTCCCATATCTTTTCCAAACGACAGGTTTTCTATCCCCAATGCCTCAAAAACCAGCCGAAAACGGTGCTCACGAATGTAGCTATGTGCCAAACGTCCTTGGTCAAAATCTGCCCACAGTTGTGTATTGATTTCAAGAAATACGCGCACAAAATCTCCCAATGACATCACTCCGTGGTTGATGAGTTCAAAGCCGTGGTAAATATCGGTTAACGATTCTGCCGAATTGCGTTCAAAATCCCAAAGCGTATGGTCAAGATCGAAAAAGAGATGTTTGTAAGACGGCATACCGTTTTGTATTTTTTCCAAAAATACGAAAATCGGCGTTACTTTGTTGTTATGAAAACTTCTCTCATACTTTCCGAAATTTTTATTTATCCTGTCAAATCGTTGGGAGCCATCAGCCTAACCCAAGCTCAAGTTGAAGAACGTGGTTTGCGTTACGACCGCCGTTGGCTGATCATTGACGAAAACAATCGTTTTGTCACTCAGCGCGAGCACCCCCAAATAGCACTCATTGATGTTTCTATTGCTGACGACGGTTTGTTGCTACGCCATCGAATCCACCACTTGGGCGTTCTGAAAGTTCCTTTTCAACCAGAAACGTTTGACTTATTGAAGGTTACGGTGTGGGATGACCAAATTGAAGCGGTGATTGTCAATGAGCGTTCTAACCAATGGTTGAGCGAAGCACTTGGATTTTCGGTACGTTTGGTCTATTTACCCGATACGTCACTGCGATTGGCTGACCGCGATTATGCTCCTTTCGACGTCAATGTCAGCTTTGCCGATGGTTTCCCGTTTTTACTGATTGGCCAATCTTCGTTGGATGATTTAAACACTCGACTACCCAAATCCGTTTCTATGTTAAGATTCCGCCCCAATTTAGTTTTTGAAGGCGAAATCCCTTATGACGAAGACCAATGGTACGAATTTACAATAGGAAATTTAACATTTTTCGGGGTAAAACCTTGCGCTCGTTGTGTACTTACAACCATTGATCCCGAAAAAGGAGAAGTAACAGGCAAAGAACCCCTCCGAACGCTTTCGACTTATCGTAAACGAAACAACAAGATTTTTTTCGGCCAAAACCTATTGACCCGCCAAACAGGAATCATCAAAGTAGGGGATGAAATAAGCATAAAAAGCCGAAAACCACGGCAAACCATGAGCGAATGAGTAGTAATAAAAAAACAGCAGCAGTTATTGGGGCAGGGATAGCAGGAATAGCAACCAGTATTCGGTTGGCCAATAAGGGCTATGAAGTTCACGTTTTTGAAGCCAACAGTTATCCTGGCGGAAAATTATCAAGTTTTGAACTCAAGGGCTATCGTTTCGACGCGGGCCCATCGTTGTTTACGCTGCCTCACTTGATAGATGAGTTATTTCGCCTATCAAACAAAAATCCACAAGAATACTTCGATTACATCCGCTTAGACGAAGCGTGTCGGTACTTTTGGGACGACGGTACTCGCATCACTGCCCACGCTGACCACCAGCGTTTTGCGGAAGAAGTAGAGAAAAAACTGGGTGAACCCGCTGCGCACTTATTGGCTCATTTAAAAGACAGTGCGGTCAAATACAACGTGACCGAAAAGCTGTTTCTGCATCGTTCTCTTCATAAAATCAGCACTTATTTCAACCGTGACGCTTTCAAAGGGTATGCTAACATGCACCGCTTGGATGCGTTTATTACGATGAACCGTGCCAACGAGCAAAGATTTCAAAATCCCAAACTGATTCAACTGTTTAATCGTTACGCCACTTACAACGGCTCCGACCCTTACCAAACCCCCGCCACGATGAATATTATTCCCCATTTGGAATACAACATCGGGGCTTTTTTTCCAAAAAAAGGAATGGTGGACATTACGGAGAGTTTGGTAAAATTGGCCGAAGAATTGGGCGTTAAATTTCATTATAACACCAAAGTCAAAAACATACAAACCAAAGGAAATCAAGTAACAGGCTTAGAGTTTGAATCCAATCCGCCCCCTAACATACCCTCCTCATGCCTACGACATCGTCGTTTCAAATATGGATGTGGTAAACACTTTCCGAAAATTGCTTCCTAATGCCAAACAACCCGAACGGATTTTAAGACAACCCAAATCAAGTTCAGCCTTGATTTTTTACTGGGGAATCAAAAAAATTTTACAGAATTGGGACTGCACAATATTTTCTTTTCCAACAACTATCGTACTGAATTTGAACACCTCTTCCAGAAAAAAACGATTTATTCTGACCCAACTGTTTATATCAACATCACGTCAAAACATAAATCGGATGACGCACCCACAGGGGGAGAAAACTGGTTTATTTTGGTCAATGCTCCCAACAACGACGGGCAGGATTGGGACGACTTAATCAAAAAAACACGTCAAGCCCTTATTCAAAAACTTACCCATAATTTAGGCGTTGATGTGGCTTCGCTGATTGAATGTGAAGAAGTGTTAGACCCTCGTAGTATTGAGTCAAAGACCTCCAGCTCACAAGGAGCCTTGTACGGCAACAGTTCCAACAATCGCTTTGCAGCTTTTTTACGCCATGCCAACTTTTCGCGTCAATTTCAGAATCTTTATTTTGTAGGGGGAAGCGTACATCCAGGTGGAGGTATTCCACTGGCAGTTTTATCGGCCAAAATTGCCACAGATTTGATTGATTCTTAGTTCTTTTGCCTCATTCACTTTATTTTAGGCGCGATTTTTGTTACGGTAACCATGATACATCTTTCAATCTGATACCATTTGAAAACATTGTTACGCCTTATTTCAATAAAATGTAACAAGACCACAACACTTTTTTCTGTGGCTCTTTGGTTCTCTGTGGTTGAATGTTTGGGACAACAGCTCCCCCACTATTCACAATACCTCCAAAATCATTTTCTTATTAACCCTGCGATTGCAGGAATAGAAAGCTACGCCGATGCACGTTTGGGCTACCGCCAACAATGGGCAGGATTGGATGATGCCCCTCGTACTTTTTACATGACGGCGCATCTACCCGTTGGCAATCCTGATTTTGAGGTTGAGCCAGCTTCTCCTCGCTTCAGTTTTGGACGGCAGTCGAATCCTACCCTTCCCGATGCCCATGGTGGCGCAGGCCTATCGCTCATTCGTGACCAAACAGGCCCATGGAGTCGGTTTTCGATGACTGTGTCGGGGGCTTATCACTATCCTTTGGGGGATTTGTGGCAAATAAGTGCAGGTCTCTCGGGAGGGATTACCCAGCATACCTTGGACTTTGACCGTATTCGTTTAGCCAATGCCCAAGACCCCGTAGTGTCGGCAGGAAAAGTGAATACGCTTCGCCCAGATATTAGCGCGGGACTTTGGGTATATTCGCCCGAATTTTTTGCAGGTTTCTCGGTTCAGCAATTATGGGCAAGCAAACTCAACTTTCGAAAGGGAGATTATGATTGGCAGGGGAAGGTTCTCCCACATTATTTTTTGACGGCAGGGTATCGGTTACTAATTGCCGATAATTGGGATTTTACGCCCTCCATTTTGTTAAAAAAAGCAGATAGTTCCCCCCTTTCTTGGGATTTAAATCTCAAATTTAGTTATCAAAACAATCTTTGGTTTGGGTTGTCATACCGTAATCGCGATGCTTTTTGGGGATGGGTAGGAGTACGAGTAGCCCAGAAATTTACGGTTAGTTACACCTATGAGTACGTTGTTTCCTCCCTCCAATCGGCTACGCGAGGCTCGCATGAACTCGTACTCGGCTTTACCCTCGGTAATCACAGGCATTATACCTCTCCACGGAGTTTTTGGTAGTATAAAGTCTTCTTCCAACAAAAATAACATTTCTATCAACCAATTGGCCGCAATATCTGTTGTTACGTCAATTGACAAATCACTCAACTTCTATTCTTAATGAAAGCTGCTGTACTCCCAGAAATCAAACAAAATATTTCTATTCAAGAAGTCGAAAAACCTACCGCAAGTGCGGGTGAGGTCATTGTGCAAATCAAAGCCGCGGCTCTCAATCACCGCGATGTATTCATTCAGCAAGGATTATACCCTGGCATTAAGCTCCCTGCGGTTTTGGGTTCTGACGGTGCAGGCATCGTGGCAGAAGTAGGCGAAGGGGTTTCAGAAACATGGTTGGGCAAGGAGGTTATTATCAATCCATCGCATAATTGGGGCGATAATAAAGGTTTTTATAGCAAAAATTTCAAAATTTTGGGAATGCCCGACAACGGAACCTTTGCCGAATACCTCAAGGTAGAAGCCAAATACCTTACAACTAAACCTGCTCACTTGAACTTTGAAGCCGCGGCAGCCATTCCTTTGGCAGGACTTACGGGCTGGCGTGCGCTCATGTCGCGGGCAGGTATGAAAGCGGGTGACCGCGTACTGATTACAGGAATTGGAGGGGGCGTAGCATTGTTTGTTTTACAGTTTGCCGTAGCAGCGGGGGCAGAAGTATGGGTAACTTCTGGGTCGGATGAGAAAATCACGAAAGCCATTGCTTTGGGAGCCAAAGGAGGGGTTAATTACAAAGATTCCAACTGGGCCAAAAACTTAATCGCAGCTACGGGCGGCGACCGCAGTGGGTATTTCAACGTAATCATTGACAGTGCAGGTGGTTCCAGTTTCGCCAAATTGATAGACGTAGCTACCGCAGGAGCAAGTATTTGCTTTTTTGGGGGAACCACGGGCAATATTACAGATATTATTCCTGGAAAGGTTTTCTTTAAACAACTCAACATTTACGGCTCAACGATGGGAACAGAAGCTGAATTTTCAGAGATGATTGCGTTTATTGAAGCGCATCAAATTCAGCCGATTGTAGATGAAATTTTTCCACTCGATGCTGCCGAAGCCGCTCTACAACGCATGGACAACGGCACTCAGTTTGGGAAGATTATACTGAAAGTTGGTTGATTACGCTGTAAATCAGTAACTTTGTAAAAAATATATCACCTTGATAAGGCCCAAAACCTTATGAAGGTTCTTCGTTTAAAATGACAGAAACACTCGCCCTCCCCAAAAAAGATATTAGAAAACTCAACGTTGCGCAACTGAAGGATTGGTTGACTCAGCACGGAGAGCAGGGCTTTCGTGCCAAACAAATAGCCGAATGGCTTTGGAAAAAATCAGTAACCTCTTTTGATCAAATGAGCAATCTCTCGCTAAAAACGCGAGAGTTGTTGAGCGAAAATTTTGAAATTCGGGCTATTTCTAACGCAAAATCACAGAAAAGCAACGACGGAACGGTAAAATCAGCCTTTAAACTCTACGACGGGCACCTCATAGAAGGCGTGTTGATTCCTGCCGACGACCGCATGACGGCCTGCGTATCGAGTCAAGTGGGGTGCTCTCTCACTTGTAAGTTTTGCGCAACGGGCTACATGGATCGCAAGCGAAACTTGGATGCCGCCGAAATGTACGACCAAGTAGTGGCCATAGACCGCCAAGCCAAAGAAAACTTTAACTTGCCGCTGACCAATATCGTTTATATGGGCATGGGCGAGCCTTTGCTCAATTACGCCAACGTACTCGAATCCATCGAAAAAATCACTTCGCCCGAAGGTTTAGGGATGTCGCCCAAACGCATTACGGTTTCGACGGCGGGTATTGCCAAAATGATTATGAAATTGGGCGATGATGGCGTAAAGTTTAACCTTGCCTTGTCTTTGCACGCCGCCAATGACCAGAAACGCAACCAAATTATGCCCATCAATGAATCGAATTCGTTGAAAAATCTGGCCGAGGCGTTGCAGTATTTTTACCGTAAAACCCAGAATCGAATTACGTTTGAATACATCGTTTTTAATAACTTCAACGACACCTTGCAAGACGCCAAAGAGTTGTGGGAGTTTACCAAAAAAGTACCCGCCAAAGTCAACATTATAGAATACAATCCCATTGCCGAAGCTGACTTTAAAAATACGGGCATTGACAAATTGACTCAATTTGCCAAGTTTTTGGAAGACAAAGGAGTGATTGTCAATGTGCGCCGTAGTAGAGGAAAAGACATTGATGCTGCCTGTGGCCAATTGGCCAACCGCGAAAAAAGCGAACAACAATGAGTTTATACACAAAAAAGCGGCCAAGTTTGAAGCTTGACCGCTTTTTAGGCTAAAATAGTATAAATTATACCTTCAAAAATACCTTCTTTTTGTACAAAAAATACAGCATAAGCCATTCAACGATTACGTAGCCGATGGCGTAGAATACCTTTTGATAGGGTTCGGAGAAATATTTTACAACGCCCCTAAAAAGACGCTCAGAAGTATGTCCAAAATCAATAAAATGCTGTGCCATATAAATCAGAATGGAATTCATGCCAATGACGGCCAAAATCCACGCCCAACGATTCCAGTTCTGTACGTCAATAATCCAGTAAAATACCGCCAATAGTACCAAACTCCAACCACCAACAAACAAGACAAAAGAGCTGGTCCAGAGATTTTTGTTAATGGGAAATACATAATCCCAAAGTTTACCAAGAACAAGGAAAACAATTCCTGTGACGAACATAAACAGCACTTTTTGCTGGCGAGAAGTGGAACGCTCATCCGCACGAAGGAGATTTCCCGCAAAAATCCCCAATAAACCCGTCGCAATGGCAGGAATGGTAGAAATAAGCCCTTCGGGGTCATGAATATCTTTGTGTAAATGTCCTGGTAAAATCAATCGGTCGAAATAACTAACAGGATTACACTCCATTGTCATGATGCCAGCACCACAACCAGGTACAGGTACCAACATCACAAACGCCCAGTAGCCCAGCAGCAAACTCACAAACCAAATATACTGTGTTTTGGTCTTGGTATAAAGGTAGATGATTTGGGCAAACATTCCTGCCAGACCAATTCTACCCAATACGCTCGGGAAACGCATCTCTTCCAATGGTCTGATTTGTAAGCCGTTGTTATAAATAATCCCTAAAACTACTAATGTTAGACCCCGTTGAACAACCTTACGAAGCATTTTACTACGGTCGTCGCCCTTTTCGAGACGACTACCCAATGAGAAGGGAGTAGAAACCCCTGCCAAAAATAAAAACAATGGAAAAATTAGGTCATACGCTCGAAAACCGTTCCAGTCGGGGTGGGACAGCTGATGAGCCATAACAATAGCCCCTGTCCAACCCGTGGCTTCGGCAAGGAAGTGAAAAATCTCTTCGCCCCCCGCAATCCAAAACATATCAAATCCACGAAGGGCGTCCAATGACAATAGCCTGCGGGGGCGGGTGTCGGTAGAAGGTTGGTTCATAAGTTAAGATAGATAGATAGTAGTTAGTCTTGAGGTTTCAAGGTGGAGTTAGTAAAAGTAAGTGTTTATTCTTGTTTTACTTAATACCCAACAGGATGTACTACTATTTTTATCCATCAAATTTGGCTTTTACGTGCGAGCCATCGCAGTAGGGTTTGTTTCCAGAATGTCCGCAGCGACAAAAAGCGGTTACTTGCGACTTCTTGGTTTCGTTGCCTTTTGCATCTTTTACGGTTAGATTACCATAAACCAATAAAGGGCCTTTGAGTAAAATTTCTACGACCGTTTGCCCTTCTACTTCTACCTCCCCTGCTATTTCATTGTTCATAAAATAAGAAAGTGCGCCTGAAGGACATTTTTTTACTTGCTCAACGATGGTTTCGGTAGTCCCACCTTCAGGCGTCACCCAAGGGCGTTTTCTTGGGTCAAAAACGGTAGGTAATCCTTTAAAACAAATAGCAGAGTGAATACACAAGTGTGGTTGCCACACTACAGTTACTTCTTCATTTGTGTATTTTTTAGTAATCTGCTTATCCATAAGTAGTGAATTTTAAGTAGATAGAATGGGATTTCATCAAAAACCACTAAATCTACTTAAAATTCACGTAAAATCTAAAAATGTAGTCTTTACGCTGTTACGCCTTCTTTCATGCGTTCAGCATTTTCGGCAATACGAAGCTGTTCAATAAAATCGCCAATTTCACCATCCATGACCGTAGGTAAATTATAGACAGTATAACCAATGCGGTGGTCGGTGATACGGCTTTGAGGGTAGTTGTAAGTCCGAATTTTGTCGGAGCGGTCGCCGCTACCTACCAAACTTTTGCGTTGAGAAGATACCGCATCGTTTTGTTTCTTCAACTCCATTTCGTAGAGTTTTGAACGTAGCATATTCATGGCGCGTTCGCGGTTTCCGTGTTGGCTACGCTCTACCTGACATACCACTACAATACCCGTGGGCTTGTGGGTTAGTTGCACTTTGGTTTCTACTTTATTGACGTTCTGTCCTCCTGCGCCCCCTGAACGCGAAGTGATGATTTCAATATCGGCGGGATTGATTTCTACTTCTTCCACATCTTCTACTTCGGGCATAACGGCTACGGTAGCGGCAGAAGTATGCACACGCCCCTGCGACTCTGTTACGGGAACACGCTGCACACGGTGTACTCCTGACTCAAACTTGAGCTTACCATACACATCTTCTCCCACTACACTCGCGATGATTTCTTTGTATCCACCCGTACTTCCTTCGGTAAAGTCCATGATTTCCATGCGCCAGCCCATGCGGTCGCAAAAACGTTGATACATCCGGAACAAATCTCCTGCAAAAATCGCTGCTTCGTCCCCCCCTGTCCCTCCTCTGATTTCAAGAATCACATTGTGACTGTCGTTGGGGTCTTTCGGAATCAGCATTTCTTTGAGTTCGGCATCCAACAACTCGGCTTGAGGTTGAAGTTCGACGAGTTCGGCTTTTGCCATGTCGCGCATTTCCTCGTCGCTTTCGGTGGCAATGAGTTCTTTCGCATCCTCAATCTCACTCAATACTTTTTTGTAGGCTTGGTATTTTTGGACAATTTTATCCAAATCCTTGTATTCTTTGCTCAGTTTTGAAAAGCGTTTTTGGTCAGCAACTGCCTCTGGCTGTACTATTTGCTGAGCTACTTCTTCAAAACGCTCTTTTATGGCTTCTAACTGTTCTAACATGGGTATTTTATGTTTCTTATCGTCTCAATGATTCAAATGGCAATCAGAAAGTTAGCTGTCTCAACCCTGAGACACGCGGCTTTCGATGAAATTGTGATTGAAAATGCAAAGTTACGATTTTATCACCACAGTTTTACTGAGCCACTATAAAGCCAAGGCAGGAGCGGAGCTAATTTGCCCCTACCGAGATTTTATGCTAAAAACTTAGCTGCAGTCCTGCCATAAAATTAAACCGACGCGTGGTGTATCCATAAGAATCAAAATACAGTCTATCCATTAAATTTTTGAGGTCTATATAGGCTTTAATGTACTTTGAAAATTGATACTCACCATATACATCCAACGTCGTATAAGCATCCAATGTGACGGTTTCAGTTTGAAAGGTGGCACTATTGTAAAAACGATCCAAACGTTTTCCGACGCTTCGCAAAGTGGCATTTACGTACCATTTCGGAGTGATTTGATAACCCATTCCTACGTTGAGCAACCCTTTAGGCCGACGATAAAGGTTGTTGTAAGTAGTGTCTTTTCCTGCTACTTTGGTCGTAATTTCTCCGTCCAATACCGTCAGATTTCCCCAAATACTCAACTTCCCGATGAGCGATTTGCCTTCCAACTCCCAGCCGTGGTCGTTTTGTTTGTCGAAATTGATATAGCGACCGTAAGGAGCTTGCGAAAGGGATTGAAAGAAAATAACATCCTTGATACGGCGGTCAAAATACAATACCCGAAAGTTAGAAGCCTTGTTTTTTGAAAAAACTTGTACCCCCAATTCGGTCGAAACCGATTTTTCGGGGCTGAGAGTCTTGTTACCATAGGGCGAGTACAAATGATACAAAGAGGGTGCTTTAAAACCCGACGAAAGATTAAAAAACACTTTCAATTGGTCGTGGATTAAGTACGAAGGGTTGAACGAATACGTCAAATTGCTTCCGTAGAGGGAATGGTAGTTGTAACGTCCTCCCAATTCCAAGAACAATCCCGCTTTTGTTTTCAAAAATCCCGAAGCATACACACTGAGGAGCGCCGTTTTAGCAGTGTCGGCACCCAATGGGGGGGATGTATATTTCCCAAAACTGCTGTAAGATTCGTAGGTTTGGTCAGTATTATTAAAACGGTAATCTACCCCCGTCAACAGCTCAAAATGATTGTTGATTTTGAGAGAGTTATAAAGTTCTATAAACTGAGCCGTACCTCCGTAATATTGTTTTGCGTATTTGTTAAACGCTCCTTTTTCCACAGAGGTAGAATCGTCTATGTAAGTTCGTTTGCTTTGGCTGACACCGTAGTTGAAAGTCAATTTCCCTTTATCGTACTGATATGCTAAGCCCGTAGCCATCATTCTGAATTTTTGGTCAATCGTGAAGTCTTTTTCATCCGCCAATGCGCCTGCGTCTATGTCGGATTGGTAGCCATTAAGGAGTGTACGAACCTTGAGTATAAGGTTTTTGGAAAGATGAACTCCGATGTTTGCCAACAGATTGTTTTGAACCGTCCCGTCATTGTCAAAACCATTACTTTCTTTATCGTAAGCCGACGAAAAGCCCTTGGAGGTCAAACGAGTGTATTGGAGATTGTAATACCCTTTGGAAAAAGAACCATTGATACTGGCCGAGCCTCTAAATGTGCCATAAGAGCCTGCATTTAAAGAAACTACTCCCACCACGGGTTTGGCAGAATTGCCTTTTTTAGTAAAAATGTTGATTACCCCAGCTACCGCATCCGAACCGTACAGGGTAGATTGTGCACCTTTTAGGATTTCAATCCTTTCACATTCGCCCACGGTAATCATGTTGAGGTCGAACATAGGACTGATAAACGACGGGTCATAGGCTGGCATTCCGTCAATCAAAATAAGGGTATTTCCCGTACTTGCACCGCGCAAATACACGTCTTGATTGGTACCATTGGGGCCTTGTGCGCCCACAATCATTAATCCCGCTTGACGAGTGAGTAGCTCGCCGAGGGTTTGGGATTGGTTCTTTTGTAAAACGGAATCCGATAATACGGTCACGACTTTACCCGTTTGGGATTGCTTTTGGGCAAATTTGTTGGCAGTAATGGTGACTTCTTCCAAATTCACTTCTTTTTGGGCAAAGCAAGCATGAGCGATGAGACCAAACGCTAAGCCGACAGATTTTAGAATCTGTTTCATAGAGGTAATAAAAGATTTGTGTCCCTTTTTGAGTTGAAGTGGGACTTGATAAAAATGAGCTACCGCTCAATCGGGGCGCATCTTCCCGTACGCAGCGACTAAGAATGGCTTCGGGCAGGTCTCCTGACTCGTCTCATCGCTTTTGCACCTTCCCAGTTTGGAGTTTGCAGTTTACAGTTTACAGTTTGCAGTTTTATGTTTAAGACAAAATCATCATTAACAATTTACTGCTGACTGTTGACTGCCGACTGCCGACTGTTTACCAGTGGTTTTTGCAGGATAAAGCGACTTGGGGCGAAACTTACAGTTGCGGGGACAGTTTCGGTCTTGCACCGAATTCCCTATTAAGCCTACTAAACTTACTACGAAGCAAGCATGAGGCACCACAAAACTGTGGCAAAGGTAGGGATTTAAGATTTATTTCCCTCCAAAAAATTGACTACTCCTTTCTTTCCACTTTCTATCAGCACATTTTTTTCTGCTTCAGAGAGTTTTCTCACTTTCGCTCCAATATTCTGAAAATCAATAGAAACAGTCCGTTTTAAATCCTCGGGACGAAAGTTGTAACGATTGGTAGCTTCGGAAACTAAGTTGTAAAAAGCCCCTATGTAAGCCTTAAAACCTCGAATAGGGTAAGGAGCCAAGCCAAAGTTTTGGGCATCTGCTTTGATTTGCTCGGTACTTTCGAGGCGTAGTCCCAAGGTTTCTGGGTTGAAAACGGTAGCTTCTGGAACTACGTCAGGTTGGGAATTACTCAAAAAGCGATTTTGGTCAAAAAGACCAATTGGGTAGTTCATCAGTAGCCCGCCATCTACTAAGACATCGGAGGGAATAGTACGCGGCGGCTGAGAATAAAACCTCCCCGTACTATCCATAAAAACGGCACAATAGTAAAACGGAATGGACATCGAAGCTCGCACTGCGTCAGCAATTGCTAAATCGGGAAAATGCTCGTGAGAAAGTACCATCGCTTTCTGCTGGGTCAGGTTAGTAACGGTCACGTACAGGTCTTTAAAACAGCTATCCTGCTGGGTTAAGCCGTGCAGTTGCCCGAAAGTAAGGTCAGCGTTTCCCGTTTTAATCAAAATTTTATCGCCAATCCATTTCCGAAAAGCATCACCACGATACCATCCAAAACGTTCAATAAGACGCTGAGTTCCTCCCACAAAAATATATTGGCCGTCGTTGAAAGATTGAAGTTTCATTTCCGAAACTAAATCGGTCAGTTCGGCTGCCGAATATCCCACCGAAAGCAGCGATGCTTGAATTGCCCCCGCCGAAGTACCCCCAACCCTCCGAATATCCTTCAAAAGCCCTCTTTGTTCGAGTTCTTGAATAGCTCCGCAGTAGGCAATTCCCCTGATACCCCCACCTTCCAAAACCAGATTATGATATTTTTGTTGAGCAACAGTGGTGGTCATCGAAAAAGATAAAAAAATGCAGATAAGCCACGCTTTGGTAGAATTGGTGAACACTTTTTGTAACATAAAAACGTTTTTTGTTCTAAACGGTTTTATTCATAAAAAATTGGTGTAAGAATGAGACAAGCGATACCTAACCCGAAAGAATTGTTACAAAAACTCAGCAAATCGGTCGTGGTGCTATTGGGGTATCTTGGTTTTATTGACCTACTTCTTCCCTCTTCTGTCTTTGCTCAGCCTTTCTCATTTCGTTGGGACACTTCTACCAAAGTAACGGCTTTGGGGAAGACATTGACAAATCCTTGGGCAGGGGGGCAAAACAATGCACAATTCTCGAAAATGCGGCTCAACAACGACGCAGAAGAAGATTTAGTGATTTTTGACCGTGCCAATCAGCAAGTCTCTACTTTTTTGGCAGTGCGTCAAACCAGCGGAATCACTTGGCAGTATGCTCCCCAATACGAAGCGAAATTTCCGTCTAATATGTTCTATTGGATGTTGCTCGTAGATTATGACCGCGATGGTCGTAAAGATTTGTTTACCAGTACCAATGCGGGAATTCGGGTATTTCGCAATGTACCCACCACAGATAGCTTCGCCTGGACACTTATCGCTGACCCACTACTTACGCAAGGCTTTTCGGGAAATATCAATTTGTACGTTCCTTCCACCGACCTACCCGCTATCACTGATATTGACGATGACGGTGATATAGATATTTTAACCTTCGATTTTACAGGCTCCTCCGTAGAGCTACACCAAAATTTTAGCAAAGAGCAAAATAGCACCCAACCTTTTGTTTTTCGCAAAATGACAACTAACTGGGGGCGTTTTGGTGCAACTTCAATATGTGATAAATACGAACTTAATTTGTCCCCTAACGACACGCCCGCCCAAAACCCTGAACTGATGAACGCCACAGCGCTCAGGCAGGCCAGCGTTCCTTTGTCCAATACCCGTGTGGCCCACGCTGGCAATACCCTCTGGGTAGGCGACATAGACGGCGATGGACTGAAGGATGTTTTACACGGACACGTGGCCTGCGATAATGTTGCCAAACTCAAAAACTTAGGTGGGAATGGGATGAACGCACTCATTGGAAGCGTCGAAGCCAAATTCCCTGCCCAAACGCCCATCAATTTCCCCCTTTTCCCCTCGGCTTACGTCGAAGATTTGGATGGTGATGGTAAACGGGATTTGGTAGCCTCACCCAGTAGTACGGATATTGCCAGCAATCCGCTCATTAATTTACGTCAATCAAACTGGTTTTATCGTAACGAAGGCACTGATTTACAGCCCCGTTTTGTATATCGCCAATCCGATTTTTTGCAAGACGGAATGATTGATTTAGGCGAAAATGCCGCGCCTGCTTTGGCCGACATAGACGGCGACGGTGATTTGGACTTGTTGATAGGCTACGGCGGGCAACGAACGGCCAACGGCTACCGAGCCAGTCTTCACTTTTATCGTAATACGGGAAATTCGACCCAAGCTCAATTTGAACTCATCAGCGATGATTTTATAAATTTGAGCCATCAGCTTCTACGCAACGAAAACTTGTTGTTAGTAAACACCAAACCCTTTTTTGCCGACCTCAATGGCGACGGAACCACCGACTTAGGTTTTTGGTCTAATACCTTCAAGGGTATGGACATCAGGTACTTACCTAACCTTGCCCCACGCGGTCGCGCTATGCAACTTGACACGACACGTTTGACGAAATTACCCAATCCCAAAAATTTTTCAAACGGAGAAAACCTACTTTACTACGACATTGACCAAGATGGAAAATTAGACGTTTTGGTCAGTAAAAATTCAGGAAATATAGAGTTTCACCGAAATACAGGAAGCTCGCTTTCTCCCGTTTATGAACTCAAAACAGACGTTTTTGGCGGCTTAGACGTGGATTTTGAAAAACGTTCGCAAGGTATGATAGTGACCGATCTCAACGCTGACCGAAAACCTGAACTTATCACGGGAGATTTGGCTGGGAACGTACGGGTTTATCAAAATTTCACCCAACCTAATGCTATTTTAAAAAGCGATAGCAGCCTGATTTTCAATGTTTTTTCTGAAAAATCCGAATTTATAAAAATCGGGAGGGGGCTATTCCCTGCCGTGGGTGATCTGGATGGCGATGAACTTCCCGAACTGCTCATAGGCAGCAATACGGGGGGAATTAAGTTTTTGAAAAATACCTCTACGAAACTTAATCCCCCTACTGAAACGACTTCATTTCTTGTTTACCCAAACCCTACCTCCCGCTTTTTGTACGCCCAAGTTCCCACCCAAGGAAGTTTAGAACTCTATTCGCTCCACGGACAATTAATCAGCACGCAAGCAGTAAGTCAACCTAAGGTTGAAACTTCCTTTGACGTTAGTACATTAGCGATGGGTTTGTATGTCCTTCGTTTTATCGCCACTGACGGCTCCCAAACGTCGCAAAAGGTAATAATAGCCCGCTAAAACAGCCATTGCATACAACCCATATCCCCAACTTTCGCCGAAACTCCAACATTCTACACACCAACGCTGCATTTGAGAAGGGTAACGCCCCAAATCGGGTTCTAACTCAGCAAGACGCATCAGCGGAAGCGATGAGAATAGTGCATACCAACCCACCCAAGTAGGTTGTTGATTGAGTTTTAGTAATAAAAAAGTCAGAACAAAGGGCATCCCATTGAACATAATTCGAGTGGTATCGCCTCCTCCAAAAACACTCAGAAAGAGCCAAAGACAGTAGTGAGTAGTGAGTAGCGAGTAGTCAGAAGTCAGACGCGAAAATTTGAGAGAAAAATGAGGAGTGGGAAGTATAGCTAACCAAAGCATTCCGTAAGCGAATAACCAACTGATAGGAACGCGTGAGAATAACTCAGGCTGTAGGATATAACGTTTAATACCGCGCAAAAGACTAATGAGCGAGTGGTTACGCCAATCTGAAGGCGAAGCGGGAAAGAAGTGAGAAGCTGAATAGTATGCTAAAATCGCAAGCAGTAAGGCCACAAGCAAAACCCAAAGCTCATTTTTTGTCACGCTGAAAACATCTTTTTGCATTTCTCTTTCCGTGGTTGATGTCCGCCCCAACCACATACGGAACCCTCCCCACAAAACTGTTACCCCCAAAACCGCAATCAATGACTCCTTCTGCAAGGTTCCCAAAACAGCTATCAACAACAAACCAAAAATGCTTAAAAACGGCCTCCGATTTTTGTGGCCTAACTGTTGATTTATAGGGTCGTAATAGCCTGTTTTCGAGAACAATAGAATCGGGTCAGACGTACCGTCAGACCCTAATTTTCCTTTTCCTACAAAAACAAGGGTTAGAAATAAGGTCAGCCAAAAATAGCCACCTACGTCCGCCGTCACGGGGTCGGGGAGGTACATTCTGACCAACCCTTTCCAATGAAAAAGAATCCAAAATAACCCAATCAATAGCAGGGCGAAGCGTATTTTTAGCTTTTGCCAAATGAACACCAAAAGGCCAACAGTCAGAATAACAAACAAGCCATTGAGCCAAATAAAATCTATTTTTAGGTCGTTGAAGGGCAAGTTTGACGCCAACCATGGCATCAGAATACGCGTATTGAAAGGAAAAGACAAATGGTAATCTTTTGAAAGCCCCCTAAAATAGTCGTAGGCTTGGGCATATTTGTGGGCGTCGTAGCGAAGGTCGAGTAGTGCGTAAGAATAGCTGGGTTGGAAATAGGCATAACACACATACACCGCTAACGCAGTCAGTGAAGCCCATATCCAACCCTGCTGTTTCACTGCTTCACCGTAGGTTTTTCAGAATAAACCAAAATACAGCTTTTCAAACCGTCTTCCAACGTCTTCCAAGGCAGAGGATTTTCCGAAATACATTCCACCCGACTATCACGTCGGTAAGATAAAAACTCAATGGAAAATTCCCCGTGAACGGCATTGATTAAGACCCAATCTACCCCCGTTCGGAAAGCTCCTTTGACTCGTTCTACATTTTTGAGCGAAGTCATCCACGATTTTAGTTTGGCTAAATCAAAAACTTCTTCGGGCGAAAATACCCAACCACAGCTATACATTCCCAAACCGTGACTCTCACGCATCAACGGCCTGCCTACTTCTGGAATCGGTAGTTCTTCGTTGTGGTAATGGTGATGATGCTCGTGGTCGTGCGCGTTTGGATGCAGTGCTTTGCGATTAGGAAAAGGCTCAATATCTAACCAATGAGGGTCAATGTCACCTTGTTCAACGGCTCCAATCAAAATTTTGGGCGGAAACAAGTCTTTTGCCCAGGCTAAAAATTCTTTTGTTAATATTTCACCCGCTAAGTCTATTTTATTGGCAATCAGCACATCGGCCAGTGTAATTTGGTCAATAAACGTTTCGTGTTCGCGGTATTCTTCATTTTCCCACTGACGCGGGTCCACCAAACAAACCGTGGCCCGGATGTCAAGTACGTCTTTCAAAAATTTACCACGGAGCATATCCAAAATAGTGGCGGGATGCCCCATGCCCGTAGGTTCAATCAAAATACGGTGGGGTTTGATTTGGCGCAACACCAACGTCAAGGTCATTTGCATGGGTAAATTGGCCGAGCAGCAAATACACCCCCCAGCCACTTCTTTGACTACCAAGCCGTTTTCATCGGCTCCTGCAAACGCAGTATGATCAATAGAAACCGCTCCAAATTCATTGATAATCACCGCCCAACGTTCATCAGAAGGTTTGCTTTTGAGGATGTTTTGCAGCGTGGTTGTTTTTCCTACGCCGAGAAAACCTGTGATAAGATTGACGGGAATTTTATTGAGAGCCATTTGTGATTGTCAAGTTGCGATTTCTGATTAGCGATTTAAGCACATGTTGGGCGTCGGTTGGTTTGAACGGGGACGCCCAGTCTGACCGACGCCTCTTCTGAATATGGAGTAAACCAAACTTTCCGCTTACAGATTCATTTCTCCCCCAAAATTGGGTAAAAATACACCCAAAGTGGTGATTCTACTTGTCTTTATTACGTTTTACAACAATTCTGCATTACCTTCGTTTTTCTGCAAATTTTACTAAAATGTCTCGTCAACTCCATCTTTTATTTTTGATAAGCCTTGCCATTTTTGCGCAAGCCCAAAACACCACCACCAAATACGACCCACACGTATTATTTAACCCCTTATTTAACTACCAACCTGCCAACGAATTTCGAACAGGCAGCGGTGCTCCTGGCCCACGTTATTGGCAAAACCGCGCCGATTATAAAATCGCCGTTACACTCGACGAAGCCGCCAATTCGCTGAGTGGGGAAGTTGAAATTACTTATACCAACAACAGCCCCGAAATACTTCCTTTTTTGTGGCTACAACTCGACCAAAATGCCTTCAACGACAACTCACGCAGCGGAAAAACAACCCCACTCAGTGGAGGCCGTTACGGAAACGCTGGTTTTGAGGGCGGTTATACCATTAGCACTGTCACCATTCAGCAAGGAAAAGCCAAAGCTACCGCAGCAGATTTTATCATTGAAGATACCCGTATGCAAATTCGGCTGGCCGAACCGATGAAAGCAAGCGGAGAAATAATAAAAATCAAAGTAGCTTATGCTTTCAAAATCCCCTCTTACGCCTCCGACCGCATGGGTAAATTGGATACACGAAACGGGGTGATTTACGAAATTGCCCAGTGGTATCCTCGCATGTGTGTCTTCGACGACATCGAGGGATGGAACGTACTGCCTTACCTTGGTGCGGGCGAGTTTTACTTAGACTATGGCGACTACGAGTACAGCGTTACCGTTCCGTGGAATCACATTGTGGTAGGTTCGGGCGAATTGCTCAACCCCTCAGAAGTTCTTACTGCTGAACAAGTGAAACGCCTCGAAGAAGCCCGAAAAAGCGACAAAACGGTGATGATTCGTACCGAAAAAGAAGTGAAAGACAAAAGCTCGCGCCCAAAGCAGGACGGAATGTTGACTTGGAAATTTCGTTGCCAGAATGCCCGCGACGTAGCGTGGGCTACATCGCAAGCATTCGTATGGGATGCCGCCAAAATGAATCTGCCCAGCGGAAAACCTGCCTTGGCACAGTCGGTATATCCTGCCGAAAACGGTGGCAACGATAGCTGGGGGCGTTCTACGGAATACGTAAAAGGTTGCTTAGAGTTTTATTCTAAATATTTACTTGAATTTCCGTATCCTGTTGCTACCAATGTGGCTGGTATTGTGGGTGGTATGGAATACCCAGGCATTGTATTTTGCGCCCATAACGACAAAAAAGACGCACTTTGGGGCGTGACCGACCACGAGTTTGGTCATACTTGGTTTCCAATGATTGTGGGCAATAACGAACGTAAATTTGCATGGATGGACGAAGGCTTCAACACCTTCATCAATATGCTTTCGACCGAAGCTTTTAATGATGGCGAATACAACCGTGATCGCTTAGACGACATCCAAAACATTGCCCCTACCCTTTTTCGCGACGGCGCAGACCCCATTTTAACCGTACCCGACGTAATCAAAGTCACAAATTTGGGTTGGGATGCCTATTACAAACCCGCTATTGGCCTCAAACTTCTCCGCGAAGTGGTAGTTGGACGCGACCGCTTTGACTATGCTTTCAAACAATACGCCAAGCGTTGGGCCTACAAACACCCTACGCCTTATGATTTTTTCCGTAGTATCGAAGATGGTACGGGAGAAGATTTAGGATGGTTTTGGAAAGGTTGGTTTTACGAAAACTACAAACTCGACCAAGGCGTTAAAGAGGTACAATACGTAGAACAAACTCCTTCAAAAGGGTCTATCATTACGATTGAAAACTTAGAACAATGGGCTATGCCTGCGGTAGTAGAGTTGGAAGAAACAAACGGTAAAAAAACAAGGGTTCAACTCCCAGTTGAGGTTTGGCAACGAAGCGGTACTTGGACGTTTAAAGCCCCCACCAAAGGGCCTTTAAAATCGGTCACGATTGACCCAGACTCCCAAACCCCCGACATCAACCCCCGCAATAATACGTGGCGTCCCGCACGTTATATTTCACCCGAGGAAAACTAACATTTCATATTAAGAAAGCCGAGACTCGCAATGGTCTCGGCTTTTTTATGCCTTATTTTTTCAATAACAGCCAATTCTTGCAACGACAAGCATTCAATAAGCGTAAATCTAAGCAAGTACACCCACTATCTGATACCATGAACCAAAAACGTTTTTTATTAGCAGGTCTTGCGATAGCATTTATTTTGATTGTCCAAGCGTGTAAAGACAAAGAAATTACTGCCGCAGAATCTGCCACTATCACATCATTAAACTGTTCCAGTACTACTTTCTCGGCTTCTGCTACCAGCGGAGCCTCGTTTACGGCCACCGCAAGTGTTCCGTACACTGGAGGAAACGGCGTTGCTTATGCCGAAGGCACAGCCATTGCTTCTACAGGAGTTACTGGACTTACGGCAACCTTATCGGCGGGCACATTAGCCGACGGCAGCGGAACAGCCAGCTTTGTCATTACAGGAACTCCTTCCTCGGCAGGAACGGCCAGCTTTGCTATTGATTTAGGCGGACAATCATGTTCGTTAGCCCTGCCTGTTATTGCTTCCAAAGCAAGTGTAGCAACCCTCACAGGTACCGTAAATCCTACCACAGGTACCAACGGCGTAGCTTATACTGGTACAGTGACCATCACCTATACAGGCGGAAACGGCGGAGCTTATGATGTTTCTACAGCTTCATCGACGGGCGTAGAAGGACTCATTGCTACTTTAGCAGCAGGGACGTTGGCCAATGGTTCGGGAACGTTAGTATATAACATTTCGGGAATTCCTACTTCGACAGGAACAGCCGTTTTCAATTTGAGTTTGGGAGGTCAAACGTTCACTGTTAGCATTACAATCAGCGCGTCTAATACGGCTTCCACCGCCAAAGACACGGTCGTCATTACGTATTCGGGTACCAGCGCCTCGGTAAGCAATGCCTTCCAAAATGATGGTGTAAGCGTAACAACAAGCGGCGCGGATGTGACAGTAAAATCAACCAATACGTCCAAAGAGATTGTCTATCTGTTGTCAGGAACGGCGACCAAAGGTAGTTTCAAGATTTACAGCGAGTATAAGTTTAATATTACCATGAAAAGCGTCAGCATTACCAACAGTAATGGGCCTGCCATCAATATTCAGTCCAGTAAAAAAGCAACCATTAATGTCATCGGTACCAACACCCTCAGCGACGGCACTACCTATGCTACCAGTTCGGAAGACCAAAAAGGGACGTTTTTTAGCGAAGGTCAATTGAGTTTTATGGGAACAGGAACATTGAACGTAACTGGCAATAACAAACACGGCATTGTTTCCGACGATTATATCTACCTCAGCGAAGCTACTATCGTCATCAAATCGGCAGCGAGTGACGCCGTTCATGCCAGTAATTATTTTGCCATGGACAACGGAAATCTAACGATTACTTCCGCCACCAGCAACGGGATTGAAGCCGAAGAAGGATATGTCGCCATCAATGGCGGAACAGTGACTATCAACAGCGTCAATGACGGAATTACCGCTTCCTACGAAGGCACCGACGCCACCATTACCCCCTATGTGTTGATTAAAGGAGGTAAAATTACGGTCACAACAACGGGCGAAAAAGGCAATGCCATCAAGAGCGAAAGTTATACAACTATCGGAACAACTGAAGCCGTTACGCTTACCGTTTCAGGTAAAGGAGCCAAAGGCATCAAAACGGGAGGAGACTTTACAATTACCTCAGGAACAGTTAAAATTACAACCTCTGGAGCCGCTTACTACGATACAGCCGACGCCGACATTACCGCACCAGCAGGTATCAATTGCGATAAAAACCTTGCCATCAAAGGGGGTACATTGACCGTAACAAGCACAGGTACAGGTGCCAAAGGTATCAGCGTTGACGGTACTGCCACCATTAGTGGAGGTACAACCACCATTTCAGCTACGGGTACGAAGTTTACTTACAACACTTCTACCACCAGCGAAGCCAAAGGATTTAAAAGTGATGGGGCATTTGTCATGAACAATGGCGAACTCAACATCGCAGCTACGGATGATGGTATCAAATCGGAAACTTCTATTACCATCAATGACGGAACGGTTAATATCACCAAATCAACCGAAGGCATAGAATCCAAAACAATCACTTTTGCAGGTGGTACTACCAATGTAACATCTTCCAATGACGGAGTGAATGCCTCTATGGGTACAACTACTGGTGGAACAGAATCCAATGATGGAAGCAATATATTCATTAAAGGTGGTATCATAATCGTTGCAGGCAGTGACGGAATAGATAGCAACGGAAATATTACCATTACTGGTGGAACGACTATTATAGGTGGACCAACAAGTTCACCCGAAGAAGGAGTAGATGTGAATGGTAATTTCTTGGTCAACGGAGGTATTTTGATTTCGGGAGGCTCCAACGCCCGCATGACCAAAGCCATGAGCACAGGATCTACGCAAGTAAGTATGTACATTACCTCAAGTGCGCAAGTGGCGGCAAATTCAATATTGCATATTGAAGATGCTTCTGGGAAGGATTTAGTCACGTTTAAACCCAAAAATGCCAACTACTATTTCCACTTCTCGAACCCAAGTTTAGCCAAAAATGCCCAATACAAAATCTATTTCGGGGGTACCTATACAGGTGGTAGCTTTGTAGGAAACTCGTCGGGATGGGGCTTGTACACAGGAGGCACGTATTCTAACTCGGGTGCTACGCTAAAATCAACAACTACTACTTCGAGTTCTGCTACGGTGAATACGATTTCGTTTTAGATTATTCTAAAATACGACAACAAAGAGGTAGGAGGTAAGAAATACGAAGGGAGACTAAGTCTTCTTTATATCTTACTTCTTACCCTTTTTTCTCACCTCTTTTTACTACAATCGCCCTCTCTTGTATTCATATTGAGTTATGTTTAAATTGATTATAGTCTTCTTCAATCAATTTTCTCGACATATCGGCCAACTTGGGATAAGGGTATTTTAGTCAACAAACTCCGTACTGGCTGATACCAGTCCATGACATAGTAAGAAACTATATTTACATCTTCTCAATCACCATGGCTGAGGCGCCACCGCCACCGTTACAAATAGCCGCAAGACCATATCGGCCACCTTTTTGGGCCAATACGTTTTGGAGGGTAACAACGATACGCGCACCCGAACAGCCCAGAGGATGCCCCAATGATACCGCTCCTCCAAATACATTAGTTTGCTCGTGCGAAATCCCCATCTCTTTCATAAACGCCATCACTACCACCGAAAAAGCCTCATTTACTTCAAAATAATCAATGTCGTTGATGCTCAATCCCGCTTTTTTGAGGGCTTTGGGAGCGGCTACGGTAGGGGCAGTCGTGAACCATTCGGGCTCGTGTTCGGCATCGGCAAAAGATACGATGCGAGCCAAAGGATTAATCCCCAGTTCTTTTACTTTGCGCTCGCTCATCAAAATCGTGGCTGCAGCACCGTCGTTGATGGTAGAGGCATTGGCAGCAGTGACGGTTCCCTCTTTGCTAAACACTGCTCGAAGCGTGGGGATTTTGTCGAATTTGACGTTTTTGTATTCTTCGTCTTGCGCAATAACAAGTGGCTCACCTTTTTTGGTAGGTACTTGTACTGGTATAACCTCATTGTTGAAATGCCCTGCTTCCCAAGCGGCGGCACTACGTTGATAAGACGCAATAGCGAAAGCATCTTGTTGTTCGCGGCTAAAACCATACTTGTTGGCAGTGGCATCGGCGCATACGCCCATGGCCATGCCACCGTACACATCCGTGAGTCCATCTTTGGCGAGGCCGTCTATAAACGTACCGTTACCGTATCCGTATCCGCCAAAACGTGCTTTATCTAAATAAAAAGGGATTTGTGACATATTTTCCATTCCCCCAGCTACTACTACATCGGCATCTCCAAGTAGAATATCTTGCGCACCCATCATCATGGCTTTCATACCAGAAGCGCATACTTTGTTGACGGTAGTGCAAGTCGTATTTTTGCTTAATCCACCAAAAATAGCGGCTTGGCGGGCAGGTGCTTGTCCTAAATTGGCTGAGACAACGTTTCCCATGTAAACAGCCTGTACGAGATTCGGGTCAAGATTGATTTTAGAAATGGCGCCACGAATAGCTGCTGCGCCAAGTTGCGTAGCCGATAAACCAGCCAGAGAACCGCCAAAGCTTCCAAGTGGGGTTCGTACGGCTGAAACAATGTAAACAGATTGCATTTTCTGACGGGAAAAAGAGGTTTTTACAAATAAAGAACCAAAGGTAAAGGTTTTTCGGTTTAGTCAGTATGACTTGACCTTATCCCCGATTATTTATGCTATTCCGTCGCTTATACAAATTCCACGAACGTGTCAAGTCAAATTGGTTAGGGCTGACGTTGGTTTCCTACCTGCTAACTGCGCTATTTACCCTTCTCTTACAATGGTGGAAACCTGGCCAAAAAGGTATTTTGCTGGATGGCTATCTGACAGCCTTAGCGGGTATTTTGACAACCATTGTAGCTACAACCTTTTCTTTCGTATTTGTTGCTTTGCAATTGGCATCTGTTCAGTTTTCTCCTCGTATTATTCGTTCATTTTTTGAGTACGACCATTTTAGCCGTTTTTTTCTGTGGTCGTTTTTAGCGTGTGTCGGCTATTTAATGGGGCTTCAATATTTTGGATGGTCAGATGCCTCTTTGATTTATCCTAAATTCGGCATTGTTGGGAGTTTCTACCTGATTTTGATGATTTTTCCGCTCTTTATTCACCACATCATTGGCAATATTAACGCCTCAAGTATTACGCAAAATATTGCCCGCCGAACGGTTGAGGAGATTGATTTACTCTATGACTCGGTACAATTTGTTGGATTCAAAGATAATATTTTGCGAATCATTTCTCCTACGAGTGGTTATTTGGACACTATTCGTCATCGAGCATTAGAGCGATTGTTTCCAAAGGATGATGACGTAAAAATGATGGTTCGTCCTCACATCGGCAGTTTTGTGATTAAGGGAGGTTTATTGGCCGAGGTTCATTGCCCGCCCGAAAAACGGGCCTATTATGTTTCCATCAGTAAAGCAATCAAGCACTGTTTCGTGATTGATAAATTTCGCAGTTATAATCAAGATATACCTTTTGGAATCAGACAGTTAGTTGACATTGCTATTAAGGCCATTTCGCCTGCCGTTAACGACCCTACTACCGCTTTGAATAGTATTGATTACATTGGGGCGATTATCCAAAAAGCAGCCTTGAGCGAAGCTATTTCAAAAGAGGCTCGTTTGTTGGCTTCCAAGAATATCTATATTCGCGAGTTTAGCTTTGAGCAATTGGTGGATTTGGCTTTTGACCAGATATATTTTTGGGGAAAGGAAGATTATATTATTGTAAAAAAGACATATCCTTAAAACCATCGCAATTTGGTAACTTTATGCCTTCAGAAGATGACAAATTAAAGGTATTAATTAAGCAAGTAGAAGACCTTGAGTTGCAGTATTTGCACGATTCTTCGACTAAATCGAATACTGAAACACCGTTTGCAAAAAGAACATCGAAACAGCCTTAAAATTTTTAGGGAATATTATGAGACCCAGTCATTACGCAAATTGGGCGTATTGCGAACGAATCAAGAGATGTTAAAAATGAAACAAAATCAATACCGCTCATCTATTTGACAGATTTAGCTCAAAGTCAAGAATAATAGAATTCAGAATGTGTCTTCGAATTAGACATTCTGAATGGCTTTCTTAGTGATATATTTTAGAGCCTCGCTACTTGCGAGGTTATTTTATGCCGCCTTATATGCGACTTGAGCATTTCTTGCCTTCGATAGGTATTTAAGATGTGGCATTTTATGTTTACTCTTCGGTTTTTTGATGTTCAATTTTCTGTTAGTCATTTCTGTTCCCGAAACTTATTTTGTATCTAAACATGACGGTTTCATTTAGACTCCGTTTGTGATACCCACTCCCAATTTTCCATTCTTTCCTTCCAATTTTCTGGATGTATTCTGCTTTATTTCGTTGAATTAGATAATCTGGTAGTGGTTTTTTCTTTTGTTCCATGATGAATAATCGCATCTTTGGGTGGTGGAATAATTTTAGCAATAGATGCCCTAATTTTTCTCGTAAACTGGAAAATCATCACTTCCATCGCCACTCGAAAACTTGGTTGTTTAGTTTTACCTTCAATCGCTCTTTTGAGCTATTGCAGCATCATCTTCATCATTGCCAGTTAAAGATACGCTTATGATTTCTTGCGTATTGACATCTATTCCAATGTAATTTACGCCGTATTCCCAACGTTTACGCCATTGTTTTCTAACTTTCCATTCACTACTCTCCGTACACTTTTATGGAGCCTGTCGAATCAATAGCAATATGAGATATTTTTCACCCTTTTTTCCCAGCGTTGTGTTAAAGCCTACAGGAAGACTATTTTGACGGCAAAGCGTATAATCAGGAATAGCATAAGACCCTTTGTCATTAATTGTAGTAAGCTACCTACAAAACCAGTAGTTTGACAGGTTGATGTTATTGAATCCCTAAAATTAAGCAACACAATATCACACTATCAGGATAGTCTGTATCCTACCACTTTCTTTTGGATTAATAGCTCTCAAGAACACTTTACTGAATCCTCTATCCAAAGCGTAAGACGACCTCGATTACACAAGGATTCATTGTAGGATTCCAGTTTTTTAATTTATAGCTATCTTTGCTTGGGGTTGTTAGCTGAGTGGTTTCCATTTGCTTTTATAGTTTTGTCGCTACAAAGCTAACCTAACAACCCCTTTTTTCTTATATTATTCCTCCGTTGCAACAAAGCCATTCTGAATTCTAAACTTGATATTTCTACTGACTCCAACTGGTCGGGGTACGGTCCCAACGGTGTCCCTTGAGGGTTTCGAGCAAATCAGCCGATAGTCTTTCGCCATCAGAAGCCGCCATATTGGCAGTTACATTGCGAATTTTGCGCATACCTGGAATCGTCGTAGCTACATCGGGATTGCTCAAGATAAACCGAAGAGCCATTTCGGGCATAGTCATACTGGAGGGTATCAATGGCCGCAAAGCATCCGCGTGTTCGACGCTTGAAATCAGGTTTTCTGGTACGAAATACGTACTGCGCCAGTCGTCGGCGGGGAAAGTAGTGACTTTGGTAAAAGTGCCAGTAAGTGTACCTTCATCAAATGGTACACGGGCAATAACGGCCACATCCAAATCACGGCAAAGTGGAAAGAGGTTATCTTCGGGTGCTTGGTCAAAAATGTTATAGATAACTTGTACCGCCGAAATAAGTCCTGTACGGAGCGTATTTAGCACATTATCGGGTTCCCAGCGGTTTACGCTTATCCCCCAATGCTGCACTTTTCCTTCACGGGTTAATTTTTCTATTGCTTTCTGCCATTCTTCATGCTGTGCCCAGTGGTCTTCCCAAACGTGAAACTGTTGTAAATCAATAGTTTCTACTCCTAAGTTTTGCAGGCTTTTCTCGGTGTATTCGATGATATGTGCTGCTGGAAAACAATCTTCCAAACTAAATTCAGGCTTAGAAGGCCACTTAAAATTTTTGGGTGGAATCTTCGTAGCTACGTATAAACGTTTGTCAGTGTGCCGTTTTACAAGTTCTCCGAGTACTTGTTCGCTGCGACCAGCACCGTATCCCCAAGCTGTATCAAAAAAATTACAGCCCAATTCTACCGAACGGTCAAGGGCGGCATTGTATTCATCTTCTTCGGAGCCTGTCCATCCAGCTAAGCCCCACATTCCATAACCGATTTCGCTCACTTGCCAATCGGTTTTTCCAAATCTTCGGTATTGCATTGTGTTGGTACAATATTTTTAAAGTAAAAGTAGCGTATATTGTCGTGTTACTTTTGATAAGCCATGTTGTTGACTAAAATACTTAAAATAGGCCTGTATGTTGTTGGAATAGTTTTTGTTCTGACAGCGGGGGTATTGGGCTGGGCCTATCAGTACCGTCAGCAATTATTTCGATATATCGTGAAACAAGTCAATCAAAATGTAAACGGCACTTTTACGGCAGATAACTTTCATTTTACTCCCTTTACCAATGGCCTCGGGCTTTCTTTTACACTTTTCAATGTCCACTTGCGTGATAGGGCCTATTCACGACATCATACGGAATTGTTAACCCTTCGACAATTAACAATCAAAATAGATGCAAGAGAACTTTTGAATCGAAAAGTTCAAATCAATTCAGTGAGTTTTGAGAAAGGGAAGATTAATATTTTTGTTGAAAAGAGTGGATATAGCAACCTAAGTATTTTTGATTTACAGAACTCCGCACGACTTGCTCAAAACAAACAGGCTTCCTCTTTTGTAGAAGATTTTTTAGGTAGATTAGAAAGAGTCCACTTTGAAAGAGTTGATTTTTCGTTGCAAGACTCTTTGAAGGAGAAACGTTTTGATTTTTTCCTACAAAAAATGACCAATGACCTCCAGAGCACTGATACAAGTGTGAATTTGCATCTAAAAGGAAAGGTGAAATTTGGTGGATTGGCATTTGATATTCATCGAGGGGCCTTTCTGGAAAATAAGCCTGCGGAGTTGGAGTTGAGAATGTCGCTCAACACCAAAAATTTTCACCTGCTGGTTGAACCTTCTCGTGTACGCGTTAACAAAGACAATTTTGGACTAAAAGGGGGCTTTGACTTTTCTAATCAAGGCCGTGTTCAATTAGAAATCAATACGGATACGATTGCTACGCCACGTGCTTTAGAGATTGTACCCAAACGCTTGGCAAGGCGTATTGCCGAGCACAAGATTTTGCCAGTCGTAACGGCAAAAGTGAAATTGGATGGGCCTTTACGGGGTGGCGTTCAACCACGGGTAGAGATTGATTTTCAAACAAAAACGTTCAAATATGAAACGCCATTTGGACCATTAGTTCAAACTTTAGGTAAGGGTAATTTTAGCAATCAGGTAGATATGAGTAAACCCGTTGGAGATCAAAACTCACGAATTACTGCCCAAGAAGTAAGTGGACTATTGTATGGAGTGATTCCAACAAACCTTGCATTTACAATAACCGACTTGGAAGAGCCATTGATGGTCATGGAGGGAAATCTTGATGCTGACTTGAGGCGTTGTAAACAGTTATTAGAGGGCAATGATTTGCAACTTCAATCGGGGAGGGCAATGATTAGTTATTGTTATGAAGGAAAAATAGACCCAGTTTTTGATGAAAAAAACAATCAATTGAATGGAAAAATAGAAGGAAATGTAAGCCTTTCAAATGCGGCATTTATGTATGTACCAGAGCGTATCAGATTTAATCGAATAAATAGTTTTGTGCGATTTACCGAAAAAAAAGTACAGATTCCCTTTTTGTTCTTAAACCATCAGCATAACCAAATCCGTGTTAAAGGTGACATCACAGGCTTGCTTCCGTATGCCTTTAATTCTTCCGATAAAGTTGCAGGCAATATCAGTATTTATACTCCCAATTTAGGCTTAGACTGGGTGCGGGACTATCATACCTCTACCAAAAGGGAAAAACCAAAAAGAGGAACAGAGTTGATGGATAAGCTTTTGAGGCGTTTAGAGCTAAAAATGCTTTTGGTAGCCGACAATGTGCATTATCGTAGATTTCAAGCCCAAAAAGTAAAAGGAAACGTTTCTTTGACAAAACAAGCTGTGAAGTGCGAAAATGTAAAAATGCGGGCTTTTGGCGGTGATTTTCAAGTAACGGGGGGAATCGAACAATTTGACCAGCCTATACATCGGTTATATGCCCAAGGGCAAGTGAATAATGCCGATGTACAAAAAATATTTTATGCTTTTGAAAACTTTGGCCAGACGACCATTTCTGACCATAATCTTAGTGGTAAAATTAGTACCACGTTTTCTTACAGTAGCCAACTAAAGCGTGATTTTAGACTTTTACCTAACACCATGAACGGCCAATTAACTTTTGAGCTGTCAAATGGGCAACTGAATCATTTTGAGCCGCTTAGGCGTATTCAAAGGGTATTTTTTAAGCGACGTAACTTCAATAACGTTCGGTTTGGAAACCTCACTAATCGGTTTGTGTTACAAGGTCAAGAATTAAATATGGAACAAATGAAAGTAACTTCTAATGTTTTGACCTTTTTTGTGGGAGGTACTTATAGTTTTCGAGATAAAACGGATTTGTTAGTACAAATCCCGCTTAGTAATCTCAAACGTAACCCCAACGAAAAAGAAGTACAAAGTTTAGAAGGTAATAATCTTCTGATTCGTGCGGTAGATGAAAAGGGGGAAATAAAGCTGAAATATGACATGGATTGGCGCAAAAAAACCAACCGATAGAGGGTTAGCTGCTTTTCTTCCAAGTAGGGTGTTCCTTTTTGATGATATTTTAAAGTTGTTCGTATTTCTTGTGTTAACAATTTCTTAACATACGCGTCAAAAGTTTGCTTTACCTTTGTCGTCAATACCTAATTTAACAACCACATAGGTAGATAGTTCACATAAGCTGTAATAATACAATCACCAATAATGAACACAGTGAACTGTACGCTGTAAACTACTAACTCTCTTATGTTTGGCTTAGAAACTGACATCTTCATTCTTCTCTTTATTTGTATTTTATGTGCTTGTGCTTTTGAATTTGTGAATGGTTTTCACGACACTGCCAATGCCGTTGCGACTGTCATTTACACCAATTCTTTGACGCCTACTACCGCCGTTATTTGGTCGGGTTTTTGTAATTTTTTGGGCGTACTCTTGGGAGGTATTGCCGTAGCCATGGGAATCGTGAACCTGCTACCCGTTGAATTACTCATTGACCAAAACATTTATCATAGCATTGCCATGGTGCTGGCATTGCTCATAAGCGCGATTATTTGGAATTTTGGCACGTGGTATTTTGGGCTTCCCTCTTCAAGTTCGCACACGCTTATTGGATCAATTTTAGGGGTAGGTTTGGCTTTTTCGGTGATGCCCGAAGCTACCGATGGCGCGGGTGTTAACTGGGGAAAAGCAACCGAAATTTTTGGCTCTTTGCTGCTTTCGCCCATGGTAGGGTTTAGTTTGGCAGTATTTTTAATGTTTATTTTGAGACGTTTGCTCAACAAAGAAACCCGTGAAGAAGTATTTAGTGAGCCAAAGAAAAATGAAAAACCTCCTCTCTGGATTCGTATTATTTTGATTATTACTTGTACGGGGGTGAGTTTCTTCCACGGCAACAATGATGGACAAAAAGGGGTGGGCTTAGTGATGCTAATTTTAATTGGAGTTGTACCCGCTTATTTTGCGCTCAACGAAAAAATTGAACCTCAGTCCATGAAGTCTAATTTAGTGGCCATTGAGCAAACGATGACCAAGATAGATACCACACTCCTTGGTATTGAAGAGAAAAAACAGTTGGCGAAAGTAAAAAGTAGTACCCAAGATTTAGCCAGAATGATTGCTCATACCACAAACGACGGCAAAGTAAATCAAGATGAACGCCTTGATGCCCGCCGTGATGTGTTAGTGATTAATAGTAACTTGAAAAAATTGATGGAAAGTGAGTCGGTCAACTTGAGTGCCGCCGATGAAAAAATATTAAAAGAAAATACAGACGACAAAAAAGGGATTCGCCGTTTTACTGACTATGCCCCATTTTGGGTTGTGTTAATGATTTCACTTTCGTTAGGTTTAGGAACAATGGTAGGTTGGAAACGAATTGTAGTAACCGTTGGCGAAAAAATTGGCAAATCGCACCTGACCTACGCTCAAGGTGCCTCAGCAGAGTTGGTAGCGGCAAGTACGATTGGTTTGGCGTCGGGGTTAGGGCTACCCGTTAGTACAACGCACATGTTATCGTCAGGGATTGCAGGAACGATGGTAGCCAGCAAGGGTATCAAAAACCTTCAAGCCAAAACGGTTCGTAATATTCTTATGGCTTGGGTTTTAACCTTGCCCGTTTCGATTTTCTTGTCGTTTACTTTATACATCTTTTTCCGTTGGATACTCTAATTTTAAAAAAGATATAGCTTGATTTTCAAACGCTAACAGAAGAATAGATTTCTGTTAGCGTTTTTTATGTTGAGGGAATCAATGCAACATTTCAACAACTTTTCGCGTTAAAGTTTAGCAGAAAAAAACATTTTGCTAACTTAGCCGCTTACGTTTTGTATTTGAACAATTATGCAAAAGCATACATTTATATCCAGCTTGGCCTTCGTGGGATTATTGGCCTTCTTGACCGCCTGCAATTCAACTCAATCCCTTTTTAAGCAAGCGGTTCGAAAGTTTGATAATGGCGAATACGATTTGGCCATTAAAGATTTACGAACCATTGCGGCCACCAATTATGAGCCTGGTCGTACCAACTATCTGCTGGCCGAGTCGTACCGAATGTCAAATCGGTTTCAATTGGCGACTTTGTATTACCAAAAAGCCCTTGATAATGGCATTACGATTCCTGAATTGCCGTTTAATTACGCCTTCTCCTTGAAAGCTGAGGGAAAATACAGCGAAGCTATTGCTCAATTGGAAAAATATGTGAGTAGCAATCCTACCAATAAAGTTGCACTGGAAAAAGCTAACCGGGAACTTTACACCCTGAAATCAATTGATGTGATTCAGCAGAAGAAGACATTTTATCAGATTAAAAACCTCGAAAAACTGAATACGCCTGGGGCTGAATTCTCGCCTTTTGTGAAAGACGACGCATTAATTTTTGCCGCCTCACGCAAAGAAACCATTTACAAAACCAATGGGATGCCTATGACGGGTATCTATAAAGTAAAGTTGGCCGAAAGTTATGACGAAACAGGTGGCGAACCAGAAGTTTTTAGCCCATCTCTCTTTTTGGAAGGGGTCAATGAAGCCAACGTGACTTTTACTAAAGACGGGAAAACGGTCGTTTTTGCAAGAGGTAATACGGGCAAGAAAAAAGGTACAGCCGATGTAGATTTGTATTTGAGTCGTTTTGCAGCGGGTCAGTGGACCGCCCCTCGCCTGATTCCAGTGAGCGATTCTGCTTCGTGGGACGGTAGCCCAGCTTTTTCACGCGATGGTCGTACCCTCTATTTCTGCTCTAATCGTCCAGGAGGAGTAGGCGGAATTGATATTTACCGCGCCAATATGGATGCCTCTGGGCGTTTTAGTAAACCCGTCAACATGGGTAAAGACATCAATACACCTGGCGATGAAATGTTTCCCTACGTTGGTCCAGACGCCAAGCTCTATTTTGCGTCCGATGGCCACCCTGGGTTGGGAAAACTGGATTTATTTGTCGCTACTCGCTCGCAAGGGGTGATTACCATTGAAAATTTGGGAACACCTATAAATTCTCGTTTCGACGACTTTGGACTGGTTTTTACCGATGACGAAATGAAATATGGCTTCTTTACTTCCAATCGTGAAGGCGGTAAAGGCGATGATGACATTTATTTTGTGGAAGACGAAAGCGTGGGCTTGGATTCTACCCAACTGGCCGAATTAGAAAAACTTCCGCTCGACGACCCGCGCCGCCGTACCATAGGAAAACCCGAACCACCCAAAATCGTCAATTATTACTTGGCGGGTACGGTAGCCTCGAACGAAACCCCCTCGGCGATGCTTGATTCGGCCATTGTGAAAATGTACGAAGTATCGGCAGATAGCTTGGTAGGAGAAGGAGTAACGCGTGGTGGTGGTATTTTTGGCACTTTCCCACTCGAAGAAGGCAAAGATTATACGCTTTTGATTGAAAAAAAGGGATATATTACAAAACGCGACGTATTTTCGATGGCAGGAAAGGCCATTCCGCAAATTTTCCGTAAAAAATTGACAATGGATACTACGTTTAATGTAGCCCTTAAACTCGACCGTCTGGCAATTAACAAGACCTTCGTTTTAGAGAATATTTACTACGATTTGGATAAGTTTAATATTCGCTCTGATGCTGCAGTAGAATTGGATAAATTGGTGCAAATTTTGAAAGACAACCCTACTGTAAAAATTGAGCTAAGTTCGCATACCGATGCACGTGCGACGGATGCTTATAACAATAAACTATCTCAAAACCGTGCTCAGGCAGCAGTAGATTATATTGTGCTGAAGGGGATTGAGAAGGAGAGACTGGTGGCCAAGGGCTACGGTGAAACGCGCCTGATTATCAAAGATGCGCAAACGGAAGAAGAGCATCAGAAAAACCGCCGTACGGAGTTTACTATCCTGAGTTATTGATAAAAACGGCGTTTGATTTAAAAAGTAGAAGCATAGCCAATCGGCTTTCTTCTACTTTTTTCTTTTCTCGAAAAGTAATTTAGCAAAGGTCTTTTCTGGCTGAGTTTCGTTCAAAATGATAGCTTCCTGTAGTATTTCCAAAAACGCGTCTTCACGGGTTTGAAAGTCTTTCAGGTTTTTGAAAGTCATTCCTCGAATCATTTTTCGATTATTAGCTTCCAGTACTCCCGCTTCATCTTTGAGTAAATACCCTTTCACAAATCCAATCTCAATCCCTTTGGTTTTGTGGATTTTGCCGAAATAACAGACATAGTCGAAACAAATAAAAAAGGGAACACTATTATACATAAACCGTTCGCGCATTTTGGGGTGAGCTACCAAAATCAACTGCCGCACGTACAGTAGCAACTTCCTAATTTCAGGGGTTTGATGTGCAAAAAAATCGTCAATGTCGCTGTAATTAGTCATATAGTATGCTTTATAAACCATGACAAAAATAAGGTCTTATGCATCTATTCTCTACTTGTCTTTGGATTTTGTAGGTTGCGTCGAGCAAAAACGAAAATTGCATTAGAGGATAAAGGTCAAGCAACATCTCCCCCAAAAATACGTTTAATGACTATGAAACTTATCCATGATTTTATGAAGCAATTGCTTACTTCTTTTTTTTGTTTAGTGTTATTACAAACCAATGCCCAAGTAGTAGAATGGGGACTTAAAGCAGGGTTACAAATGTCCCAATTTCGGGGCGACGATTTTGTGGGAAGGAGAGTGGTTTCGAGCTCAACAAACCTTGATGTAATAAAATCAAAAGGAGGAATGAAGACGGGGTACGCCATAGGTGGATATGTACGCAGTACAGAGGACGTTTTTCTACAAGCAGAAATGCTTGTCTCTATTAAAGGTGCTGAATTGGAGAATGTAAGTAGTAACGTAAAAACCGCCATTCAGTATGGTCAACTGGACATTCCACTGTCGTTGGGATATAAACATAAGCGTTTAGAAATCAGCGGTGGTCCTTTGATATCTGTTCAGATGTTCGATGACGATAACCTAAAGACTTTTTTGTCCCAATATTCTTCCTCTATACTTACTTTTTCGCCTTATCGTCCTTATACGTTAGGTTATCAGGCGGGTATTGGACTCAATTTTAACAAGTTATCGTTGGGAGTACGCTATTTAGCAAGTATTCAAGGCGTGAGTGATATGTATATTTCTTATAATATACCTGGAGATACGCAAGTAAAAGACAGTCGTTTTCAGCAACGTTTTAGTTCAGTCCAATTGACGGCGGCTTATCGGCTTACAAAATAAGCGGCCAATTGTTCTACATTCAGCCAACGTTTCACTATTTTTTTATCTCTATCGAGTAGATAAATAGTGGGATAGTCCAAAACACCTAACTTGTAGAATTCGATGCTTCTCGACGCATCTCGTACGTTCACAAAATGGCTGGTTTGAAATTCTTTGATAAAGTTTTTCCAAGGAGTCTCTTCAGAATCTAACGTAACCGCAAAAATTTTCATCCGATCGCTGTGGTCTTTAGCCAATTTGACAAGTTCAGGAGTAGCTTCTCGACAATGGCTACACGAGGGGTCGTAGAAGAACACAACCGTATATTCGCTTGTTATTTCCGCGAGAGTGTTCTCTTTTCCTTCATTATTCTCTAAAATAAGATGAGGGAATAGGTTTCCGATGGCCAATCTGTCTTTAATACTTCTCACTTCTTTTACCCTTTGCAAAGTACTGGCATCCCATAATTGAGGGTCGTTCTCAACATACTGTTCCACGAGATGGCCATACAATTCGTCAAAGTTTGGATGGGGAGTAAGTTCAAATTTTTGCGCCAATTTCGCAATGATATATTTTCGTAGCTCCACGGTTCCTTGTGTTTGTTGAATAGTTTTATTCAACATTGTTGCTATTTTTTCTTTTGGAAACTGCGGGATTGCTTTCAAAAAACGCTCAAAACGAGCTGGAACCGTGGGAGTATAAATCATGCGCTCGTCTGAGAGGGACGAATTATCAAAAAAGTGTTCCCAAGCGTAGGTTTGTAGATAGGAAGAATCTTTAGGAGAAAGTTGCTTAAGGGGTAAAATGGGCAATTTAGGCTCTTGATAGCTCTTTAAAAAACGAATGGCAAACGACTGAGGATATTTTTGATACAATGAATCCACGTGCCTTTTAATGTCTTCATTTAGTTCTTGAAAACGTGTTTTCCAACGTGGGTCGCTATCGTCTTTAATACCCATTCGCTGGCGATAGGCTAACGCCGCTTGGTAACGTTTACGAGTTTCGCGTTGATAATTAAAAAATAAGGTGTTTTCGGGGGAGTTATTAAATCGGATAGTCGCAATGATGTCTTTCATATCTGCTTCAAAAGAAAACTGCTGTGTATCTGTCACGACGACATCTATTCCTCGCCCAATTCCCATAATTCGGCAAATGCCTGATGGAATAAGTTCGTTTTGTTCCCAGACAATACGCCCATCGGCATTCAAGATAGCAGTGTCAATAGGCATCAACTGTCCACCAAAATGTTGCACCAACACCAATATAGTCGGTTTGGCATTGGTGATTTTTGCCTCTATGCGGAGTCCTTTTTGGGCATATAGTAGGCTTAAACTGGTAAAAAGTAGTAAAGCAGTAAAGTATTTTCGGCATCTATTCGGCATAAGTTTCTTCTTTTGAATAGATGGTGCAAATCTTATGCCACAAAAACAAATAGGCGGTTTACAGCGTAGCAGTCCTATTAAACTGCTTACTGCAAACTGCCTATTGTTTACTGTTTTATTTACCTGTTTCTAATTCTTCGCTCCGCCCTGTTGCCCTGCTTTTGGCTGCTGGCTTTGTTGCGCCTCACGCATGGGGTTTGGCCCACGCTGGAAGCCCTGACCACCCTTGAACAATTGAAATTTAGTCGGTTGGGCTGGCTGACGTGGGAAGCTATTGCTCTCTTCATCAATGTCGGCAATCTCACGGAA
>JBGAUP010000315.1:0-6944 GCA_044228585.1 Runella sp. | reverse complement strand
TTCCAGTTTTTTAATTTATAGCTATCTTTGCTTGGGGTTGTTAGCTGAGTGGTTTCCATTTGCTTTTATAGTTTTGTCGCTACAAAGCTAACCTAACAACCCCTTTTTTCTTATATTATTCCTCCGTTGCAACAAAGCCAATCTGTTTTATGATTTTATAAAGCCCAATGGGTTAAACAAATACTGAAAATCCGCAACTAATTTATTTTTTATCAGCCAACCAATCTAAGATGATAATTGTCATTAATTCCTACGTTTCATTTCGGGATATTGAGGAAGTTAATTTATTTATCCTCAATTTTTAGACAAATGGAAAAGCGAAAAAAACACTTAGATGACTTGCACTTCGAGCATCAATTGTGGTTGTCAGAAGCAAAATTTTATGCCGACGAATTGAAAATTTATCAAAAAAGATTGGAAGAAGTATCGGCCAAAAACTCCAGCAGTGAAGTTAAGATGCAGGTAGAGCATTTTCAAAATCAGTTTATCATCCAAAAAGAGCAGTTAGACATTCTGAGTCATGATGCCAAAGAACACGAGGAATGGCTTACTAATTTTGCCAAAGAAAATCCAGTAGCTATTGATCACCACCTCTTTGCCGACCACGAAGCAATGCTTGAGAAAATCAGTACATTCAAGCAAATCTATTCAGGCCTCAAGACAGAGTTTAACCGCTTTTTAGCTACTTGGATGTAATCAAAAGCCCTCGTTATGAAATACTGCGTACAGTTCAACGAAATCAAATTGTCAGACTTACCATCAGTGGGAGGCAAAAACGCTTCGCTGGGTGAAATGCTCAGTAGGCTTTCCCCATTGGGAATCAACATTCCCGATGGATTTGCCCTTACCGCCGAGGCTTATCGCTTATTTCTCGAAGAAAACGATTTTGTTGTCTCCCTGACGCAGCTCCTCGATCAATTGGAGACCGAAACACTCTCCAATCTTCCCGAAATTGGCGAAAAATGCCGTACCTTGATTGCCAGCGGCGTACTTCCTAAGGAAATCAAACAAGAGGTCATTTCGGCGTATCGCTTTTTAGGAAACAATACCCCTTCGGTAGCCGTTCGCAGCAGCGCCACAGCCGAAGATTTACCAACGGCAAGTTTTGCGGGTCAACACGACTCGTTTTTAAATGTGGAAGGAGAGCAAAATTTATTGGAGGCAATTCAAAAATGTTATGTTTCCCTCTTCAACAACCGGGCCATTAAGTACCGCATTGATAACGGCTTTGAACATCTGAAAGTAGCTCTATCAGTGGGCGTGCAGCAGATGGTGCGTTCAGACAAAGGTGCGGCGGGCGTTGCCTTTACCTTAGACCCTGAAACGGGTTTTGCCAACGTGGTTTATCTCACCGCGGCTTGGGGATTGGGCGAAAATGTAGTACAAGGAGCCGTAAATCCCGATGAGTTTTACTTGTTTAAGCCTGCCATTGGCGTCCAACCGCGGAGTATCATTCAGCACCGTATGGGGGCCAAAGAAAATATGATGGTTTACTCTGTCGGTACCGAACGACCAATCATTAATATTGACACTCCGCGCGAAAAACGGGATGTTTTCTGTCTTTCGGATGCCGACGTCGAAACACTTGGTAAATGGTGCCACACAATCGAAAAGCATTACCAAATGCCCATGGACATTGAGTGGGCAAAAGACGGACTGACGGGCGAATTGTTCATCGTACAGGCGCGCCCCGAAACCGTTCAAACGCAAAAGAAAAAAGGCACTATCGGGGTTAAAGAATACAAGATTCTCTCTAAAGTTTCTCCCATCTGCAAAGGAAAAGCCGTAGGACGTTCGATTGTAAGTGGACGAGTGAGCATTGTTCAGTCGTTGGCCGATGCAGGAAAAGTACAAGACGGCGATATTATCGTGGCCGATATTACCAATCCCGACTGGAATGCGTTGCTTAAAAAAGCGGTAAGTATTGTCACGAACAAAGGCGGACGAACCAGTCACGCCTCCATTGTCGCTCGCGAATTGGGCATCCACGCGGTGGTCGGGACCATGGATGCCACCCAAAAACTCAAAGATGGGCAAATCATCACCGTTTCGTGCATTGAAGGCGACGAAGGTAAGGTCTATGATGGACAAATAAATTGGGAGGAAAAAGAACTACACTTTGAAAGCATTGTTCCGACCCAAACCAAACCCATGTTTATTTTGGCCGACCCTGACAATGCCTTTCGGTTATCGTTCTACCCCAATGCGGGCGTAGGTTTGCTTCGCATGGAGTTTATCATTGCCAACGCCATTCGGATACACCCGATGGCACTTGTAACGTATGATAGCCTGCCCGATAGCAACGAAAAAAAATCCATTGAAGCCATCACGCGCCATTATCCTGATAAAAAGAAATATTTTATTGAAAAACTCTCCGAAGCCGTAGCTACCGTCGCGGCGGCATTCTATCCCAAAGATGTGATTGTGAGGATGAGTGATTTCAAAACCAATGAGTATAGCCAACTCATTGGAGGTGCTTTGTACGAACCCAAAGAAGAAAATCCTATGTTGGGCTTCAGGGGGGCATCACGTTATTACCACGACCGTTATCGAGAAGGTTTTGGGATGGAATGTGAAGCCATCCGCCTCGTGCGCGACGAAATGGGGCTGACCAATGTAAAAGTGATGATTCCCTTTTGCCGAACCGTGGACGAAGGCGTTAAAGTGTTAGACGTAATGAAAAGCTACGGTTTGGAAAGAGCAAAAAATGGCTTGGAGGTGTACGTCATGGCTGAAATACCCAGCAATGTTATTTTGGCCAAACAATTTGCCGAAATTTTCGACGGTTTTTCCATTGGCTCTAACGATTTGACCCAGCTCACCCTCGGCATAGACCGCGATTCGTCCATCATCAGCAGTTTGTTTGATGAAAACAATGCCGCTGTGAAGCAAATGTTGGCCATGGTCATTCAGTCGGCCAAACAATCAGGAACAAAAATAGGTCTTTGCGGCCAAGCTCCGAGCGACTATCCTGCTTTTGCCCAATTTTTGGTCAAAGAAGGAATTGACAGCATTTCATTTACCCCCGATGCCCTATTAAAAGGAATTGAAAACATTTTAATCGCCGAAAAAGCCCAAAACTAAAAAACATGAATCGTTTGCAAAATAAAGTTGCCATTGTCACTGGTGCAGCGGGTGGCATGGGCGAATCAGAAGCTAAACTTTTTGCCGAAGAAGGAGCTAAAGTACTTGCTACTGACGTGCAGTTTGATAAAATGCAGCAATGGGTAACTGAAGCCCAGCAATCAGGTTTGTCCATTGAATGTATTGCGCACGATGTGACGTCGGAAGAAGACTGGAAGAAAGTGGCCGACAAAGCCCTTGAACTGTACGGAAAAATTGACATTTTGGTCAATAACGCGGGCGTTTATCCTGCAGGCGCCACCACCGACAATACCGATAAAACGGCTTGGGAAAGAATAATTGCCATCAACCTGACTGGGCCTTTTTTGGGTGTAAAAGCGGTCGTGCCAGCCATGAAAAAAAACGGCGGAGGAACCATTATCAACGTTGCCTCTATTGCTGGGATGGTTGGCGGTAACGGCCCCGCCTATACCGCTTCCAAAGGAGGACTCCGTTTATTGACCAAAGACATGGCGATTGAATACGCCAAAGACAATATTCGGGTTAACTCTCTGCATCCTGGTGGCGTTTTGACTCCCATGACAGATTTTTTTACGCACGTTCCAGGAGCAGAAGAAATGATAAAGAACACCTCCCCGCAAGGACGCCTTGCCGACCCTAAAGAATTGGCCTACGGAGCATTGTTTCTCGCCGCCGATGAGTCGTCGTTTATGACAGGAGCAGAATTGGTCATAGACGGGGGGATGATTGCCCGGTAAAGCATCAAGTCGTTTTTCGATACACTTCAAAAACTTCTCCGTTTAAGACTGGGTCGGTAAAAATTTCCAACAATTTGGCTTTGCCATTTTGGAGTAAGAAATCATCCCAAACCGTTTCAAATTCGTTTTGTGGGCTATTTCCAGTGAGAATATCAGCCATAAAATCTTGTTTTTTAGTGGCACTATCTCTTAATTCAAAATACCCTAAACCTGCATCTTCGGCAGTATGACGGGCAGTAGTTTGGTGACGAGTTTCAAAATATTGTTCCAATTCGGGTTGAACCGATGGCCCCTCTATCAAACGAAAAATATTTCCTCCTCCGTTGTTAAAAAGCACAATGCGCAGATTTTGAGGGAGGTGCGGATGCCAAAGTGCATTGCGGTCGTAGAAAAAAGATACATCGCCAGTCAACAAGAAAACAGGTTTATCAGTCATCAGGGCTGCCCCTAATGCCGTACTGGTACAGCCGTCAATTCCGCTCGTACCCCGATTGGCAAATACCTCTGCTGGGCGGGTCAAGCCCAGCAAATTAACGTACCGCACAGGCATACTGTTGGCAAGGTGCAAAACGCAGTTTTCGGGTAAATTTTCTACTACTTTATCCACCAAAGCAAACTCATTCCAGCGCGTTTCCGTGGCGTAAGAATTGATTTAGATTGCGTTTGGCCTGACAGTCGGCTTGCAGCCACGCTTGACGATAGTCACCACGTCCTTCGTCATCATCATCGTTGTGAACAAACTGCTGATAATCTAAGTCTTCCAGTAATTTTTGAAAAAAATACGTAGGCTCAACGGGAATTTGGGTCGTTAAGGTTTGGAAAGTATCAATCAGTTGTTCGGTGGCTTTAATATGCCAATGTTGCGTTGGGGATACTTGCGAATAAAGAGTTTAAAGTTTTGAAAATAAACGAATCGCCCAGCGTAATCAGCAAATCGGGCTTTAGCGAAGCAAGCAATTCTTCATTTTTGGGTTTAAAAACATCGTGCTGACGAACAAAAGTGTCGTTGGGCAAGAATATTGGAAATAACATCACCGAGTACGGGGACACCCATTTCCTCACTAAATTCTTTCAAAACGGCCAAAGCGAGTCATTGGGCGACATTTGCCCTACCGCTATCCAAGACGCGACCCGCATTTTCAAATTCACCCTGGAGACGATGCCACGCTTCGGTTGAAAGTACCTGTTGAGTTTCTAAACGTTCAATCAGTTTCACATTTCGATTGTACGTAATTTTTTCGTCAGGCTTTGGGTAAAACGGTTCCCGAATCGGCACATTGACATGAACGGGGCCTTTAGGGAACGTCTGCGATAAATTGATGGCTTCGTTTAAGACGCGTTCGATGTACCAATTGGCGTCAGGGTGGGTGTAGTCGGCAGGCAATTCAAACGACTTTTTGACGTGTTTTCCGTAGAGTTCATGTTGATAAATCGTTTGCCCATCTTGCTGATGAATCCATTCTTTGGGGCGGTCGGCGGTAAAAATAATCAACGGAATCTCCTGAAAATAAGCTTCCACGACGGCAGGAGCCAAATTATAAGCAGCACTGCCCGACGTACAAACCAACGCTACAGTATCGCCGCTGTATTGGGCCATACCCAAGCCCACAAATCCCGCGGCGCGTTCATCAGGAATCACTTTGGTTTTGATACCACGGTGTCGAGCAAAAGCCAAGGTTAGCGCAGCACTGCGCGAACCTGGAGAAATCACTACGTTTTGAACGCCTTTGCGGGCACAAATTTCGGCTATGTTGTTGATGGGTTGGAGTAGCATAATTTGGGAGAAGTGAGGAGTTAGGAGCGAGTAATCAGCAAATAAACTCACTTCTCACTAATGTCTCCTCACTCCTATTTTAAATGGGCAATGCCGTCGTACTTTTCACTTCCGACATCACAAAGAAACTGCTAATGTGCGAAATGGCTTTAAAACTTGCCAGTTTTTCTTGGTAAAAGGCGTGATAACTCTCTACATCAGTGGCCACGATTTTAATTAGGTAGTCAAACGTGCCCGACACCATGCAACATTCTACCACTTCGGGCATTTGAAGCATGGCCTCGTTGAATTCCCGAAAATTTTCCTGCTGTTGTTTATCAAGCGTCACATTACAATACACCATTAGTCCTTTATTTAATTTTTTACGGTTCAAAATTGTCACGTATTTCTCAATCACTCCCTCGCGTTCGAGCTTTTTGATGCGGTCGTGAACGGGCGTAATCGAAAGGTTGATTTCTGCCGCAATCTCTTTATTGGTCAGTTGTGAATTCTGTTGCAACAACTGCAAAATACGTACGTCTGTTTCGTCCAAATTCATTACTTAAAAAGGAGTTAAATTCACTACCGAATTTTTTTCGCTTGGTGACCTTTAAATAAGCAAACAACAGAAATATTTTATGTTTAAATTCAAAAATAAGTTTTATTTTCTTATTTATTTTTCAATATCAGAAAATATTTTCGTTTACTTTAATTTTGCACCGTATTCCAAAAATCAGTTTTTTGACTTTTATTTCATCCAACGCTTAACCATACTACGACCATGATCATCGGCGTACCCAAAGAAATCAAAAATAACGAAAACCGCGTGGCTTTGACGCCTGCGGGGGTAGCAGAATTTCGTAAAAACGGTCATACCGTTTATATCCAATCAACGGCAGGAGAAGGTAGTGGCTTTGAAGACACCGAGTACGAAAGTGCGGGTGCTACTATTTTGCCAACGATTGAGGAAGTATATGCGATAGCAGAAATGATTGTGAAGGTGAAAGAGCCGATTGCTTCGGAATATGCCCTCATCAAAGAAAATCAACTGTTGTTTACTTATTTTCACTTCGCTTCGTCAGAAGAACTGACCCACGCCATGATTGAAAGAAATGCCGTGTGTTTGGCTTACGAAACGGTAGAAAAAGCCGACCGTTCGCTGCCTTTGCTGGTTCCGATGTCGGAAGTAGCAGGACGCATGGCCATACAAGAAGGAGCTAAGTATTTGGAAAAACCCATGGGTGGGCGCGGTATTTTGCTCGGCGGTGTAGCGGGGGTAAAACCTGCCAACGTGTTGATTTTGGGTGGTGGAATTGTAGGAACACAAGCGGCCAAAATGGCAACGGGTT
>JBGAUP010000314.1:0-6381 GCA_044228585.1 Runella sp. | reverse complement strand
ACCAATAAATTATTGATAATTAGATATATACATTCTAATACGACTTCGTATTAGAATCGAAAAATAAAAATAATAGAAGTTGAGGAGGCTTATTAGTCATGCAGAAACATGGAGTATATACCCTATGTTTTTTACCTAAAAGAAAATTAAAATGATGTGGATATATTGTAAATAACTGTATGAATTTAAAGTACTGCCGCTAAATCTACCCGTTCGCGCAAAAACTGCTTGGCCTTTACGAGTTGATTTTTGACTGTATTTTTAGAAATACGCATTAGTTCGGCAATCTCTTGATAGGATTTACCTTCCTCTACATTTAGTTTTAAAATGAGCTTACGTTTTTCAGATAAAGCATCTATGCCTGCTCGAAGAAGCACTATTTTTGCTTCTTCCGCTTCATTATCGGGCATATCTTCCATCCTTTCCATATATTGCTGCTTTAGCATTTGGCTTTTTTCTACTTTTTTGAAATAGTCAAATGCCAAATTTCTTAGACACGTAAACAAATAAGAATTGAAGTTAAGATCTGGGTTAATTTGATTGCGTTTCTCCCAAATCTTAATAAACACATCGTGTACCATGTTTTCGGCTTCTTCATCGTCTTTAACGAGTGAAACACAAAACTTGATAGCAGGGGTCTTGTAATGGTTATACAATTCTGCAAATGCCACTTGATCCCCTTGGATTACTTTCCGTAGAATGTATTCATTGATGCAAGCCATGGTACACAGAGTTTAGATATGTTTTTGGTAAAGAGGAAGAATTGAGAGGATAACATTTTTAATTTATGAAGTAAAGGTACGTCATATTACACAAGAGTCCGTCTCAAATTGCGTAAATATATCCTCAAATTGCGCAAATTTGAAATGTGATAATAAAAACATAATACTGGACTATATTTAGATACATTTTCATCTTTTACAAAACTCAAAATTTAATGGTTTCGTAATAGCCCTGCAAAGCTTCAAGGAAGTATTACTTGTAAAAAGTTAGGTTTACTTACCATGAAACTGTCCCTTCCCCAAATATATTTTACTTCAGTAGCTATGTGTTTGTTGGGGGTAATGCTTTCGATTTCTGTAGAAGGGCAGGAAAAAAAATCTATTTATCAAGATAGTCCTTTTTGGCAAGAAACCCATGAAGCCTTTCCTTTTCACAGCGAGGTAAGAAGTATCATCATAGACAAAAACCAAAATGCTTGGATAGCTACTGCCGCAGGAGTTTTCGTAAAAAAAGCTAATCACTCCCAATGGAAGGCAGTACAAACCGACAGTAATCAAGATCCAGCTTTTTCCGTTACAATAGATGCCCAATCCAATGTGTGGATGGGTACCTGGAATGGCGTTTATCGCTTCCAAAACAATCATTTCCAACCCATACCTGGCCCAGAAGCTCCGATTTCGGTAATGTGTACTTCTAAAGAAGGCGTGTATGCCATTGGCCCTAAAGGTATTTGGTTTTTCAATGGAGAAAATTTTGTCAAAGAGAAGTATGAAATCCCTCGTTCTGTTCGTGATGCCGTAGCCGATAATCAGGGTGGTTTGTGGCTCGCAAGTGACGTCGGATTGTATTATATTAATAAGGAAGAAAAAACAAAGATTTTACGAAATACCGACGAAGTTCAAAGTGGATATATAAAAGGTGTAACGACCGACCAAAATCAGCAACTCTGGGCAGGAGGTTTAGGTGGAGTAAGTGTCATTAATCAGTTCAAAAAAACGCGGGCAATTACCACCTCCAATGGTTTACCAACTGCTTACGTTACGTGTTTACAAACTGCTCCTGATGGTACTATTTGGGTAGGAACCGAGAAAGGAGTGGTGCGTTATTACACAGATGGTACTCATTCGCTACGTTTTAGCCGACGGTGGCTACTCGACGACCACGTAAAAGACATTGCTTTTGATGATAACGGCAATGCTTGGATTGCTACTCCCAAAGGTGTGAGCGTTATCAAACGTCAAAAAATGACACTGGCGCAGAAAAATGATTATTTCCAAGAGGTACTTCTCAAACGTCACATTCGCGCTCCGTGGATAGCAGGTCAATGCCGTTTAGAAAAAGCAGGGGATATTACCACTTGGCAACCCGAAGATGATGATAACGACGGCGAATACACAGGCAACTACCTCGCTATGGAGAGCTTTCGGTATGCCACTACCCAAAGTCCCGATGCCAAAGAAAATGCCCAAAAAGCATTTGGTTTTCTGAAACTGCTGCAAGAAGTCACCGAAACAGACGGTTTTTTTGCCCGAACGATTGTACCCAGTGATTGGACTCATGTACACGACGGAAATCGAACTTATACGCCTCAACAATTAGCCGATGAGTTGGTAAAAGAGCCACGCTTCAAACCTGTTGAAATTCGCTGGCGAAAATCCAAAGACGGAAAATGGCTTTGGAAAGGCGATACCAGTAGCGACGAAATGTGTGGGCATCTATTTGGCTACTATTTTTATTATGAATTGGTGGCGGATGAAGCTGAAAAAGCAGTCATTAGAAAACACGTGGCCAAAATTGTGGACTACCTCATCAAACACAATTACAACTTCATTGACATAGACGGCAAGCCCACTCGCTGGTCGGTGTGGTCGCCTGACCAGCTCAACCGTGACCCAGAATGGGTCCCCGATAAGGCCCAAAACTCAATGGAAATGCTGGGTTTCCTCAAGTTGGCACATTACATGACCAACAACGAAAAGTATCAAAAAGAGTACTTGCGGCTTATCAACGACGAACATTATCTCGAAAACATGGCCCAAGTACCCCACCAAAACCCAGCTTGGTTTATCTATTTTGATGTAGTGCTACAAGCCTACATTTATCCTATTTTGTTGAAATGCGAAAAAGACCCACAGCGGTTGGCATTTTACCAAAAACACATGGATACTTGGTTTGAGAAACGCAGAGGCGACCACAATCCGCTCCTCAATTTTATTTACTGCTATTCCAGAGATAAAAAAGTAGAACTCCAAAATTCCGTTGATTTCTTAGTAGATGCCCCCCTCGACCTCATTGATTGGCCGATTGACCATACCCAACGAGAAGACGTTAAAATAGTACGAAAGCCTGTTTTGGAAGATGAACAAGTCAATGTATTGCAACCTCCAAGCCTTCGTATGACCGTTCGTTGGGACAAAAATCCGTGGACTGCCAAAGGCGGCGACCCCCACCGCGAACGTGAACCTGTTTTTTGGCAACTCCCTTACTGGATGGGTCGTTATTTGGGCATGATTCGTTAGAAATTATCAAAAGTTATCCATTTTAATCATTCACCTTTCATTTATGTCAACCATCAAATCATTACTCCTATGGAGTTTTTGCGTGGGCCTTTTAGCTTCTTGTAGCAAAAAAACCAATACGCAGCCCGTTCACGAAGATGTCCCTTTTTTGCAAGATTATAGCATCAAATACTATGCTCAACCCTCCGACGGCACACTTCTTTCTTCCTTTAGCGACCGCAATGGCGTTGTCAAAATTCTTTCAACTTTTGGTTTACTCCAACCTTACGACGGACAGTTTTTGTACCATGGAAAGCTACAAACCGATGGCACGTATCGTCCGCTCAAAGACAAAAAAATAAGTGCTTTAGGCATTTATGAGGAACAATTTGTGTTTTTAGATGACAAAACCGTACTGAGCAATGCCTGGGCTGGAAAACTATTTTCTAAACATCAGCTGCCTACATCGCGCATTTTTGCAGGAGGCAAAGACTTTACAATTTTGGTGTCGGATGGTAAATCACTGCAATTGATTAAAGATTCCACTTCTATTTGGAAAGGCAACAGTGGAGATGAAGTACTTGCCATTCGGTATCAAAGCGATGCTTCTACCTTCTGGATTTTGGGTAAAAAATCATTGCAAACGTTGACATTAGCTGATAACAAACTAACCAAAGTTTTTGAGGGAGCCAGTTTAACGGCTTTCGATGTAACGGCTGATGCAAAAAAGCTCATCATCGGCACCAATGACGGTTATTTGGAATTTGATATTGTCACGAAAAAACAAGTGGGCGAAATCCAGAAGAAACTGCCTTGGACGGAGATAACCGCCGTGGAAGCGATTGGCGATAAAATTTGGTTTGGCACAACAAATGGTGCTTTTGCGCTTCGCCCAGATGGTAAGTTTGACTATTACAACGGTGAACGCTGGTTACCGAGCAATGATGTCGTTCACATTGCCGAAGGCCCTAAAAATTCCGTTTTAGTATTGACAAAAGCTGGTTTGGGACAAATTTGCTTCAAAGAAATGACGCTTTACGACAAGGCCATGTATTACGAAGAACAAGTTCGTAGTCGCCACATCCGAAATGGTTTTAACGCTTCATTAGACAACATGGAAAAGGGTAACATTGCCTCTGGCTATTTAGCTGATTCTGACAACGACGGCCTTTGGACTTCGATGTATTTGGGAGGAGAGATTTACCGCTACGCCGTTACCAAAGACCAAGAGGCGCTTAAAAACTGCCGAGAAGCATTAGATGCTATGGAACGTCTTTATACCATCAATCCCGTACCTGGGTTTCCGTCGCGGTCTTTTGAACGGAGCGGGTACATTTCGCAACTCGCCGACCCCGAACGTTGGCAACACGCCTCTGACCCTGAGTGGGACTGGAAAGCAACTACCAGTAGCGACGAAGCCGTAGGGCATATCTTTGCTTTTGGGGCAATGGCCGAACTCATTGATGATGCCGACATGAAAAAACGGGCTATCACACTGATTGACACGCTCATGGGGCATATTGTCAAGAATAATTATTATTTGATTGATTACGATGGTAAACCTACTACGTGGGGACGTTGGAGTCCTGAGTATGTGAATGCCTTTCCCAAAAACGTAGGCGACCGTAAGATTACATCTTCCAACATCGTGGCTATGCTACAAACAGCTTATCATTTCACCAAAAAGGAGATTTATAAAGAAAAAGCGTTTGAATTGATGACAAAACACGAGTATTATGAAAACCTGATGCGCCCGATGAAAGAAATCGGCCCTGCGCCAGGCGAAGCCGATTCGCTCAGCCAATTACTCTCCGATGGTTGGAACCACTCCGACGATGAAATGTATTTTGTAAGTTATTGGGGTTTATACCGTTACGCTTTCAACGATACGCTCAAAACCCGATTCAAGGAAGCCATCATAGACCACTGGCAAATCGAACGTCCTGAAAAAGAAGGAGCTTGGAATATCTTTACGGCTTTGACGGGTACAAATGAATTTGATTTGAAAGAAGCTGTTTGGTACTTGCAGGAACACCCACTCGACCTGATTGACTGGGCTATCTCCAACAGCCACCGCAAAGACGTTGAAAAAATAGCTCCCAATTTCCGTAATCAAACCCTAAAAGAGGTATTGCCACCCGACGAACGACCTGTGCAGCGTCACAATGGAAATATGTTCAACCTTGACCGTACAGGTAGCAACGGAACTTCCGAACATAGCGCGGGCGACATTTGGCTCTTACCTTACTGGATGGGGCGGTATCTGGGCGTGATTAGTGAGCCGAAAAAGTAGAAAAAAGCTGTAGGTAGAGGCAGGCTCGCCGATGTAGGTCTGCCTCTACTAATTACCACAAATGATGCACCTGCGGTTTGATGTATTTCGAATAAATGGCATTGATTGCCGCCAACTGTTCTGAACTTAAATCCGGAACATTTAATGCTTCTAAGTTTGCGGTTGCCTGTTCGGGATGGGAAGCCCCTGGAATGATAGTACTCACCGCTGCAAATTGTAGAATCCAACGTAATGCCACGGGAGCGAGATTCGTGTAAGTGGGAAAAATAGCTTTCAATTCTTCCACCGCAGCCAAACCCGTCTCGTAGTCAATCCCCGAAAACGTTTCTCCTTTGTCAAACATTTCACCATTGCGGTTAAAGAATCGGTGATCACCTGCGGTGAAGGTAGAGTTTTTTGAAAACTTACCTGTCAATAAGCCACTCGCCAAGGGTACGCGCACAATTACGCCTACATTTTTCTTTTGCGCTTGTTCAAAAAATAATTCCGATGGGCGTTGACGGAATAGATTGAAAATAATTTGAACCGTGGTAACATTCTCAAATTCAATCCCTTTTAATGCTTCTTCTACTTTTTCGACGCTAATACCCAGATTCAAAATTTTACCTTCTTCTTTAAGACGGTCAAACAACTCAAAGATTTCGGGGCGGTAATACACTTCAGTAGGTGGGCAGTGGAGTTGAATCAAATCCAGTGTTTCGAGCCCCATGTTTTGAAGACTGTTTTCCACAAATTTGCGCAATACTGCGGGTTGATATGCTTCATTGACGTGCGGACTCAACTGACGTCCACATTTGGTCGCAACGTAGATTCTTTCTGAACGGCTTTTGACGAATTTGCCAACGGCTTTTTCACTTTCTCCCGTGC
>JBGAUP010000313.1:0-6400 GCA_044228585.1 Runella sp. | reverse complement strand
CCTATAAATGTACAAACAGGTGTAAATCAACACAATATAGCTGTTCGTCAAATTGCCAATCAATACAAGACGTATCTTTTTGACATGGATAAAGAGCTACCCCGCACTAAAGATTTTTATTGTGATTTGTGCCACTTAACCGAATCGGGAGGAAAAGAATTTGCATCAAAATTGTACCAATACATAATAGAAAGTAATTTGTTGACCCAATAAATTAGGAGAAACAAAGGAAAAAAAAAGAATTCACTTTGAAATACAAAGTAAAAAAATCAACTTTGTAACACAAAGTAAAATGAAAAAGACAAAAGATGTCGAATAAGCACCAAAGATTAGCTACTCTGGACACGTTTAGGGGGATTGCTGCGCTTATAGTGGTGCTTTTTCACCTTACGCTACATCAGTGGGAAGCTCCCTTCCAATTAGGATGGGGGGCTACTGGAGTTGATTTGTTCTTTATCATTAGTGGATTTGTTATTTTTCTGACACTCAATAGAACCAATAGTGCACTTGATTTTGTAGTAGCTCGATTTTCGCGTTTGTATCCTGTGTATTGGACTGCTGTGACGCTTACTGCAATTTTTATGGCGATAGGCAGTTCGTTAGGATATAGTCAGATTTCATGGCCAGAGTATTTGGCGAATATGACCATGTTCCAGCATTACTTCAACATCAGAGATTTGGATGGGTCTTATTGGACATTGACCGTAGAAATGCTTTTTTATGGATTGATGCTGCTGTTTTTTTGGCTGAAACAAATTAAGCATTTAGAATGGTATGGATTAGGGTTGGTATTGTTTCAAGTGGTGATTCACAGCTGGATACGGGTCACCGCCCCATTTGCTTATACTTACATACAAGAGACATTTCCTCTGATTAACCATTTTCAACTTTTTTGGGCAGGAATTTTGTTCTATAAAATTTATGCCCAAGGCTATGACAAATGGAGAGTGGCAGGAATAGCAATTGCCTATGGAGTTACTCTATTTTTGTACGATAAAAGTGGGCGAAGTAGCTTATTTTTGAGCCCAATTGACTATTTTATTACAAGTACTGTTTACTTTACACTGTTTTTTTTGTTTGTAAACCGACATTTAGAATGGGTCAACAATCGTCTAACTGCCTTTTTAGGAGCAATTTCTTACAGCCTTTATGTAATTCACCATTATTTTATGGTGGGAGTTATTACGATATTGCGTGACAAATTCGGATGGTCGTTTATTTCGGCAGGGATTATGGCGCTTATAAGCACTTTCATTCTTGCTTCTTTTATTACTTATTTTATTGAAAAACCCTCTTTGCAATACCTGCGATTATGGTATAAGTCAAAGAAACAGGTTTATCAAACACTTTAATATTAGTTAATTGTGAACCAGAAACTTAGTATAGTTATCCCTGCATACAACGAAGAAAAAACGATTCAGACAGTTTTGAAGGCCGTTGCATCTGTTGAATTAATCGGTGGTTTTGAGAAAGAAATTATTGTGGTTAATGATTGTTCTAAAGATGGTACAGAAAGTCAGATTTTTACATTTAAGGCGCAAAGACCTGACATAGCAGTAGCTTATTTCAAACATGAGGTTAATCAGGGCAAAGGTGCTGCATTGCATACCGGGATTCGTCATGCCACGGGCAATTATGTAGTGATTCAGGATGCAGATTTAGAATACGACCCGCAAGAGTTCAACATTTTATTGCAACCCATTGTAGATGGCCATGCTGACGTGGTATTTGGGTCACGTTTTATGGGAGGTAAAGCCCACCGTATTCTGTTTTTCTGGCACTCTATCGGAAACAAAATTTTGACGTTTTTAAGCAATATGTTCAGTAACCTCAATCTGACAGACATGGAGACGTGCTATAAATTGTTTAGAACAGATATGGTGCAATCCCTTGACTTAAAGGAAAAAAGATTTGGATTTGAACCTGAAGTCACAGCCAAAATCTCACGGATTCCTAATATTAGGATTTATGAAGTAGGTGTTTCCTATTACGGGCGAACGTACGCGGAAGGTAAGAAAATCAACTGGAAAGACGGTTTTCGGGCTATTTATTGTATTCTAAGGTACGGTTTGTTTAAATAAGCGACCTAAATATGTTGGATGATTTTAAATATTATCGTCAGGCGTTAGGAGTAAACATGCTCTGGAATTCTTATCCCATCGTGTTTATCTTACGAGATGGCTTTGGACTCGGGCCAAGTGGTAGTACGTTTACAATTTTGTATTGGGGATTAGGGATTTTGTTACTAATTCCCATGAATATTTTTCGTACGATATACTTGCCTAACCGAATGCTTTTTGCTTGCTGGTTTGGGTTTATTGTGTTGGGCTGGCTGTATTGGCAGTATTATCCGAGTATTAATGGATACCCCGAGCGCGTTCGCGAAACGCTTACATACATTATTCCTTTGGTGTTTTTGTTTGCTTCGATGTACTATCCCAACGATAAAGTCCACATCATTTTGATTGTGATGGTGTTTTATTCGTTGTTGGCGAGTAGTGGGCTTTTATACAGTTTGACCCGCGACCCACACTGGCGCTTTGGAGAACGGGCGGCCATTAAATTTGCGGCTAATACCCAAAACAGTAACCCCCATGCTTATGCCAACAATGCGCTTTGCGGTGTTTTGGCGTCACTTATTGTAGCAGCCCGTACAAATGGTCTTATCATCAAAATCTTCTATTATCTGGTGGCAATATTCTCCTTAGGAGTATTGATTTTGGCACGTACCAATACCAGCTTGATAGCTTTGGGTGTTATGACAGTTATTTATCTTACCCTACATGGTCGTGAAGTATTGGTATCGGCTTTTCGACCACGTATCTTGGCACTTGTAGCGGTGGTGTATGGTATTGTAGCTCTTTTATTATCTCAATTTCGTTTTGCTTCTTATGCACTTGAGGTATATTTTAATACCTTCATAGCACGGTTTGGTAAAGTTATTTATACAGTAACTGGCGTAGAAGTTGACAAACAATCGGCAGAAATAGATTATTCGTCAGTCAACCGAGTATATAGTTTTAAGTATGTTTTTGAGGTTTTTCTGGGGAAAGGGTCTTTTGGGAAAATTATGTTTGGGGAAGGTTACAAAGCACAGTTTTTCGATGTACCCGCCTTAGAAGCATTGGTTAATCAGGGAATTTTGGGCTTTTTATTATTTAATAGTTTCTTTTTTGTAATGGCAATCATTGCAGTCCAGCAATTCTTTAAACCTGCCAATGATCTTTCGCTATTTATGGCTTATTTTTCTATGATTGTCTTGATTGCGTTGTTTTCGGGTGCCCGACCCATAGATTTGAGCATGTGGTTGGTATATGTTTTTTATATTCGATTTTTTGGTATTTATTCTTCCAAAAACCAACCTTCCACCCTAAAATCACAGACTACGTAGGTCATTTTTATGGCTTTTCTTGAGAAAATACTGACACATCGTTACTTGCTTATTGGTCTATTGGCAGCATTCACCTTGAGTGGCTTTTGGGTAGCGTTGGTGTTAGGAGAAGATCCAGGTTTTGGCTTATCAGTATGGAATGAAATGCTCAACGGAGGGCCTTTTAATACGCTGTCAATTCCTGCTCCAAACAATATTATCGAAAATCGAACTTTGTTTTTGACGTGGTGGAGTCCAGGACAATATATGGTGCCAGGAGTATTGAGTAGCTTGTTAGGACTTTCCCTCGGAATGGCAAGTTTGTGGGTAACCTTGGCTTTTTCAGTCCTTGGTTTAGTGGGCTGGCATTTCGTTTTTCAGCAATTTGAATTTGACAAACTAACAATTGCGCTTAGTATTTTCTTCATCGCTACCTCTCGACTTTTCACCATCAATTTCTTAAACTATACGGGTGGTGAATTACTATTGTTTGGCAGTCAACCTTGGACCATTTGGTTCTATTACAAATATCGTTCGCAACCGATCAAGTTATTTGTGGGATTGTTGCTGTTATCGTTACTGTGTTTCTTTTTCAAGTCAGCCTATACCATTGGTTTTGCTGCCTTGTGTGGTTGTGCGGGATTGGCGTTTTTAGGAGATTTTCTACAAACAAGAAAAATCCTTAACCCTGCTTTTTGGGTAGCGTTAGCGATGGGTTTGTGTATGCTGTGTTATTTGGCTCTTACCCAATTAGGTTTTGTCAGTCTCGGTACAAGCCCCATTACGAGCACAAGTCAGCCTTTTAAAATCGCTTGGACTTCTTTTGAAACCCTCACTTATCCGCTCACGCATTGGTTTAGTATTGCCGAAATATACCCTCAATTGCTCCTTCGGATGGAGCTGTCTTGGTGGGTGCATGGGGTTTATTACTTCTTGATGTTTTTAGGTTTTTTAGGTTTGGTATGGGTGCTCTTACAAACCAGATATACCAATGCTCGCTGGATATTTATAGGATTTTATGGTGTGTACTGCGGAGTTTTCTTGTTGCTTTACAATAAAGGAGCAGAAATTTCGATTGAATATCGTCACACCAAAGTAGTAGCTTACTTATTTCTCCCTTTTCTATTGGTTGCACTTCGTCGTTCACAATGGTATTTCAAATTGGTTTTTCTTACTTTGATTATCCTAAATACAGGCTACGGATTAAGTTCTTTTGTTCTGAAAAAATTAGAAATACAAAACGAATCAGCAACTGGAAAAGCCGGGTTTTCGTTGCGTCATGCTACCCCCGAAGACTTAGCATTTATTCACCAAGTAGATCAGCCAGGCAATATTTTGTATTTCACGTCTGGTTCGCTTAATGTGGATGCAATACGCGCCCGCAAATTAGTAGGTAGCATTGATCATAAATTTGCCAAAGATTGTGGCTTTATATTTGACCGCTACGAAGGAAAAGCTGGAAAAATCTATGCTTTTGTCCATGAAGCATATGAGCAGTTATCAACTAACCCATCATTGGAAAAGCAATTTCCGCAGTATCAATTTCACTTGGTGAAACAAACAGAGAGGTTCAAAATTTACGAAGGGCAATAAAAGTGAAATACTGGCGCAAAATATTGGTGGTTTTTCTGGCTCTTTTGGGAGTAGCAGAGTTGGTGTTGCGCTTTGGGTTTGGATTTTGTAATGCGCCACTTTATATCGAAGACCCTGATTTTGAGTATGTTTTTGCCCCTAATCAATATCGTTTTCGATTTCGAAATGTCGTACGTACCAATGAATTTTCGATGCGGAGTAAGCCTATTGCTCCTAATGATACAACAGTAGTTTTATTGGTGGGCGATTCGGTCATCAATGGCGGGAATCCTACCGACCACGATGACTTGGCTTCCACCATTTTGGAAAAACAATTTACCGAATATTACAAACAACCTGTCAGAGTATTGAACATTTCGGCAGGTTCGTGGGGTCCCGATAACGTCTTTGCATTTTTGAAAAAGAAAGGATTCTTTGATGCCGATGTAGTTTGTCTGGTGACGAGTAGTCACGATGCTTACGACAACATGAGCCACCATAAAGTAGTAGGAGACAATCCCAATTATCCCGACAGGCAATACAAAGTGGCTCTTTATGAATTTTGGTATCGTTACATTTATACCCTTTTCGTCTATCATTACGTAGAAGTGCCATTGAGAGAGTTTTTTAGCCCCGCTATCCAACAGGCCCCCAACGACGTGATTCATAAATTTGGGACTGTTTTCAACCCTGGCTTTCAGAAATTGGCCGATACGACCCAAGCCATGGGTATCCCGTTTTTGCTGTATTTGCATCCAGAATTACCCGAAATCGCGCAAAATCGCTACGATAGTCAGGGAGAAGAAATTTTGGCGTTTGCCCATAAAAACCACATTCCAGTAATCAATGAGTTGAAATTACATCCTTCCAAAGATTTATTTCGGAGTCCAGATTTCGACAGCATTCATTACAACGCCGAAGGACAAGCCTTTATGGCAAAGCATTTGTACCCGATTTTGAAACAATACCTCGACGCTTATTTTGCCCGTCATGCGCGTACTCATCGTCCATAATCAACTTTGGGCACACTATAAGTCCAAGCTTTTTAGTGAATTACACAGACTGTCGCCTCAGTACGATGTAGAGATTCACGTGGCTCAAATTGCCCTTTCCGAGAAAAGCCGGGCCAATATGGGCCAGGCGGAGGCATTCAGGTACGAGTATGACTATGAAGTCCTTTTTGAGACTTCATTGGATCAAGTGGCTTTTTGGCCACGAACCAAAGCCTTGTTGAAAAAAATCCGTAGTTATCGCCCCGATGTCCTAAATCTGACGGGCTGGTACGACCCTGCACAATGGGTTTTGTTGTTTTACGCCAAGCTGATAGGTATTAAAGTGGTGATTTCTAACGAGTCTAACGTGCGCGATCACCTGCGAATGGGCATGAAGGAGCGTTTCAAGCGGTTTTTATTAAGTCAAGCCGATGGCTTTTTTTGTTTTGGCAAATCTTCGGCGGCA
>JBGAUP010000312.1:0-6655 GCA_044228585.1 Runella sp. | reverse complement strand
GTCTAATTCTCATTTAGCTTTAAAGGCCAATACTGACGGATTGAGTTTATCTTAATTTTGCAAACGAGGCAAGAAATGTAAGGGATATTTTTACGCAATCGTTATCGGCAACGTTTGCAAAATTGTACTTAACAAAAAATAGATTGTAAAGAATCAAGATTTTAAAGAAACTAAACCTCGCAACTGATTATATAAAGGAAGTTTCGAAATCAGAAAAAAATTATACTTTTCAAAGTTTTTGATTTGCCTATCCACCTCTTTGTTAGTTTTGTACTCCAAAAAAGAGAAAGCATCCTTTCTCCTATCACGTATGAATCAAACCAACAGTGTATTTCTGATTACCCTTGGCATTGCTACAATGGGGTTCTTGATTAAAAAATTTGATTTTATTACCGAAAAAGACGGAAAGGCTATCTCTAAGTTTTTGATGCACACCACTTTTCCTGCTTTGATGATTGTCAGTACACTACGGATTAAGTTTGAGCCTACACTTTTTTTGATTCCTCTCATCTGTATTATTTTGGGCGGAGTAATGACCATTGCAGGGTGGTTTTGGTTTGCCAATCACTCCGACAAAATGAGAGGTGTTTTGACCATGGCCTGCGGTGGCCTGAACGTTGGGTTGTTTGCCTTCCCAATCATTGAAGGTATTTGGGGGCGCGAAGGACTGGTCTATGTAGCTATGTTCGACATCGGAAATACCATCATCACCTTTGGCTTGGTCTATTCCGTAGGAAGTTATTTTGCGGCAAAAGGTGAAGGAAGTGTGAGTTATAAAAAAGTCCTGAGAAAAGTCATTCAGCTACCGCCACTCCAAGCCATGTTTATTGGTTTATCAATCAATGCCTTAAATATAGAATTGCCCACCGTGGCTTTTGAGTTTTTGGACGTATTGGCCAAAGCCAATAAACCACTTGTATTACTTTTGATGGGTATTTATATGAGTTTTTCGCTGGAAAGAAGCCAGGTTTGGGCAGTAGTTAAGGTATTGGCTATCCGATATTTTTTCGGAATTATTGGAATAATATTGCTTTATACATTGATTCCAGAACCAACCTTAGCTCGTAATGTCTTGATTGTGTGCGTTATATTGCCCATTGGTATGACTATCCTTCCCTTTGCCGATGAACTCAACTATGACTCGCGCATTGCTGGCGTGTTGGTCAATATCTCTTTGCTAATTAGCTTTTTGTTGATGTGGGGCTTAGTAGTGGGCTTAAAATTGGCGTAGTTTTACAAAATCAATAAGCCGTTTGCACGCAATTGCTTCCAGTAATTGGTTTTACAAAAAGCGTCGAAACTTCCCAGTTGGGTAGTTTCAAAATCCGTTTGTAATTGTTGGTAAGCAAACGGTCGTTCAAAATTAGCGATAGCCAGTCGAGGAAAAAGAGCTACCCAAAAATCTGCCCATTCTTTCGGCATTTCGAGTACGAAATCGTGCTTTTTATGATAAAAGTGGAGTTCTGCCATCTGCACTATTTTTTTGCCCTGTTTTACCTCAAAATACGTTAATGTAGGCAAATGACCCAGCCAAATCACAAAGGCATTTTTACGAATCGTGTCTTCTTGTTGGGCTATTTGCTTTTGAATATAATTAGGGGGAATGGTCGTAAGCGGCATTTTCGTATCAAACCACTTGGCCAATGGAATGTCGAACCCCACACCGTGCATGTAATTGAAGAGAGATTTGCGTAAGCCTTCACTGAAAAGGTCGTGATTGGCCCCCGTTGGGTCGTCGTGAAAAAGGTCATTGTCGGCAAAACCCCCAAAATCTGGGCCAATGCGCTGTACATCAAACGCCGCTGGCTGAAGCCCAACGGGGCTGTGAGAAGTCATCGCAAAACGATGCCAAAAACCCGACTGCAAAACTCCATTTTGGAACAACTGCCGCACCATTTCGAGCGAATCAATGGTTTCTTGCGTGGTTTGGGTCGGAAAACCATACATCAAATGAGCGTGCCATGATGCCCTTGGTAAAACCATCCGTAACACGAGCTACTTGCCCTACCGTCACGCCTTTTTTTTCATCAAAGCCAGCAATCGGTCTGACGCAACCTCCAATCCACCCGACATTGCAATACAACCCGAGGCTTTTAGTAATATAGCCAAATCGTGGGTGAAGTTTTTCTCAAAGCGAATATTGGTGCTGCAAACTACGGTCAATTTTCGTCGGATAATCTCAATGGCTAAAGCGCGTAGCAAAGCAGGTGGAGCGGCTTCATCCACGAAATGAAAACCATTTTGCTTGGTCTTTTGGATGATTTCCTCAATTCGGTCACAAATCAACGAGGCCGTAAGCGGTTCGTAGTTTTTGATGTAATCGAGTGAGATGTCGCAAAAAGAGCATTTGCCCCAATAACAACCGTGGGCAAGCGTCAGTTTATTCCATCGTCCGTCGCTCCATAGGCGGTGCATGGGATTAACTAATTCTATCACAGAAAGGTAATCCATGAGCATTAAGTCGCTATAATCGGGTGTACCCGTATCGCGCTGGGCTACGTCTTTTTCAGTTGCACCATTGTGGTAAACCACTCGACCATCAACACACGAAAAGGTACGTTTGAGTTTTTCGATGGGACGGTGGCCTGCTAAATATTCTAACAACAAGCGTAGGGGTGCTTCGCCGTCATCCAAACAAATAAAATCTATGTAATCAAATACGCGAGGGTCGGAGAATGAGCGAAGCTCTGTATTGCAAAAGCCCCCACCCATGACAATTTTCAGCGTAGGGTATCGGGCCTTGAGGTACTGACCGCATTTTAATGCACCAAACAAATTCCCTGGAAATGGCACACTTAGACAAATCACATCAGGCTGAAAACCAGCTACTTTTTCCTCAAGCAACTCCACCAAAAATTGGGTAATAATTGTTTCTGGTTTGAGAAGTGCTTGGTGTAATTCATCAAAGTGCGTAGCAGTACGCCCCAGCCGCTCCGCATAACGGCTAAATCCAAAATGAGGGTCAATCGCTTCTTGGATAAAATCCCCCAAGTCTTCTAAGTACAACGTAGCAAGATGACGGGCTTTATCTTGCGTTCCCATCGTCCCAAATGCCCACTCAAGGTCTTCTATATCCTTAAACCTCGCCGCTTCGGGCAAATAAGTACGGTCACAAATACTATGGGCAAGGGTTGGGTTTTTGTTTTGTAAAAAAAGAATGACAGCCTCAATCGTAGCAAGGTATTCGTCCCGAAGGCTGTAAATACGGTAGGCGTTTTCTGAAAGCTCAATGTCTTCTTCGGCTTGTTCGAGGGTATCGAAAAGTTGCCTAAGACCTTGGGGCGAAAAAAGTTTTAAAATAACTTCAATACCCAAATCGGCTTGAAAAGAAGGGAGGTGGAGTGTATTCAAAAACCCCTTGATGTAAGCCGTAGCAGGATAGGGAGTATTAAGCTGAGTGAAAGGTGGCGTGAGCAATAAAACACGACTTGGAGTAAGCATGGCGCAGTTAGCCAATAAAATTTTCGACCAACTCCTCGGCTTTTTCTAAAGCAGTCTCCAAATTATCGTTCAGCAGAATCACATCAAAGCGATCTTGAAACGACATTTCAAACTTGACCTTGAAAAGGCGTTTGGACAGACTATCTTCGGTCTCGGTACCACGAGCCATGAGGCGTTGTTTGATTGCTTCTTCGCTGGGGGCTTTCACAAAAATAGCGAGCGCCCGTTCCTTGAAATATTCTTTGAGTTTGAGACCTCCTTTTACGTCCACATCAAACAAAACGTGCTTACCACTTGCCCAAAGCCGCTCAATCTCCGATTTGAGGGTACCATAGTATCCGCCAGGATAAACTTCTTCCCACTCAACAAACTCGTTGTTATCAATACGTTTTTTAAAATCTTCGGGAGTAAGAAAGTAATAATCTTTGCCGTCCACTTCATTACGACCTCGACGGTCGCGGGTACAGGCAGAAATAGAGAAGCCTAAGTTATTGTACTTGGCAAGTAAATGTCTTACGATGGTAGTTTTACCAGAACCAGACGGTGCAGAGAAGATGATGAGTTTACCTTCCAAAACTTACGGAATAAGGTTGAGTTTTGCTTTGATAGTAGCCAAAAGATTATCAGGGCAAAGACGTTTATCAATTTTAGATTGTAACGTCTCTTTCACGCACTTTTCAAGATGATACATCTTAATACAGTGTAAGCAGTGATCCATATTATCTCTAAAATGTGCCTTTTCTGCTTCGGAGGCTTCCCCGTCCAAAACCGCCTGAATTTTTTTCAGGCACTCGGTGTGATGCTCACAGTATTCTTTCTGATACTTAGTATTTTCACTGGTGGAGGCTGACGAATGCATATCCAATACCATTGTAAAGGTTCAATTTTTTCTTTGAATCTTTCTGTTTTATTCAATCTGTTATCAAAAGGATTTCTTCAAAAAAAAAGTTCACGAATTAGACACAGCCTTTCCTTTTTTGGAAAAGAACTCTTTGTCTATATGACTCTTTTGTTTTCAATCTCCCTATTAATCTTCATCAGTATCGTAGCCCATTGAGGCGGCGTACGTTCTGAGCTTGTCTTTTAGGAGATTCCGAGCGCGGTGCAAACGAGAGCGAACTGTGCCAATCGGAATGTCCAGAATCTTAGCCATTTCTTCGTAGGTAAATCCTTCGATGTCGCAAAGGATAATAACCGTCCGAAAGTCAACTGGCAATGAATTGAGTGCTGTCGCTACCTCATCACCAATCATGTCTTGAACAGTCTCAACGCGTAAGTCAGTAGTGTGATCTACTTCAGCCGCTTCTTCCGAGTTGTAGGTGGTTTCTACCTCTTGGTAATCTACTTTTGAAGGCTCTTTACTACGCTTCCGATAATCATTGATGAAACTGTTTTTCAGGATTCTGAACAACCACGCTTTGGCATTAGTTCCCCGTTCAAACGAAGAAATAAAACGAAAGGCTTTCAAATAAGTATCTTGGACGAGATCGTTGGCATCGTCTTCGTCCATAGTTAGCCGAAAGGCAAAGTTATACATGGAGTTTATGTGAGGCATAAACTCTCTATTAAAGATGTCGTTTCTCTCGATGTCGTTGTAGGACGTTTCGGAGGCGGCTAAGGGTATTTCTTCGATTTCTTCTGACATAATGACTGACATGGCTGCCGTAAATTTACGAATTTTAACAAACCACTAACCTTCTCCACAAAACTTCTTTAACCAATCAACGAAAACATCTCCTGAAAGGTTATTTTTAAAGGATTAGTTGTAAATAAACTATCGCAGATTGGTTTTTGTTAATATACGTCAAAAATTATTCCAACAGTGTTGGCATACCGTTTTTTAGACAAAATGGCAGAAGTGGCCATACTCAATAAATCTTCTTTATGGCATCAATTCAATTACTAACGAGAAAAAAATTGCGCTAACAATACACTTACAGTGGTAAACAGCACGCTACAGAGAATTTTGAGAAGTGTATAAGGCAACAAGCTAATGCTACCTGCTTCTACTAAAAATAAAACAATGTGATGAATCGAAATCAACAAAATAGTATAAGACAAAAAGGCTGGCAACCCCAATTCTCTTATTGAAAGTTGAAGTCTTCCTTCTGTTAGCTTTTGACCTAATTGATAACGGATAATAATTGGGCGCAAATAAGCAATCAGCACAGTGGCAGAGGCGTGTAAACCAAGCGTATTATCAAAAGAGTCAATGGTCACCCCCGTCATAAATCCAATGAGAAGTAATGCCGTGAGATTGATTTCGACGGGTAAAAATAAAACCGCTCCTACGTAAATAAAACAGAAGGAATAATCAAATAAGACTAAATGCCGCGCTACGAAAATATGAAGTAGCACGTAAACCAACCATTTTATTGCACTACGGGCGATTTCGTTTGGATTCATTTACGTTTGTTGATGAGACTATCCTGAAGTGATTTCTGCTGATTTAGGAGTTTGTTTTCTACTAAGTAAACGTATGATATTTTAGAGAAGTCGGTTGACAATTCCAAATCAATGTCAAAAAATGCTTGGTCTGGTGCTACTTTGAAAGATTTTACCTTACCAACGGCTATTCCAGGAGGAAATACCGCATTCTGGTCGGAAGTAACGGCCGTATCACCTTTTGTAATAGTTTTATAACGAGAAATATCTTTCAGCTGAATAATTGAGGGGAGGCTACTATTCTCCCACTTGGCAGTACCCATTTCACCACTTCTTATTAATTTGGTAGAAACCATAAATTGAGAGTGTAGAATCGAAGTAATAACCGAGAAGTTTTCATTACAGATTTTCACTTTACCCACAACTCCCGTTGACGAAATCACACCCATTCCGACCTTGACACCATCGGCATACCCTTTATCTATGGTTAAATAGTTATCAGCACGATGGGTACTATTATCAATTACTTTTGCAATCGTTACAAATTTATACCGGGTAGCAAAAGCAGAGTCTGGTTGGTAACCTGCTGGCGCATTAGAAGGTCGCTGCTGTTGTAGCTTCGTAATGAGTTCGTTAAGGCGTCTATTTTCTTCTGCCAATGAAGCATTTACGTCGCGCAAGTTCGTATATTCTCGTACTGAATTAGATATTTCTAAAGACTTGGCATTAAGGGTATTGGCAGTATTAAAGTACTCAACACTCCAATAATTACTGTTATTGACAAGCAACCAAAAACTAAACACCTCCAATAGTACAAAGAGGATAAAGT
>JBGAUP010000311.1:0-6433 GCA_044228585.1 Runella sp. | reverse complement strand
GTGTATTTTAAAGGAGAGGCCTATGAACGAGCAATTTATCTTTACCGAGCCTGCCTCAATTACCCTTATCTCGCTAAGGAAACAGAAATTCCACTGCAATTACAAATTGGCAAAGCACAAAAAGCGATGCAGTTAGACGATGAAGCTATGGCTAATATTCGTAAAGGAGATAAATTAAAAGCCATTGAGACCTTTAATAAAATATTGATTATCAACCCCTCAGACCCCTACGCCAAAGCCAACAAAAACGATTTACAGCAATCCCTTAATAATTCCCTTTCTGTTCAAGACCAAAGACTGTTAAGCCGCGCAGATGAGTATATCAAAAACAAGGATTGGGAAAAAGCCAATATCCTTTTGCGCTTGATTGATAAAATGCCCAATAGCAAGCATGACCCTATGATTGCTAAAAAAATTGAAATGACCCGTGATTTGGCTCAAGCGGAAAGAGGGATTTTAGAAGCAAAAAAATCAGGTAACTCTCAAGAAGCCAAAAGAATTATCCAAAATAGTACATCGAAATACGCATCTGAAACGAAAGCTTCACCAATATTTAAAAGCCCAAATCCCAAAGAACCTTCTATTGACTATTGTACCCCTATATTGGCAAATGCTAAACGTGAGTTAGACAAGTGTAATTTTGACAGGGCAGAAGTAATACTTACCAATGCGCGTAAAATGCCTGAATGCCAAAATGACCGCCGAATTACTCGACAACTTGCCATAATTCGTTCTGTCAAGAAAAATAAGGCAGATATACAAAGTTGGTTGGGTGATGCTTCCAAAAAAACATTTATTGAACAAGCATTCGCAAACATTTATAAGGCCAATCCTGCTTGCATTAGAAAAGAATACTTTGATTTTGTCTTCAATGAGGGGGTTATCAAGCAACGAAATGGAGATTGTGCAGACGCAATAGTTTCTTTTCAGAAAGCAAAACGTATAAGTACCGCATTGGCTAAAAGAGAGAATATTGACCTACGAATTTCTGAAAGCGATACCTGTATAAAGTGTAGAGATAAAGAGCGTATTTTCAAAACCCAAATGGCATTAGCCGATCAACTTTATCGAAACTGTGAGTGTGATTCTGCCGTTGTACAATGGCAAATAGCTGAAAAATATCTTTGCTCGGCGGTTCCTACAAGCCGAAGAATATGGGAGGGCTGGCGTTCGCAAATAGAAGAGTGTGAAAAGAATAAAACCACAATTGTTCGTTTCAACTCATTGATGGCAGAGGCGAAAGATTTATTTGAAAACAAAAAATGCGAGGAGGCAAAGAAAAGTTACCTATCTGCTGATAGTTTACAAGTACGTTGCGGAAGGCTTGAAAAAAACAGGATTGATTCGGCAATAGTAAAATGTGATTTATGCATTACAAATCAGACCTATGAACGTATCAAAGCTTCTGCTGACAGTAGTATAAGAATAAACGATAAAAAAGGTGCCCTTTCCTATTATCGTCAGGCTATTGCATACGCACCAGCTGACCGAAAAAAAGCCATAGAAACAACCATTGCACGTTTAGCGTGTGAAGTTGAGCAAATAGGGTGTCCTGAACCACTCACACCAGAAACGCCTAATTTTCTTATCCAAAAAGTATTGGTCTTTCAAGGGGGTGCATCTTTGACAAAGGCGTTCCAGAATCGAATCGAATCAAAAACGTCCATATCTCCTGTTGCCAATTTATACGCTCAATTGGACTATATTTCTTTTAAAGGTCCTCTTAGCGGTCGAATAGGAATCGGATATTCACATCAGTATATTCATACCGAAACTATTGATAATAAATTGTTGGAAAGGTTTCAGGTTGGAACAGTACAATTGCCTATTTCTATAAGGCTACATCGACCCAAATCCAAGTTAAATACTTGGCGGCCTTATATTTGCCTTGAATACGTCTTTATGAGTCCTGTAATGTTTCAATACCAAAACTACTTATTAGAAGCCAATCTAAGAGGTCTTAAAAGTTTATCACGGACCAATTCACTATTAGGCTTTGGTTTTGGCATTGAACGTCTGGTTCAAAAAAGAAACATTTTTATAGACATCAAGTATAATTCACTCGTAAATGATATTTTTAAAGAAAATAAGCCGACAGGCATTTACTATCTTGCAATACCCCAAATAAGATCTCTAAACCTATCTTTAGGATACCGTTTTTAAAGGACACTGTGTATGCATTATAATTGATGCAATCAACCCCATATATCCACAGACCTGAATAAGCCAACTCAAAAGCGTTTTAGGTAGAACTTGACCCGACCTCCTGAAGCCTACCGATGGTCTTCTGCCAAATTTCATAAAAAAGGAAAAGATGGAGATGTTTTTTTCATATACTGTCAAGAGTCTTTTTGAAGGTCAGGGAATACACAGGTTATGGTAAGAAACAACTAATCACCCGATGACTTACTGCTTCACTATTTTAATGACTTTCTGTAATGTTTCATTTTGAAATACTTGCAGCAAATACGTTCCCGTGGGTATTTGTGCCGTCGCCAAGTCTAAATAGGCTACTTTATCAATGATGAGTATTTGTTTGTGTGGAATGGGCAAAATTTGTCCATTAATGGTTACCACCTGAAAAGTTAAGGCACTTATATCCGTATTATTGGGTAGTTTGAGGTTGCATACGGTAGAAAAAGGATTAGGATATACTTCCCAATCGGCCAACGGTTGGGTAGTCTGAACCCTAAAACGAATCGTTGAAGTACTTACTTGTATTGAATCGTTGAACGCTACCGCGTTTAAAGTATAACTTCCTGCAATAGGAGTAAAACCTGTTTCCTCGTCAAACAATGAAAAAGGGAAGCGTTCGGCCACAAAGGTCTTTTGATAAGGGCCACTCAATTTGAAAAACACCTTTTTGACGGGTGCTTCGCAAATAGCATAAATCGTAATTTTTTCAGGAATGGTTGATTCTAAAAGAATATCCCCCTCCCGAAGTGGGCCAATGAGTCGCCGTGTGCCCGCCTTTCCTGCTTGAATTAATTCAAAATTGAGATTTGGATAACGAACTTCTATTTGAAAAGAAGTCGTAGTGGCGGTTTCGTCATCGTCTATGGCACGGAGTGAAATGGTGTACACTCCTCCTTGTGTAGCTAATCCCGTAATTTCGTTGTTTTTGAAAGTCAACCAAGTAGGAAGATTGGGGGCTTCTACTCTATCAATGTAGCCATTGGTATCATAAAAAAGAGAATCGGCAATTTTATAAACAAATCGCTGGTTAACAAATAGTTGTGCGTCAGGAATCTGATAACGTACGATGGGGGGAGTATTGAGATTTCCACGCAAATCTACCTTAATCACAAAAGAGGTTTCAACCGAATCGCCCCCGTTGTCATAGGCTCGAATCCCGAGCCGATAAATTCCTAAATCGGACGGAGTCCCCTTCAGCTCTACTCCATCAAAAGTCAGCCAAGGCGGCAAATTAATGGCCTTTATTTTAGTAATCTGTCCATCGGGATCATTAAAAATCGTTTGTGGGATTTTGAAGCGAAAGGCTTTGTTTTGGGCGATGACCTTCTCGGGCAAAAGTTGTTTAACCACGGGCGGGCGGTTGAGGATTTTCACTTTAAAAGCTGTTTCCACAAACGCACTGTCGTCATCATAGGCGCGTAATGTGACCGTAAACGTACCTTGCTCTTGCGGAAAAGCCGAAAATTCTTTGGAGGTATAAGTCATCCAAGGCCGTAAGCCGCTGGCTTGTACGCGTACAATGACGCCGTCGGGATCGTCAAAGTGGTCTCCTTGAAATTGGTAAAAAATGGGTTGTTCTAAATAAGCTTCAAAATTAGGAATAGGACGTTTGGTGACTGGCTTTACATTTATATTCACCACTTTAAGGTTAAAACTTGTTTGCACGGTAGCCCCTTCATCATCGGTAGCACGGAGCGTAACTTTATTATCGCCCAATACGTCAGGAACATTTCCCGAAAAAATGCCATTGCTAAAATTAAGCCATGACGGTTTTTCTATCGCTTCTACGTTGACAATATCACCGTCGGGGTCAGTAAAGACATCTTTGGGGAGGGTATAGTTAAAGGTTTTTCGCGGCTTGCTGGCACGTTCGGTCACTGGATTACTGACGACAGGATGAACATTAACCGCCAAAGGTCGCCAGTAATCTTCACTCAAAATGTCTTCAATCAATTGTACATTTACGGGCTGAGGATTGGCCTTGGGTGCTTTTATCTCCCATGCCTTTTCGACGCGAGTAGCCGTCGAATCAAGCACCTCTGATACCTTATAACTCATGCTAAGGGGCGCAAACACCTCCCTCAAAGCGGTATTTTTCCAGCGACTTGTCACTGGTTCAAAAATATTTTTGAGTCGGGGGTCGGGGGTACTTGCCACCATCGTTACAACCTTACACCCAGCTTCAAAACATTCATCGAAATGCCTGATTAATAAGTCAGTAGCAAATCCAGGTGCAAAGAAAGTTTCGTTCATTATCCACTTCCCGCTACGATTGCTGCGTACTACATCCGTCAGAAAGCGATGATTCCAAAAAGGGTCATCGTGTACTTTTGTGCCATCCGCATTTTGGTCAAGGTTTTTAAAAGCAATCGTACCTCGAACGGCAGCCTGGGCATCAATCACCGCTCCGTATTCATTCACAACTTTGTAGGACGGATTGACCTGCTTGATTGTACTAATAGTCTGATCAATATAGTTTTTGAGCTGAAGGTGTAAAAACAAATACCAATCTTTCCCTGCGCGAGTTTGGTAAGCAGGGAGCGGCTTATAAGCAGTATTCGGCGGTCTGACGTCGTTGAGGGTACTAAACTTTGTACCCCATAAATAGTTCAATTTATTGACCCTCTTGTAGTACTGCCCCACCCATGTCTTGAAAGCGTCGGTTGAGGGAGAAGAGTAGTCAAAACCTGTTGCATACACTTTTTTATAATCCCCGTCGAGGTCGGTTTCGTAGTGGAAACCTAATTCTTGCGTAGGAGTATTGACAAAAGTCACGTACAGAATTTTACCCTGATTTTGATAAGAATTATAGCGTTGGCAAACCTCTCTTATAAAATTGTGGGCTTTAGCAACCGTAGGCGCGTGGGAAAAGCTAAAGCAAGTACGGCCATAAGCTCCTAACAAAGGTCTCCCCAAATCGTCGTTCATGGTTTCTTTAGCCGTCCAAAATCCAGAGAGACGATCATTTTTACGCCCTACCATGATTCGTAAGCCTACTTTTGCCCCCAAACGCGTGATTTGCTCTATCTGACGGTCGGGCTGACGCCAATCGGGCGTAGAAGTGGCCTCTTTATACACCTCGTCCCAATAAACGGTGATTACCACCAAGTTACATCCATAACCAACCGATTGCGCTATAATATCTGACCCATAATCGGGCTCGGTACTTAAATTAAGCAATTGAAGACCTACGTACCGCTGTTGGTCGTCGGACTGAGCAAACGCAGGCAAATAAAGTCCTAAAATCAAGGACAAAAGGATATTTTTTCGGAATAAATAACGTAAGATGATTCGCCAGCACCATCCTAAATCGCCACTGCTGCGACGCACCGTTCGTAAGTCGTACCTCATTGATTATTGTTTCACCACCTTAAAAGTCTTCCAAGTACCCTCTTCATTTTGCAATTTTAAGAAATAAATCCCCGCATTAAGGTTAAGTAGTCGTAAATTGAGAGAAATAAGTGAATTCGTTTTAAAAATAATACGTTCGGTAACCGAAATCTCCTGCCCCAGTAATGTCACCAATTGCATTTGTTTATAGGCATTAGCCTTGGTGGGTAGTTTTATGTTTAAAAAATCATTCACTGGATTGGGATACACTGCCCAATCTTCCACTGAAATGGGTTGTTTTGTAATGGGGTCGGTGGGAACAATCTCAAATGGATAGATAGTAGAAGCGATAAGTTCTTTACGAAAATAGGCCGTACCTTTCAAAAAATACGTGCCTGCCACGGTCGGAAACCCGCCGTCACCCTCAAACAGAGAAAAAGGAGAGCGATTCGTTTTGACCGACTGAAAGTAAGAACCTGAAAGTTCCAAATCAAAAGCGTCAAAAACGGCATCGCACGAGGCATAGACATTAAGCAAAGGAGGAAGTTCCGCCCCTAACAGTACATCATCTTTCTTCAATCGTTTGAGCAAAAAACGCTGACCTGGTTTTCCAGCTTGTATCAAATCAAAAATAACCGTCGGGTAATTGACGGTTATTTTAAAAGAAGTGGACACCGACGCGTCCTCATCATCGTAGGCGCGGACGGTAATGAGGTATTCTCCCACGACATCGGCCAATCCCCTAATTTCTCCCCGACGATACTGCGCCCAAGTAGGCAAACCACTTACTTCTATTCGGCTGATGAATCCATCCGTATCAGAAAAAACACTATCTGAAATTGTCAGAATGAGTGGTTGTTTATACAATCCGATGGCATCAGGAATACGTTTTCGGAGGGTTGGGTGT
>JBGAUP010000310.1:0-6458 GCA_044228585.1 Runella sp. | reverse complement strand
TTCTCGGCAGTGGGCTTCTAATGTCCCTACTTTTGGCGAAATCATTTATCGGAATGTTTATCCTGGGATAGACTTTAAAATGTATGCCTTCCGCGAAACACTCAAGTACGAGTTTTTGGTAGCACCTAATGCGGATGTCTCCAAAATAAAACTCCGTTATGACGGCAGTAAATCCTTAAAACTAACTGATAATCAATTATCTGTCGAGACTTCGGTAAATTCTTTTAAGGAACTAAAGCCTTATACTTACCAAGAAATCAACAACCGTACCCGTGAAGTAGCAACCCAGTATCATTTAGAAGGTGAGTATTTATCATTCGATTTTCCTAAAGGTTACGACCGCAGCCAGCCGCTTACCATTGACCCTGAGTTGGTCTTTTCTACTTTCTCGGGTTCATTTGCTAACAATTTCGGCCACGCCGCTACTTACGACGAACAAGGAAATTTATATTCCATCGGGACAATTCACTCCTTGGGTGTTTTCCCAAATACTGCGGGGGCTTTTCAACGCCAATCGGGGGGAAACGTGGATATTGGATTGTTAAAATTCAGTCCTGATGGGACGCGATTATTGTACGGAACCTACATCGGAGGTGGTGACGTGGACGTTCCACACAGTATGATTGTCAATAGCAAAGATGAATTGGTCGTCTTTGGAACTACGTCGTCGTTAAACTTTCCAGTCACGGCGGGAGCGTATCAAACCCGTTTTGGAGGAGGAACGCCTGTTGAACCGATTGGAGGCTTTCAGTACTTTAGTGGCAGCGACATTTTTGTATTGAAACTCAACTCAAGCGGTTCGACTTTGACTGGAAGTACGCTGGTTGGGGGCAATGGCAACGATGGTAATTGTCGAACCTTTGATTTTAGCTTTATCAACTACGGTGATGAATTTAGGGGCGAAGTAGTGGTAGATGGCAAAGACGATATTTATGTAGCCACTTCTACTACTTCTACCAATTTCCCGCTCGTCAATCCCATTAGCACTCAATACGGTGGACGCCAAGACGCCGTGGTTTTTAAATTGAGTTCTGACCTCAAAACAATGATGGCCAGTACTTATTTAGGTGGAACAGCCCCTGACGCCGCCTATGGGCTCAAATGGGCGCCTTCGGGAGCACTTTACGTGACAGGATTGACGCGCAGTGCTAATCTGCCTGCCAAAACGGGCGCCTTCAAAAGCGTCATTTCAGGCGTAGAAGATGGCTTTTTGGCCAAATTTACCAACGATAAGCTCGAACAGCTTACTTATTTAGGAACGGATAGTTCGGATGTAGCCTATTTGGTAGATATTGACCAAGAGGAAAATGTTCACGTTTTTGGTTTGACGCGTGGCCGTTACCCTACCACCGCAGGAACTTATGTAAACACCAACGCGGGACAATTTATTCATGCCTTGGACAAAACGCTCTCGCGTACGGTATTTTCAACTACGTTTGGTTCATCCCGCGCTCGCCCTGATTTAACTCCAACCGCCTTTTTGGTAAACGAATGGGCGTGGTCAATACTCGAAATGGCTATACGCCCACCAGTAGCACCTTGGGGTTACCCACTACCCCCGATGCCTTTCGGCAAACCACCACGGGAAGTAATTTTTACATTGGGATTCTGGAAAAAGGAGCCAAATCGTTGCTCTATGGTACTTTTATTGGTAGCACCGTTTCCAGTACCGACGGTGATCACGTGGATGGCGGAACGAGCCGTTTTTCCAAAAATGGGGTAATTTATCAAGCAACTTGTGTATGCCGACAAGCTAACTTCCCTTCAACTCCCAATGTTTGGTCGGTCAATCGTAATAACCCAGACTGTAACAATGCTGCGTTTAAGTTCGATATTGACCGTCTCAAGGCCGATTTTGAGCCCTATCAAGGCACTACCAAAGGCGTAGTTTCGGGCTGTGCGCCGCTTACGCTTGATTTTGTCAATACGAGCGAAGGTGGCAAAACCTATACGTGGGATGTACAAGGAAACAACATCTCGCGTGACCCTCTGAAAGCCACTTACACTTTTACTCAACCTGGCGAATACCGCGTAACGCTACGCGCTTTCAATCCATTGGTGTGCAGGGGACAGGATGTGGTTACTAAAATCATCAAAGTAGGGGTAAGTAAGGCCAAAGCCAGCGGTGACACTACGGTTTGTAGCAACGTTGGCGTACCACTACGTACCATTACCGATTCGGCTTGTACTGTCACACGTAATGTAACAGTAACTGTCAACAATGACAAACCTGATTTCAGCGCATTGAAAGACACCACGATATGTAGCGGACAAAGTGCAGTTTTGACGGCGCAAGGTAGCGCCACTCGCTACCGATGGTCACCGTCTTTGAGCCTGAGCGATTCTGTTGGCACACGTGTAGTAGCTCGCCCTCTTCTAACGACTACTTACACCGTAACAGGCATTTATGCAGATGGCTGCCTTCCTCAAAAAAGTATCACAGTTAGAATTGACAATAACAAACCAGATTTCCGGCTATCGCCTGACACCACCGTTTGTGCAGGGCAACGCGTGCAGCTATTGGCACAAGGAGCGGGAGTTATTCGCTGGTCGGTGGCTCCTACTTTATCGGACACTACCATCAGAAATCCAATTGCAAGCCCTACACAGACTACTACCTATACGGCTACGGCCACTTATCCAGATGGTTGTAAACCCAAGAAAACCGTTACGGTCACGGTGGAACGAGGCCCGCAAAGTGTAAGTTTTGAGGCTGTTCCTGCTTACGCCTGTGGCCAACCTACCACCGTGCAGTATGTCAATCGTACGTCGGGAGCCTCTCGCTATGAATGGGATTTGGGCAATGGTGTAAAATCGGTCACGGCTACACCTACTGCACTTAGCTATAATCAAAATGGAACTTATCAGGTTACCTTGAAGGCGTATTCGCCGCGTGGTTGTGAGACGGTGGTCACTCAATCCGTTTCAGTGCTGAATTTGGACAAGATTCCAAACGTAATCACCCCTAACGGCGACGGAAAAAATGATTCGTTCGTCATCGGTATTCCCAATTCCCAATTAGAAATTTATAATCGTTGGGGAAAGCGTGTTTTTATCAGTGACAACTATGCCGACGATTGGGGAAAAGGAATTTTGAATGGTACTTACTTCTACCAACTGACCCTTCCTGGGAATATCCAATGCAAAGGATGGGTTCAAGTTATAGAATAGAAAAAGCGGCCGAGAAGCCGCTTTTTCTATTCATATTCAATTGACATCAAAGACTTAGTCATCACTACGACGACCTAACAATAAACTTGCATAATACAACAGGTTAGCCAATGCTCCCAATGCTGCTACTACGTAAGTCATAGCAGCCCAATGTAGTGCATCTTTCGCCATATCGTGTTCATTACGATTTACTATGCCCCGTTGCTCTACCCATGCCAGTGCCCGACGGCTCGCGTCAAATTCGACGGGAAGCGTAATCATGGCAAAGAGTGTCACGCCTAAGTTGGCCGCTACCAATACTGTTAAAATGGTCGTACTCACAATTCCTTGATTATAAAAAATAAAACCTCCGATAAACATCATCGCCATGTTGAAGATGTTAAGGATATTACTACAAATCTGTACTACGGGTACGAGGGCTGAACGCATTTTTAGTGGCGCGTAAGCTACTTTATGCTGTACGGCATGACCGCATTCGTGGGCTGCCACTGCCGCCGATGATACACTCCTCCCGTGATAAACATCCGCACTGAGATTCACCGTTTTGTCGGCAGGATTGTAGTGGTCGGTAAGCATCCCTTCCACTTGCGTAATGCGTACGTCATAAATTCCGTTGTCGCGTAGCATTTGGGAGGCGATTTCAGCCCCACTCATCCCGTTCATGAGTCCTACATGTGAGTACTCGGTAAATTTGCTTTTCAGACGCCATTGGACAAACATTCCAATGACCATAAAGACGATTCCAATAAGAAGTAAACCACCCATTTGTTTAGATTTTGTTGATTTTAGGTTGACTTAGTAGATTTTAAAATAGCATTTTGTGAATCTAAAACTACTTAAAATCAGCAAAATCTACTTAAAATCGCTGTCAATAACTGTTTTTTATTTTTTCTATTAAGGAAGTTGTAGAATAACCTTTCACCAAAGGAACGGTTATTACTGCTCCTCCCCTTCCAACGACAAAATCCGCGCCAACGATATTATCAACCGTATAATCATCACCTTTGACCAAAATATCAGGACAAATTGTCTGAATTAGCTCCAAAGGAGTGGGTTCACCAAACAAAATGACAGCATCTACAAACGACAATGCTGCCATCAGTCGCGCACGTGCATACTCGTTGACTACAGGCCGCAAAGGCCCTTTTAACTTACTTACCGAAGCGTCGGTATTGAGTCCCAAAACGAGCTTATCGCCCAAAGCACGAGCTTTTTCTAAATAATCAATGTGGCCTAAGTGGACAATATCAAAGCAACCATTGGTAAAAACAATTTTCTTTCCTTCGGCTTGCCAAGCGCGTGCCGTTTCGGCCCCAGCTTCCCACGATAAAATTTTGTCGGCGGTGTTAGACATAAGATAGTTACGTAAAAATGACACAGAAAATGAGGATGCAGCAGAATAAATGAGCCAATTCGGTAATTTGAAAATATAAGCATTAAGTAACTACGCAGATTTAAAGTGGTTGATAGCCAATAAAATCTATCGTAGCGGCGAACCACCTAAAATCAATTTTGCATATTTACTTAGTCCCAAACCAATTTTCAAATTACCTTATTTTCAAATTGACCCATTACGACTCTGCTACAGTTTTAGGGCTTTTTACGAGCGTGATGATAAAAGAAATTCCGCCTAAAATCAACATCAGAATCATTTGTGTACCGTGGATATACGTGGCCAACGCTAATCCATTTTCTTTGGATAATCCGTACAAAACCAACGCACTACTCACCAAAATATGATAGGGACCGATACCTCCCTGTACGGGTGCCGACATGCCCAAACCACCCATTATCAACACAGTAAGCCCTGCCAATAAAGTGAGGTTAGAGGATTCAGGTAGCACAAAAAAGCAAACGTAAGAGCTGAGAAAGTACATACTCCAAATCAGAGCGGTGTGAAATACAAACGCCCACGGATTACGTAGTTTACGAACACTCAAAAGACCATCTACTAAACCCAGTACAAATCCTTCTATTTTGGCAAAGAGCGTATTCTGACGCAGGCGTTCGGCATTTTTTCGGTAAAACCACCACACTACTCCTAAAAAACCTATTCCTAATACGGCCAAACTCCCCAGAAAGACTATTTGACTATTACCGTTACCTTGTCCTAAACCCAGTTTTTCGCCAAAAAGCGCCATGAAAAAATCACTCAAGCGACCAAATTCAAGCACAAACGCGAGTCCAATCAAAAATAGGAGGCTTATCACATCAAAAACCCGCTCGGCAACGACCGTTCCAAAACTGACATTGACAGGAACTTTTTCGAGGCGGTTGAGTGTACCACAGCGCGTCACCTCACCTGCACGCGGAATCAGTTGATTGGCAAAATACCCCGTAAAAACAGCTACCGTTGAATCAAAAGCAGAGGGGCGATAGCCAACGGGTTCAAGCAGCATATTCCAACGGTAAGCGCGACTCCAAGCTGCAATAAGGGTGAAAATAGTGACCAAAATTAACCAACTGTGATTGGCATTTTGAAATTTAGCCCACATCGCGGCCAAATCCATGTCTTTAAAAACATACCACATCAATCCTCCCGCAATGGCAAGAGAAAGCAGGTATTTGAGGATATTTTTCATAGTTTTCACGGCCCCACATTGACTATTGCACAATTCGATTATTTTCGTCAGGAAATACGACTTTGGGTTTGAATGTTTTGGCTTCTTCTTCTGTCATCATTCCGTACGAAATAATGATGACCACATCGCCGACCTGGGCCTTACGAGCAGCAGCCCCATTCAGACAAATAATCCCCGTATCTCGTTCACCCTTAATAACATACGTAATAAGACGTTCTCCATTGTTATTATTGACGACGTGAACTTGCTCATTTTCGAGAATTCCTGCGGCTTCCATGAGGGCTTCGTCTATCGTGATACTACCTACATAGTTGAGTTCAGCTTGCGTAACCTTAACGCGGTGGATTTTGGATTTGAATATCGTAACAAACATTTTTCAAAAAATTTATCAGTTAGAAGTGGGCTATTATCCAAGAAAACGGCACTCCTAAAACCTATAAACGGTGGGCAAAGTTCACGCTAAAAAACCACATTATCAATCAAACGGACATTCCCCAAAAAAGCAGCGATGCACAGGGCTGTTTGCCCAGCAGGTTGTAGCTCTTGTGCGGATTGAAGAGAATGTACATTCACAATCTCAAAATATTCTAAACGGAAGGCAGGTTCTTCGGCAAAATGCGCATTTATCAATCCTTTGACTATCTGAGGTGTTTGGCCTTCCAACAATTGTGCTTTAGCCAACATCAAACCTTTAAAAATATGAGA
>JBGAUP010000309.1:0-6526 GCA_044228585.1 Runella sp. | reverse complement strand
ATAAAGAAAGTGCAAATGTAGGAAATAGGCCGAAAATTGTGACGTGAAGCGCGACCATTATCAAATTATACTTTCGTATCAATGACTTGAATGTCATTAGAAAAAATAGCCTTAATCCATTCAGGAGGCTGTTTCTCAAGGTTTTTTACTCCTATATTGACTAAGATTTCGCTCAGAATTTGGGGCTTATCTTTTTTCCAAATCAACGAGCGAGAGATACAGATGGCTTTGATTTCAGACGCTTGTTCAAACTGCTGTATGTTATATACCCATTTGTCATCCCAACCTACGGTTTGCAGACGAAGTGTAAATTTTGACCAGATTTTGAGAGGTTTGCGATAAATAATTTTTTGGGACCCAATAGCAGTAGAACATCCCTTGAGGTAAACTTCTCTAAAAAGGGATGTTCTGACTACAAATTCCCAACGGTTATAATCAAGGTAGTTGGCGTATTTGAACGCTGACATGATTCTGAATCCTTCACAATCAAATAATCCTACCCGAAAGGTTTGAACAAACTCACTTTCAACATCAAGTGATTTTTGAAAATTTCTGGCAATGAGAATCCAAAAAGCCCGATACCAAAAGTAGAGCATGTTACATTATTTCTGTCCTTTCAGGATTTTTTCGTAGCGGGGCATATCTTTAAACAAATCCAAAGCGGCTTTTACCTCGGCGTCGGTACGGAAGACGAATTCACGTTCGCCTTTTTGGAGATAATAGTGCGATACAATCTCGCGCTCCAGCATTTGTTTGATGTCTTTTTTGAACATCATCAAGTCGGTATCTTTGCTGTGGGTAAGTTTGGTTTTGAGGGCCTTGAGTTGTTCTTGGATAACGTCAAAATATTTCTCTTTTTTCGCCGATGCTTCGAGTTCGCCAAGGTCTTTTTCTACTTGGGTAGTATAATCGTATTCTTTATCTTTTAGCCATGTCACAAAAGCTTGATAATCGGCGTCGCTTAGTTCAAATTCTTTGGCCGTTTTGATGGTTGGGTGGTTTGCACGGTATTGAAGTGCGTAATCAAAAATAAGCCCTTTTGAATTAAGACTATTGATGATGGGGGTACGATTAACCAGTTCGGTAGCTACGTCGGGCTCTACCCCGCCGCCATCATACACCACGCGACCATTGCGGGTTTTGAAAGCCACTTTGAGCGAATCGGGTACTTTGCCCACGCTACCGTCAGCATTACGGTGACTATAATCAATGGCCTGAATACAGCGACCACTCGGAATGTAATATTTGGCAACGGTTACCTTCAGTTTGGTGTTGTACGATAAGTCGCGGGTGGTTTGAACGAGTCCTTTTCCGTAAGTGCGCTGTCCAATCAATACGCCACGGTCGTAATCTTGGATGACGCCTGATACAATCTCGGAGGCGGAGGCACTACGTCCGTTGACCAATACTACCAAGGGGATTTCGGTATCTACGGGGGCCATGGGAGCTGTGTAGGTCTTATTCCACTCAGTTACTTTTCCACGATTCGATACCACTTCGGCATCTTTGGGGATAAACAGGTTACAGATCAAAACGGCTTGGTCGAGCAACCCTCCTGGGTTTTCGCGGACATCCAACACAAGCTTTTTCATGCCTTTCCCTTTGAGTTCTACCAGGGCAGTTTTTACTTCGCGGGCGGCGGTTTGGTTAAAATCTTTGAGGTCAATATATCCTACCTCGTCGCTCAACATCCCGTAATAAGGCACATTGCCCGTTTTTACAAATTCACGCGTAACACTTACTTCGATAGGGTCTTTGCTACCTACCCGCCTTACTGCTAATTTTACTACGGAGTTGGCTTGTCCTTTCATCAGCTTATCAGGATTCGCATCTTTGCGCGTTGTTAAGTCAACACCGTCAATTTTGATAATTTCGTCTCCAATGTGCAATCCTGATTTTGCGGCAGGTGAGTCTTCCAAAATGGAATAAATGATGTTTTTACCTTTGTTAGTAGTAATTACGGCACCAATGCCCGTGTACTGCCCCGTAGTCATGGTACGGTAGTCCTCGATTTCGTCTTCGGCGTAGAAATTGGTATAAGGGTCAAGATTTTTGAGCATAGATTCGATGCTCATTTTGGTCAGGCGGTTGGGATTGATTTCGTCCACGTAGTAGCGGTTCAGCTCTTTGAACAACGTAGCATAAATGTCTAAGTTACGGGCAATTTCAAAAAAGCGTTCGTCGTTGCGAAAGGCGAAGAATCCTAATCCAAAAACACAAACAACGACTAAGGTAAGGTTACGGAAATGTTTCATGGAAATATATAGCCCCCGCCCCAAAGGGAATTAATTTATCAGAACAGACCTATTCTGAGGGATATGATAGGTAAACAGTATTTTAACGAAAAATGCTCACGAAGTTATGCAATTCCGACAAAAAAAGAGCGATGCCCCGAAAGACATCGCTCTTTTTTTATTCTTATATAGAATTAGAACTATTTTCCGCCTTCAAACAATTGGAAGAACTGATCCAATTTTGGCAAAATAACGATTTCCGTACGGCGGTTGACACTGCGATTTTTACTGTTATCATTGGCGACTTTTGGTACATATTCGCCACGACCACCGGCAGTCATGCGTTCAGGAGCTACGCTGTATTTCTTTTGGAGAGTACGTACTACTGAAGTAGCACGTTTGGCGCTCAAATCCCAGTTGTCTTCTAATACCGATGCGCTGTTGTATGGCATGCTATCGGTGTGGCCTTCTACCAAGATATCAAAATCCTTACGGTCATTGACTACTTTGGCGATTTTGCTCAACACCGTTTCAGCTTGAGGAGTGATTTCATAGCTGCCATATTTAAACAACATTTTGTCGGAAAGAGAGATATACACTACCCCTTTTTTCACTTCGATGTTTACATCTTCGTCGTTGACATTGTCCAACGAGCGCTTCAAACTCATCACCAAAGCTAAGTTGAGTGAATCTTTGCGACGTAAGTTAGAGTTCAAGTCTTGGATGTACGAGCTTTGGCGGTTGAGGGCATCCAATGATTTTTTGATACTCTCGGCTCCGTCTTTACTCACGATTGACAAATCTGAAAGACGGTCAAGAAGGTTGGTATTGGTACGTTTCAAGTACGCCAATTCATCTTCGAGAGCTTTCAATTTTGCCCGTTCGTTAGTAATGTCACCATCCTTCAATTTGATTTGGTTTCTTAGGTCGCTAATGTCATTGTTGAGTTTAGCGGTTAAGGCATCACAATCAGCTTTGTTTTTATCCAGTAAAGCTTGAAGTTCAGCTTTTTCTTTGTTTAACTGAGCCAACTGCTTTTTGTTGCACGAAGCAAACAGAAGTACCGATAAGGAAAATAAAATAACTTTTCTCATTTTTTATGAGGTTAAAAGTGGATGTGTATAGTTAGGTTTTGAATCACAAACTTAACGTGTTTGTGCCAATTTTCTACTATATAAACTCATTTCCTGTCTTTTTTTACCACTCGCTCAGTAATTTTTTTTAAATTTTTTTATTTTGGGGCTATTATCCTCTAAAATCTATTCTACAGTTGTTGGGTTTGATGCGCAGCTATAAACGTGGTCCAATTCTGGCTTAATCATAAAAAAATGGGGAGGATTACCAGCGAAGAGGTTGATAATCGCGGTGGATTTCCGAAAAAATCTCTATTTTTACGCCCGTTTTCAACCCCCAAATCTGAATTTTACACACAAAATGAGACAAATACTTTTCCGTGAAGCTTTACGAGAAGCCCTTAGTGAAGAAATGCGCCGTGACCCAAGCGTAGTTTTGATGGGTGAAGAAGTAGCCGAATACAATGGTGCCTACAAAGTCAGCCAAGGAATGTTGGATGAGTTTGGCCCCGAACGGGTGATTGATACGCCTATTGCTGAATTGGGTTTTGCAGGTATTGCAGTAGGAGCGGGGATTAACGGCTTACGCCCTGTTGTGGAGTTTATGACTTTTAACTTCTCGTTAGTGGCTATTGATCAAGTGATTAACTCAGCGGCTAAAATTCTTTCGATGTCGGCAGGACAGTACGGTTGCCCTATTGTGTTTCGTGGCCCTACTGGAAATGCAGGACAGTTGGGAGCACAACACTCGCAAAATTTTGAAAATTGGTATGCCAATACGCCAGGTTTGAAAGTGGTTGTACCAGCCAATCCATACGATGCCAAAGGTTTATTGAAAGCTTCTATTCGCGACAACGACCCCGTTATCTTTATGGAGTCAGAGTTGATGTATGGTGATAAAGGCGAAGTGCCTGAGGAAGAATATATCATTCCATTGGGCAAAGCTGAAGTGAAGAAAGCAGGTACGGATGTAACCATTGTTTCTTTTGGAAAAATGATTCCACGCGTGGTCAATCCAGCCATTGAAGAATTGGCAAAAATGGGAATTAATGCCGAATTGATTGACTTGCGGACTGTTCGCCCGATTGATTACGATACGGTTATTAATTCAGTAAAGAAAACCAATCGCTGTGTAGTGGTTGAAGAAGCATGGCCATTGTCTTCGATTGCGACCGAATTGACCTACATGATTCAGCGCAAAGCATTCGATTATTTGGATGCCCCCGTCATTCGGGTCAATAGTATGGATGTTTCATTGCCCTATGCTCCTACCTTAGTAGAAGCGGCTTTGCCAAGCGTAAAACGTACGATTGATGCAGTAAAGGCTGTCATGTACCGTAGCTAAAATGCTTTATTGGTTTCCAAGAATAATAGAAGGTATTTTTTAAGAATAACCTTCCAGCCCCGAAAGGGGCTTTTTTGTTTGGCATGATTTTTTTCAGTATTTCTTAATCATAAAACCGTTATTTTTGGAGTTATTCATCCAAAAATCATTTTACCGATGAAAAAAATCATAAAAACCTTATTAGTATTAGTGGCCGTGATGGCACAAGCAAGACTATATGCGCAGACAGTTACCGTGACTGCCGATAGTATTTTTAATAAATATTATGCCGCCACGGGCGGGCGGGCACTCTGGGATTCTGTTCAGACTTATGTTATCAAACAAACCTATCGAGCGGGCTCGGCGAATGACTACGACTTAGATGTGAAAGCGTCGTTGCCTTTGCAATCCTTGTCAAAAACACGCACCATTATGAAGCGCGATTTTATCTATGGTATCAAAGGTACGGATGGCTGGCTCAAAATTCCGCTTGGTAGCCGTGACAAAGTGACTCAGTATCAAACCAGTGACCTGAGCGAAAAAGAACGGGAAAATATGCGTCGAGAATTGAGAGATTTTTTAGCTCCATTCGACGATTACGCCCAAAAAGGGTACATCGCAACGGTGGTTGGCAAAGAGCAAATCAATAATAAGCCAGCCTATCAGGTCGAATTGGAAGGAAAAGGCATAAAGTATAACTTGTTTTTTGACGAAGTAAGTGGGTTGTTAGTAAGAGAACGTTTAACACTTCCAACCAAAGAAATTCAAACCCGCGACCATGCCAAATACGAAAAGTCAACCTTTGGTATCTCGTATCCCTCTGAAACGATTTTTGTAAGTAGTATTGACAAAAAAAGTGTAAAGGTGACAACGACGATGGATTTTAACGTTAAGTTGCCCGAGGATACCTTTGTTAGATAAAAAAGATGCCATAAAAAGTGTCTGTTTTAAGCGAATACACACCGATTTGAGAAAACTTGGCAATGTTATATTTCTAAGCCTGATTGGGTTGTTGCTCATCTTAGGAGTTGCAGTGGTTTGGTTACAAACTACTGCAGGGCAAGATTGGCTGACCCAACAGGTGGTATCGTATCTACGCCAAAAGCTTCAGGTTCGGGTTGATATAGCACAAGCTCGATTTGAGTTGCCCGATTGGATAGAGTTACGAGGCGTTTACTTGGAAGATCGCCAACGGGACACTTTGTTGGCAGGAGAGAGGCTTCGCGTTGATATGGACGTTTGGGGGCTATTGCAAAATCGTATTGGAATCAATGGCGTTCAGTTGGACAATATTCGGCTCAAAGCGCATCGTACTTTACCCGATACTACTTTCAACTTCGCTTTTATTATTGATGCGTTTTCGTCGGATACGCCGCCTGATACAAACGCTGCCCCGTGGGAAATGCGTCTTGATGCGGTTCAATTACACCATGTAAAACTTACGTATCAGGATGCAATCATCGGTACTGATGCCGATGTATGGATGGAGGATGCTCGCGTGCAGTTTTCGGCCTTCGATCCTATGGTCAATCGCTATCATTTAGCCAATGCAGTATTCAACAAAGGGAAGGGTTCGGTGAGGATGTATGCCCCGCTTCGTCGGCCTACGGCTTCGTTTGATACGTTGACGCCTCCTGCCGACTCGTTGGATTTGAAACTGGGAGACCTTCGTTTTGATAATTACGAAGTAACTTATGTGGATGAAGTGCAGAAACTAAAAACCAGTGCAAAAATTGGCAAAATTGAGGTGGAAGGACAGCAATTATACCTCAATGAGCCTTTTGTCGCCCTAAAAACAATAGGAGTTCAAAATACCGAACTTCTTTTCAATTCAGGAGATTTGGTCGTTGATGTGACGCAACTCAATGCCCAACTCGATAGCTTTCGGTTTTCAC
>JBGAUP010000308.1:0-6576 GCA_044228585.1 Runella sp. | reverse complement strand
AAGCATCCTGATGGAAACAATTTTGGGGATAGACTTACCTACTTGGTGGTTTCTTGTAGTAGGAGGTGTTTTTAGCGGTTATGCCATTTTAGACGGCTTTGATTTGGGAGCAGGGGCTTTACATTTATTTTTCAAAAAAGAAGAAAGTCGTCGTATTGCCCTCAATGCCATTGGCCCAGTTTGGGACGGAAACGAAGTATGGTTAGTGATTGGAGGAGGGGCATTATTTGCGGGATTTCCAGTAGTGTATGCTACGGTCTTTTCGGCTTTCTATGAATTATTTATGGTATTTTTGGTTATGCTCATTTTTCGGGCTATTTCCATCGAATTTCGTTCCAAAGAACCTATGGCGTGGTGGCACAAATTATGGGATATTAGTTATAGTGCGTCATCAATATTGATTGCTTTATCGCTTGGTTTGGTTCTGGGAAATGTCATTCAGGGCATTCCTATTGATAAAAACTATAACTATCAAGGTACACTACTTGACTTCTTCAATCCTTATTCATTGCTTATTTCGGTTACGGCATTGTCGTTATTTATGATGCACGGGGCTATTTATTTAGTGATGAAAACCGAAAATCGCCTGCACGCCAAGCTCACCATTTTAGTAAAAAACACCACTATTTTCTTTGTACTGATGTTTGCCCTTAGTTCAATTGTTACGTTGTTGTATGTACCACACATGGTAGCTCGTTACAAAGAAGTACCTTATATGTTTGGATTTCCGCTGTTGGCGGTACTTGCGGTAGCCAGTATCACCCGCCAAATATCCAAGCACAAATATCGGTTGGCTTTTGTTTCATCGGCCACAGTAGCCGCTATTCTAATGGTATTGGTGGCTGTAGGGCTTTACCCCAATATCGTTCTTTCATCACTCGACCCACACCTCAACATAACTGTTTATAACGGAGCTTCTACGACCAAAACAATTAAAATTCTGCTTACTATCGCAGCCATAGGTGTACCATTGGTGGCTACTTATACTACGTTTGTTTTTTGGACTTTTAGAGGAAAAGTAAAACTGGACGATAGTAGTTATTGAAGATATTTACTTGTGTCCTTTTATCTATATTGTCTTTGTGACATCTGTTACAGACCTTGAAAGAAGAAACCGTTTCCTTTGCAAAGAATTGTGAATCAGCTCCCTTCAAAGCCATGAAAGTACGGTTTTTGTCGCCTCCTCTTTTTTTCCTGATTATGTTTAATTTCACACATGCTCAATCCCGACGGGTAGAAAGTACTTCGTACGATCTGCTCTTAAAAACCCTTTTGGCCCATTCTGTACCCGAAGTAAGTGTAGTCGAACTTACCAAAAATCTCCCCAAAAACACCCTCTGGGTTGACGCCCGCGAAAAACGTGAGTACGAAGTCAGTCACCTCCCCAATGCAGTATGGGTGGGTTATGAGCAGCTCGACTTAACCCCACTTGACAAACTCCCTAAGAATCAACCTATTATTGTTTACTGTTCGGTAGGATACCGAAGCGAGAAAGTTGCCGAAAAATTATTAAAACAAGGCTTTACCAATGTCAAAAATCTCTACGGGGGGCTTTTTGAGTGGAAAAACCAAGGCCACAACGTAGTAAATAAAAAAGGGATAACCGAAGAAATCCACGCCTACAACAAAGTGTGGGGTGTTTGGCTCAACAAAGGCAAAAAAATATATCAATAAGCCTACTCTAATTACAATATTGTTCTAAAGCCACCTTCGCCGAAGGATAGCCAAGTTTTTCGGCTTGCTTGAGATTTAGGCATCCTACCTCTTTTTGTTGTTGCATTAGTTGAGCAATACCCAGAGCGTGAAATGCTTTACTAAATTTGGTATCGGCTTTGACCGCTTTTTCAAAATTTTCGATAGCCCGCGGAAACTCCTCTCGCTGAAATAGCACATTTCCCCGATTGTACCACGCCAGGGCGTTGGTTTCATCAAGACTTACGGCTTGGTCAAAGTCCCGAAGAGCCGCATCGGCTTGTCCCAGTGCCGCCAATAGTTGTCCTCGATTGACGAAAATCTCGGCATTGCGAGGGTCAAGTCGAATCGCTTCGGCATAGTCTTTCAGCGCTCCTTGCCCGTCGTTTTGCGCTACTTTCAACAGTGCACGGTTGTAATAGGGGCGATAGTAGTCTGGTTTTATTTTGAGTGCTTGTTCATAATCAAGCAGCGCATTTGTAAACTCTTTCAATTCATAATATACCACCCCACGCGCATTGAGTGCCTCATAATTGTTGTTATCTCCTTCAATCGCTTTGTTAAGGTAGGTAAGAGCCTCTCTAAATTTTCCCTCTTTCATTAAGCTTTTGCCTTTTTCAAGCATATCTTCGGAAGAAAAACTACAAGCTTGAAGGAGTAAGAAAAAGCTACTAAAACACGTAATAACGAAGTATTTCATTGATTTTTAGTTATTTTAAACCCCAAAGATACGAGAGAATCGTGGCTATGCCAATAAACGATTCAGGTATCAGACCGTTCAGTAACATTCCATAAAATTCAACTACGATTCAGAACAATTATTTGAGAAATATGGTAACTTTCCAACTTTGAAGTTCTCACTTTAAAACCATCAATACTGATATGAAAAAGTTAGCGATTATGCTCTTGTTGGGCGTGATGAGTCGAGGAGTCGAAGCTCAAGTTTCCAACGACAACAGCTTGAGTGTACAAGTAAATGGCAAGGAATATAAGACCGCCCCGCGTCGTATCCGCATGGGCAATGTGTGGTACATCACAGCCAATGCCGTCAGCCCCGACAAATCATTGCGTTTTTGGTTTGCTACTTGGAGTAATAGCGATACGCCCGAAGTTGGATTATACAAAATTGTAGATGAGGAGTTTAATGGAGAAAAAACGCTCCAACCTATTATAGCAGAAGGCAAATACAAGGGGGTAGCCTACGTAAAATACGTGGAAGAAACCAAATCGCCTCGGATGGAATACCACGTAGGAAAATCTCGCCGTGAAAACGGAGGTGAAATTGAAGTAACAAAGGCAGATGGTGGGTTTTTGGAAGGCAAATTTTCTTGTACGCTTGATGGCACTCATTTCAAAGAAAAAACCTCAGCCACCGCCATCGGTGGTTTAGGACGATTAAAAAGCAAACTCGAAGATAAAGTATTCACCAGTGCCACGGGCTATGACTCCGATATTGACCCCGAAGGCCGAGGCTATAAAAAACTGGATGACAAAGACGAAATTGTCTTGTCGGGGGGGGTCTTTAAACTAAAGTTTGAGAAGTAAAGTTGAGTCACGCAAAGGCGCAGAACAGCAAAGAAAAGTACTGATTCTCTGTGCCTTTGCGTGATTTTTCACAAAAACAAAAGCCCAGCAATAATTGCCCCTGTAACAGGACCAGCTACGGGTACCCAGGCATATTTCCAGTCAGAATCTCCTTTGCCAGCAATAGGCAAAAGTGCGTGTGCAAGTCGAGGGCCTAAATCACGTGCGGGGTTGATGGCGTAGCCCGTAGTTCCGCCCAGCGAAAGTCCAATCGCCCACACCAAAATCCCGACGGCAAATGGCCCAAGACCTGTGGTAACGGCCCCAATGCCTTTGATTCCGATCAATAATACGATTGTTCCGATGACTTCGCTGAAAAAATTAGAGCCTGATGCCCGAATGGCAGGATCGGTAGCAAAAGTGGCCAGTTTTGCCCCTTTATCTTCGGTTTTGGCATATTGTGGCAAGTGATACAACCACACCAAAGTAGCTCCCAAAAACGCCCCAATCATCTGAGCACCGATATAATCTACTACTTTGCTGTACTCGTTTTGTGCTACGGCCATTCCGATAGTGACGGCAGGATTCAGGTGAGCATCGTACCCACCAAAGGCTTTTGAAACAAAAACCCCTATTGTCACGGCAAAAGCCCAACCTGCGGTAATGACAATCCAGCCACCGTTGTGACCTTTGGTATCTTTCAGTACAACATTGGCTACTACGCCATTACCGAGCAAAATTAAAACGAGCGTACCCAGCAGTTCGCCCAAAAAAGGAGAAGGAGTCATAAAAAAGAATGAATTACGAGTTATGAATGATGAATTAAGAGTTTGGGACGTAAATAAATACAAAAATACCTTACGGTAATGCAAACGCCACGTATTTATCACCCGACTTGGTTTTGAGTTTTCCTCCACCACAAGCAATGACTACGTATTGTTTTCCACCTACTGAATACGTACTCGGTGAAGCATAACCCGCCGCAGGAAGTTGGGTTTCCCACAATTGCTTACCCGTCTTTTTGTCAAAAACTCGCAAACGTTCGTCGCGCGTAGCGGCAATAAACAGCAAACCACTCTCCGTAACGAGCGAGCCACCGTAGTTGTCCGTACCTGTCACTGGAATTCCTTTGGCCGTCAATTCAGGATATTCACCCAAAGGTACTTGCCAAAGGCGTTCTCCCGTATTGAGGTCGGTCGCCGTCAGCGTCCCCCACGGTGGCTGACTGATAGGGTAGCCGTTGCGGTCGTACCAACGGTTGTAACCCGTGTGCTGATAGGGTACTCCTCTTTTTTTGGTACTGACCACTGTCTTATCCAACTCTTTTTGAAACAAAAAATCCAAAATGGCTTTTCGTTCAGCCCCTGAAAGTTGCGTAAAAGGAGGCATCATCCCACGGCCTTTGGGAAGTAATTTTTCTACTGCATCGGGCGAAAGACGTTGATTGATATTGACCAAAGACGGATACGAACCATCATGGTTGCCGCGAAGGTCATTTCCGTGGCAAGCAGCACAATTTTGTTTATAAAGTTGAACCCCAGTCACAAGCCCCCCCGAAGTCTCCTGCTTTTTGGTAACCAACGACGTAAAAACAGGGATTTCTTTGGAAGGAATGTACATCACTCCCTGTGGGTCGGTAGCCGCTCCCCCCCACTGCCCACCCCCATCTGTACCCGGGAAGAAAATGGTCGTTTCTTTCCCAATGGGAATATACGCGCTTCCAGTACGGGCTTTCCGAATCAAGCCAACGAGCGAATCACGGTCGGCCACAAACGAGTTGAGGTCTTTTTCCGTAAAACTTTGCCGCGAAAAATAAGTAGGTTTAAGCGGAATAGGTTGCGAAGCCGCAGGAAATTCCCCCGCCACAGCATCGTAGGTAAATTTTCGGTTTTCGATGGGGAACAGTGGTTTTCCCGTAACGCGGTCGAACACAAAAATATAGCCTTGCTTGGTAATCTGTGCCACGGCGTCTATTTCCCGCGTCCGACCGTCGGGGCCTTTCTGTACCAGCGTCACCAAATTGGGCGGCGCGGGTGGGTCGCGGTCCCAAATATCGTGACGAACGAGTTGATAATGCCATAAACGCTTACCCGTATTGGCATCTAAAGCCAAGAGACAGTTGGCAAACAGGTTGTCTCCTCTGCGATTGCCCCCAAAAAAATCGTACGCTGCCGACCCCGTTGGTGCATAGACAATCCCTCGCTCGCGGTCAATGGCCATTCCTGCCCAATTGTTTGCCCCACCCGTATTTTGACGAGCATGGGCAGGCCAAGTAGCCGCTCCAAATTCCCCCGCTGACGGAATGGTACGAAACGTCCAAACGCGTTTCCCCGTTCTGGTATCGTACGCTCGGATGTCTCCCAACAAGGCCGACTCACTTTCAGATACGCGAACGCCTACGATAATTAGGTTTTTGTAAATTGTATTGGGCGTATTAGCACTTACGTACTCGTCAGCATTGGGGCGTTCGAGTCCTTCTTTGAGGTTGATACGACCATTTTGTCCAAAAGAAGCTACGGTTTTCCCCGTCAAGGCATCAAAAGCATACAACCATTTACCCGCTCCTAAAAAAATGGTCTTTTGGACTCCGTCACTCCAGTACGTTACCCCTCGGCTTGTCGTTCCTTCTGTCTCTGAGATGGCAGACTTCCAAAGTTGTTTTCCCGTAACCGCATCCAGGGCAAAAGCTTGCGTATTGGCCGAAACTCCGTATAAAATTCCGTCAATGATGATGGGATTGCACTGCATTTGGGTACGGTTAAAAACCGTATCGGCTCCACCAGAAGCATAGACCCATGCGACCTTGAGTTGAGCAACGTTTTGCGCATTGATTTGATTGAGAGGAGAATAATGGCTGCGGGCAGCATCACCGTTGTACTCAGGCCAGTCAGTATTAGGGGCAGCTACGTCAAGAAACGCCCACGCCCCTATGAAAAGCATCAACACCAGAAGAACGGCAGTTTTCATAAGACTACGTGGACTTAGTGAAAAAACCTTCTCCAGCCGCAGCCATGTCGCGCAGTTTTTGGGTAGGTCGGAAGCGCTCGCCGTAGGTATCGGCCAAACGGTCGCACTCAGACACAAATTTTTCAATTCCCACAAAATCCACGAACGACAGTGTACCACCCGTATAAGGCGGAAAGCCCCACGCCAAAATAGCCCCCAAATCAGCGTCTAATTTGGTACGAATGACGCCTTCTTCGTAACAGCGAACCGTCTCAAGGGCTTGACGATATAGTAATCGGGTTTTGACTTCTTCTAAACTGGGCTGAGTAGAAGTGACGGGAAATAACTCCGCCAAGCCCGCCCATAGGTGTTTTTGCCCTCCGTCGGGATAATCGTAAAAACCTGCTTTGGCCT
>JBGAUP010000307.1:0-6612 GCA_044228585.1 Runella sp. | reverse complement strand
TACTGAATCCGTGCCTGATAAGCAGTCCAACCAGGCGAAAGGACGTCTTTACCCACTCGTTGCCCGTTGATGTACATTTCGTTCAGTCCGCGACTTGTGACGTATAGTCGCGCCGAAGCAATTTTGCCTTTGGGCTTAGTGGTAAACTCTTTTCTAATCAGTGGAGCAGGTTGCTGTTTTTTGGGGTCAAAACCGGGTTTTTCGGGTTCAATCCATTTTGCTTGCCAATCGGAAGCGGCTAAAAGCCCCATTTCAAAGAAATTCACCGCTGACTCTGCTACGTTGCCGAAATTATCAGTGACTTTTACTTTCCAAAAATATCGTTGACGTGCCTGAAGGTTGGAACCTTGATAATCTACCAAATGAGACGCGTCTGAAACTACGTCACTTGAAGCCCAAACGACTGATTTTTTAGAAAACTTTTCATCCTTCGCTACCTGAATCTGATACGACTTTTGCATGGTATTGCGCACCGAAGAAACCAATTTCCAGCTAAAACGGGGTAAAATGACGTCAATGCCCACAGGATTTGTTTTGTACTCAACCCGAAGCTGCTCTACCCGCAGGGGGGAAGTTTGGGCAAAAGCCATAGCCGAAAATAAAATGAAGAAAAGGAAAACAGGTTTCATAAATGTCAAAATCATTTTTAATGAGTAAAGCAATGCACTGCGAGAATCTATACAACCTCCGCGCAAACAAGGTACAAAAAAAGCCACCCGAAAGCGGCTTGTTGTTATAAAACAAAATTGACAGTCAGTTCAAAACCGACCATCAATTTGGAATTCGATTAATGCTTAAAGTGACGTACACCTGTGGTGACCATGGCCATGCCGTTGGCATTGCAGAAGTCAATGGAATCTTGGTCGCGAATCGAGCCGCCAGGTTGAACAACGGCAGTGACGCCTACCTGATGGGCAAGTTCTACACAATCGGCAAAAGGAAAGAAAGCATCCGAAGCCATTGCCGCACCTTTCAATTCAAAACCAAAAGCTTTGGCCTTGTCAATGGCCTGTCGAAGCGCATCCACGCGTGAGGTTTGCCCCGTTCCACTGGCGATGAGTTGGTTTTCGTTGGCAAAAACAATCGTGTTTGATTTGGTGTGTTTACACACTTTCAAGGCAAATTCTAAGGCTTTTACTTCCGATTCGGTAGGTGCTTTGATAGTTACCGTTTTAAATTGGTCGCCTTCTTCTACTACCAAGTCTTTGTCTTGTTCTAAAACCCCGTTCAAGATAGTTTTAAACATCTTGGTAGGAAGTTCTATGTTTTTGCGTCGAAGCAAAATGCGGTTTTTCTTCGATTGCAATAACGTCAAGGCTTCTGGTTCGTAAGCTGGAGCAATCAAAATTTCCATGAACAATTTGTTCAACTCTTCGGCGGTTGCCAAATCAACGGTTGTATTGGTAATCACAACCCCTCCAAAAGCAGAAACTGGATCGCAGGCCAAGGCCGTCAGGTAGGCTTCTTTGGCAGTCGTTGCCGAGGCTACTCCGCAGGCATTGGTGTGTTTGATGATGGCGAAGGTAGGTTTTGTCCCAAATTCATCAATCAACGAAACGCAGGCATCTACGTCCACTAAGTTGTTGTAAGAGAGTTCTTTGCCGTGCAGTTTGTCAAACATAGCCTCCAAATCACCGTAGAAGGTAGCGGCTTGATGCGGGTTTTCGCCGTAACGGAGTGTAGCCCCCTTACCCCCAAAGGGGGCATAAGATAACTCCCCCATTGGGGGTTGGGGGGCTGTAAACCACTGATTGATAGCCGTATCGTAATGGCTGGTAGTGGCAAAGGCTTCTTGCGCATACCGACGGCGGTCAGAAAGCTCAGTAGCACACCCTTTTTCGGTCAAAATACCTAAAATATCGGCATACTGATTGCGTGATGATACGATGAGGGAGTCTTGAAAGTTTTTGGCTCCTGCCCGAATCAACGAAATACCTCCAATATCAATTTTTTCAATAATGTCTTCATCGCTCGCTCCTGAAGCCACCGTTTCTTCAAACGGATACAAATCCACCACCACCAAATCAATGGCAGGAATCTTGAATTGGGCAGCTTGTGCCAAGTCACCTGAGTCGTCGCGGCGGTACAAAATACCTCCAAAAACAGCTGGGTGAAGGGTTTTTACTCGTCCCCCAAAAATAGAAGGATAGCCCGTCAGGTCTTCTACTGCCGTGACTGGAATGCCCATATTTTCGATGAATGTTTGTGTACCACCTGTTGAATACAACTGAACACCGTGTTGGTGGAGGAGTTTGACGATAGGTTCGAGACCGTCTTTGTAATAGACCGAAAGTAATGCCGATTGGATTTTTTTCATTGGATTGGGATAATTGTTTAACCTCGTCCCCAGCCCTTCTCAGGAGAAGGGAGTAAAAAGTCATCTCCTTCAAGGCCGCGACGGCGTACCGCGAGGGTTGGGTGAGGTTACCCTATTAAAAAAATGAGGCCGCAAAATTACGGCTTTATGTTTAGAATGTAAAAAAAGAAAAACAATCTGCTCACCAACCATTGATTACAACCGATGAATTTTTACGGTTAACATTCGCGTTCCAACCAACCAAGCGTATAATTAAGCACTTCTATTTTTTGAGGTTCATTATGGATTTCATGGTACATTCCTTTCCATTTTTTATAAGTAACTGAACCACCTACCCTTTTAGCGAACTCTTCACTGGCGGGTTGAGAAGTCAATAAATCTTCGTCACCGTGCATGATGAGCGTAGGAACGGGCATTTCGCCTGCGTAGCTATTTAAAAAAGCCGCCGCTTCTAAAAGACCAATACTGGCCGATGCAGTAATTTTTCCGTGTACCAACGGGTCGTTTTTATAGGCTTCTACTACAGCGGGGTCTTTGGAAATATGAGATTGAACCAGACCACTGTCTTGCGTGAAACCTGGCACTACCGAGCGCATTAATTTGCCAACAGTAACTAAAATAGGCTTAGGCTGAAAAGCGAGCTGAATCCATGGGCCTGATGCTATCACCCCTTTAAGGGTCGTTTTACGCTTTAGTACATAATTTAACACCAAATTTCCCCCCATCGAATGACCATAAAGAAAAATAGGTTTGCCTGTGGATTGGGCAATAACGTAATCCAAAAATAGGTCAATATCATAGAGATAAGAATCATAACTGGGCGCGTGGCCTCGCTTTCCTTCCGATTTGCCGTGTCCACGGTTATCAAACGCAAAAACGGAGTAACCGTTATCATTGAAGAATTTAGCCACGTGGGCGTAGCGACCGCAATGTTCGCCAAAGCCGTGTACTAACGCAATTACAGCTTTTGGATTTTCTGCCAACCAAGTACGACTAAAAAGAATAAGTCCGTCTTTGGAAGTGAGGTTTTGAGTAGTTTCAGCCATGGTTTAGAAGTTTTTGGGGAAATATAGGCAAAAACCCAAAACAAGGCAGTTGGATTGGGTAAGAAAAACTTGGATAATGTCTTTCTAATAAGTTAGGTACATCGTTTGTACACCATTGATAAAAAGATAAGAATGAATTCAAAATGGATATTGACGGGGACAGGGACAGTAGTACTGTTAAGCTCTTTTTCGTTTTTAGGAATTTTTAGCCATCAAGTGGATTTCAACGATGAGGTGAAACCCATTCTGAATAAGCATTGTATGGCTTGTCATGGTGGAGTAAAAAAAGCAGGAGGCGTCAGTTTTTTATTTGAGAAAGATATGTACGAACCTGCTAAATCGGGCAAGCCGCCCGTGGTAGCAGGCGATGCCGACGAGAGTGAAATGATAAGACGAATTCTGCTTCCTGAAGGACACGAGGACAAAATGCCCAAAGATGCCCCCCCGTTGAAAGAAGAAGAAATCGAAGTATTGAGAAAGTGGATAGACCAAGGAGCCAAATGGGGAAACCATTGGGCGTACAATCGTGTTGAGCGCCCCGACGTACCAAGCATTGGCAGTTTTTGGACAAGATTAGGCGTGGCGGATGACGAAGAAACCCGTTGGGCAACAAATGAAATAGACCATTTCACGCTTGAAAAACTCCGTGAACAGGGGCTCAAACCCGCTCCCGAAGCCGACCGAGCTATTCTTATCAGAAGGCTCTGCTTAGATTTAACGGGATTACCTCCTACCGATACCCAAGTCCAACGTTTTCTCAAAGATACCTCCCCAAAAGCGTACGAAAATCTGGTAGATACTTTGTTAGCATCATCGGCTTACGGTGAGCGGTGGGCAGGGACTTGGCTGGATTTGGCTCGTTATGCCGATACAAAAGGTTACGAACGCGACCCCGGACGAAGCATCTGGCGTTATCGTGACTGGCTTATCAAGGCTTACAATGACGACAAACCTTACGACCAATTTGTGGTGGAACAATTGGCGGGAGATTTACTACCCAACGCAACCGACGATAATCTCATCGCCACAGGTTTTCACCGCAACACCATGACCAACGACGAAGGGGGTACGCAAGACGAAGAATTTAGAGTAGCAGCGGTTCTTGACCGAGTCAATACGACTTGGGATGTATTTCAGGGAACCTCCTTCGGTTGTGTTCAATGCCACAGCCATCCTTATGACCCTTTTACGCAAGACGAATACTACAAGTATTTGGCGTTTTTTAATAACACCCGCGACGAAGACGTAACCAGTGAAACGCCCACGTTACGTTTTTACAAAACCGAAGACTCGCTGAGGATAGCAAAAGTTGAAGATTGGATTGCAAAAAAGTCGGCCAATTCTCAACAAAAAGCAAAGAATTTAGCTGATTTTCGACGATTTGTACGCATTATGGAGCCTAAAGTCAACTCGCACGATTTTGACCAACACGTGAATGCTTCTTTGCTTGATGCCAAATACTTTGGTATTCAGGATAAAGGCTCCGCCCGCTGGCCCAATGTAACTTTGACAGGTAAAAATCGCCTATTGCTATCTATCAATACAGGGGCAGAAAATGCTTTGCTTGAATTGCATCAAGACAGTTTACAAGGAAAACTTTTGACCCAATTTGTAGTACCTACGGGAAAAGATACCGTTTTGATTCTACCCGTACAGCCTGACGCGGGCAAACGTTCCGTGTATTGGACGCTTAAAAGTCCAAAAACGCCCCAAAAGTGGGTACAGATTAAATGGGCCGCTTTTCAAGAAGCCTTACCAGGAAATACGCAGCCTGAGTTTGCAGAAATAGAAAAACTATACGCCGAAATCCTAACGGGAAATGTTGACAACACGCCTATTATGTACGAAGGGCAAGGCGATTTAGCCCGTACAACCCACGTTTTTGTCCGAGGCAATTGGACAGTCAAAGGGGCAAAAGTACAACCTGACGTACCCAATGTATTTAAAAATAGAAGTCAGGAAGCAACAGCCGTTGCTGGAGGAGGGCAGAAGGGAAACTCAACTTTCAAGAACCGGCTTGACTTGGCGCGGTGGATGACCTCACGCGAGCACCCCCTTACGGCACGCGTAGCCGTGAATCGTCTTTGGGAGCAACTGTTCGGAACAGGAATAGTGGAAACTGTTGAAGATTTTGGCTCGCAGGGAATTGCGCCTACACATCAGGCATTGCTGGATTGGTTGGCGGTGGAATTGATGGAGACAAATCAGTGGAGCATCAAAAAAACATTGAAACAAGTGGTGCTTTCGGCCACCTATCGTCAAAGCTCAGCAGTTACAGCGGAGAAATTAGCCAAAGACCCTTATAATAAATGGCTCTCACGCGGCCCCCGCGTACGGCTATCAGCAGAGCAAGTACGTGACCAAATGCTGGCCGTGAGTGGGTTGCTGTCTCGCAAAATGTACGGAAGAAGTGTGATGCCCATGCAGCCCGATAACATCTGGCTTTCACCCTACGACGGTGCCAAATGGCAACTTAGCGCTGGTGAAGACCGCTATCGCCGAGCCCTTTACATCTATTGGAAGCGCACCGCCCCCTATCCTTCGATGGTAACTTTTGACGCGCCAAGCCGAGAGTTTTGTCAAGTAAGGCGCATCCGCACCAACACCCCCTTGCAAGCCTTGGTGACGCTCAACGACCCCGTTTATTTGGAAGTAGCACACTGTTTTTCTGAAAATATTGCATCTCAGTACCACCATCCCCAACAGCAAATTAGTGAGGCATATCGGCGTTTAACTTATCAGGTTATCCCAAGTAAACGCCTGCAAGTACTGATGAATTTATACCAAAAAGCACTGGTTCAATACCGTAAAGACCCCACTTCTGCCAAAAAATTATTGGCTAATAATGGTGATGCCACTCCCGAACTTGCAGCTCTGACGGTAACAGCCAACGCCATGCTCAATTTAGATGAAGTAGTCACAAAACCTTAGTATTAAAACTCAGAAACAGGATGTTGTTTATTCAGAAATTTGTTTAAACTTGGACATTCTAAAAATTGACCAATAAAATTCCAAATTAAAACTCCCCATCGGGGACGGGGGCTAATCAGATGAAAATACAATTCTTTGGTGCTGCACGTACCGTAACGGGCACTAAGCACCTCATTACCACTGAAAAAGGGACAAAAATTTTGCTTGATTGTGGTATGTTTCAGGGTATTAATACCCAAGACCTTAACCAGAATTTTGGCTTTAATCCCAAGGATATAGATTTTTTGATTCTTTCTCACGCCCACATTGACCACTCAG
>JBGAUP010000306.1:0-6615 GCA_044228585.1 Runella sp. | reverse complement strand
CCAAAATCAACCACCACGGCAAGCGGGCTTCTTCCATCGTCAAAGGAATGTTGGAGCATTCAAGAACAAGTACGGGAGAACAACAACTGACCGACATTAACCAATTGGCCGATGAATATTTACGGCTTTCGTACCATGGACTTAGAGCGAAGGATAGTAGTTTCAACTGTGAATATGAGTTGATTACGGACAAAAATTTACCTCCAATAAACGTAGTACCACAGGAAATTGGACGGGTTTTGCTGAATCTAATCAATAATGCCTTCTACGCCGTTAATGAACGGGCTAAACAGGATGACCTCACTTATCAACCCAAAGTAACGGTTTCGACCCAAACGATTGATAACCAAATCATCATCCAAGTTTCCGACAACGGCACAGGAATGCCCGAAGCGACAAAAGCTAAAATTTTCCAACCTTTCTTCACCACCAAACCCACGGGTGAAGGCACGGGCCTGGGACTGAGTTTGGCGTATGATATTGTCACAAAAGGGCACGGCGGGACGATGGAAGTGGAAAGTGTGGAAGGCGAAGGAACGACATTTATTGTAAAACTTGCAGTATAAAGAGTCCTCATCTATGCCAGTAAAGATGAAGAACGACGAGCTGTTTTAATACTCGTCGTCCTTTGTGTTCTACAACTCCACCGCCATCACATTGTCGTCCGAAATGCGGTCAATCAGCTTATTGTACGGGTCGATACCTGCTTTTTTTGGTTCCCCTTTGACGGTAAATTCGAGCGTGTGCTCGCCAGGAGTAAGCCAATGTTTTTTGAGGTACAACGGCACTTTTTTCTTCATGCCTTTCGTGTTTTTACCTTCTTCAGCAAAGATGCCAATGTCAATGTAATCACGCCCTTTGCTGGTACTTATCTCTTTTCCCTGTTTGTCGTAATAAAGCTTTTTGGCCTGAACGGTCAGTTTTACTTTGTAATCATTGCCTTTGCCTTTGGTGGCTTCGGCTTTGGTGATTCGATTTTCGTACAAAGCTATTTTCTCAAAACTATCTTCGGCAAAATACTGCAACGAATCGGGTACTGCTTTTCGTAGGGCAGCAAACCACTTGCCCGAAGTCGGGTATGGTGGATTTTGCAAAAAGGCGTTTTCATTGGCAAAATCACTGAGGGCTTTGTTCATTTTTTCCTCGCCAATGAAGTCTTGCAAAGCATAAAGCACCAACGAACCTTTGTCATACCACACGTAAGAACGGCTGTCGTTTTCGAGGAGGGTTTCTTCAAATTTGCTCTCGTTGGCGCGGCCCCGTAAGTAAGCATCCAAGCAATATTTAAGGCGGTTTTGCATGACATCTTCGCCGTATTCTTTCTTCAATACCATCAGGGAGGAGTATTCGGCCATGGATTCTGAAATCTGATTGGCACCACGCGAGAGACTTGGGCAAATCTGATGCCCCCACCATTGGTGCGCTACTTCGTGTGCGGTTACGTAATAGGCATAGTCGGTGTCGTTGGGGTCAGAAAAATCGGCAACCCAGCCAAAACTCTCGGTATAAGGTACGGTATTGGGAAATGACTGCGCAAAGCTTGCATAGCGAGGAAACTCAATAATCCGCATTTCGCTGTACTGATACGGGCGGTAGTTGACGTGATTGTAGGCCAACGCATCTTTCACCCCTTTCATAAAATGGCCGAGGTTCTGCTCGTGTCCAGGATGATGGTAAATCGCAATCTTGATTTCTTTGCCGTCGGGGGCTTTCCAAACGTCTTTCTTGACCGCGTAGCGAGCCGAACAAACGTTGAAAAACAAATCCATTAGCCCTTCCTGTTTGTAGTGAAAATACCGCCTTCCTTTGTCTATCCACTCTTTTTGAAGGTAGCCAGGCATAATCGCAATCTGATCGGGCTCGGTGCTTACTGTTCCTTCAAAGGTCACCAAATCGGCATCGTCGTTGAAAAGCAATGTACTTAACCCAAAAGCATCCGTTTGAGGCGGAGCGATATATTTCTTTTCGGGCAGTCCGTATTTTTTGCGGTACTTATCCGAGCTAATTTTATCGCCGCCGTAGCCCATAGAAGGGAAGATTTGCATATCAAAAAATGTTCCATTATAGACAATTTCGCGGCTCAAACCGCTGTTTTCAAAACCCCGATTTTCGGCGCGTACCACCACCTCCATTTTTACGGTATCACCTGGTTGAAGGGTGCGGGGAAGACGATAAATTTGATACTTTAACTCTTTGTCATCCAAAATAATTTTTGGAGCTACGCCATTGATAGCCAACTTTTTGATTTCGGTATGAGCAATGGGACTTCCCATGTTCAGGTGGAGCGAATCAATCGGGACTTGGGTTTTGTTGACGAGCGTAAAAATTCCTTGCGCATCGCACGCCCGCGCACTCGGAAAGAGGTCAATGTTTACCTTCACGTCTATCACTTTGGGCTGAGGTGTACGCTCGTATTTTTTGTATTTCTTTTCATAATTAGCCCCTTGCTCTCGTCCTTCTTCAATACCCACGTACTTGTTTAAGATGCTTACATTGTAATAGATGTACGCACTTGCCCCCAGCCACAGTACCGTAAAAAGGGTCAGCCACGCGTAAGATTTGCCGCTGAGGCGTTGTTTCATTAGTTGCCAACGGGCTTTGAAAGCATCTTCCGAACCTCGATTCCAGAATAAATTTCCCAACACCAAAAGCAATGCTCCCAATGCCAACCAGTTGAAATGAAACCAGAAAAGCGGCTTGGCAAAATGACCGAAGCCATTCATGTCTGAAATTCGGTAATTGGGGAAGTAACTGAAGAAGAAGAGATTGTAATTGATTTCGGCAAAACTTTGGATACTGCCCAACAAAAACCAAAGCCCGATGGTGAGAATATGACCAAGGAATTTTTGATTGACCAAAATGTGCATAAAAAAGGCCAACATCGCCAATTCGATGTATTCGGGAAATTCAATCAGGTATAAGTCAGTAAAGTATTTATCAAACTCAAAATTGAAATATCCTTTAATTACTTGATTAGCGACTCCGCTCACAATCACCAAATTAGCTAATACAAACCCTACCAGCACAATCGCCAAAAACTTGGAGCCATACACCATCCAATTGGGAACGGGAAGGGCGTCGGAGATGAGATTGTATTTCACCGATTTGTCGCGATGTACTACTTCGCCCGTGTAAAAAATCAAGATAATATAAACGAACAGAATATAATTGAAGTCTTTGACCTCAATCATGTAGTAGGTGAGGGGCAAAGAGGGCGTGCCAAACTGGGGGAATCCAAACCATCCATCCGTAAACAAAAAAAACAACGCCCCTACCATAATAGCAATAAAATAGGGATCGCGAATAATCTGTCCAAACTCTAACCACGCCTGGCTGAACATTTGGCGAAGAAAGATGTTGCCCGAATAAATTTTATTGGCCACCGGCAAATCTGATAGAGATAGCCGCGTTGTTGGACGTTCTTCGTCGCTCTGTTTTTTGCCCAACTTAACCGACAAAAACCCTTGAAAACTAAACCGATACAGTACTGCAAAAAATACCAAAAGCCCTAAGCCCACCCATATCAGACGATTATAGAGCAAGTTGCCCACGAGGGGAGCCGTGAGGGTATTTTGTTCGTAGGGAGTCCAGTATTTGGTAGCGTTGTTGAAAGTGGTGAGTCCGAAAGGGTCAATCAAATCCACGAGGTTTTTATTTTCTAAATCGCGGGTTAAAACGGTAGAGAGCAAATAAGCAATTAGTAACAAAATACCTCCCGAATAAATGATGAACACTTTGCGCGTGAGGGCTACCAAACTAAAAAACAAACAACCCGTAAACAGCATATTGGGTACAACAAACAGCAAATAAGGTTGGATATGGTGCCAAAGGTTGACTGGAGCAAAGCGGTTGGCATTTTCGGCCAGTCCGAGCAGAGGGCCTAAAATGCCCCCCAGCATAATCCCCAGCACCATGCCAAAACACACAAACAGGAGCGTGGTAAAAGAACCCAGAAAACGACCCAGCAAGTAGCCTTTTTCGGTGATGGGAAAGCTGAAGAAGTAGTCTTTCGTACCAAATTCTACATCACGATAGACAGGTACGCCCATGATGGCCGAGCTGATTAGGCTGGCAAAAATGGAGATAATAATGAGCATCTGAGAGATGGCATAGGGCGAATTGAGGTTCGCTTTTTCGGAAGCGGGGCCGCTTCCGTAGATGATGTTCAGAAACATGAACAAAAACAACAAAGCGAAGTACAGGTACGTCGCGGGTCGCTTGAAGCGGTATTTTAACTCGAAAAGGAATATTTCTTTGAACATAGTTTTAGGAGTGAGAAGGGAGGAGTGAGTATTTAGAAGCTCTTCACTTGGATGCTTCGATTGCGTTGATGTACGCATTCAAGAGTTTTGCTACTTCCTCCAGTTGATGTTGTAAAACCATTGTATCTGCATAAGCCAGATCTTGGGATAAGATTAGATAGTAGTGCGTTTCGTCTTTTATTTTCGCTCCTAAAAACCTACACCGCCAACCCTACTCGTTTCGTAATTTCGGAGAAATACACGTCTTCCAAATCCGCAGCGGCGATTTCAAAACTACTTAGTGCCTCGTCCGAAACGACCCTAATTTGGGTTTTACCCATTTTGAGCGAAGTAGAAATCACTTCATAATTGGCTTGATAGTGTTCCAACTCCGACTTCTCAATCATCTTCTTCCAAATTTTACCGTTAATTTCATTGACCAAGTCATTAGGATTTCCTTGGGCTACGACTTCACCAAGGCAGATAATGGCCATATCGGCACAGAGATTAGTCACATCTTCTACAATGTGGGTGGAGAGAATCACAATCGTATTTTCGCCGATTTCGGACAGCAGATTATGAAAACGGTTTCGTTCGGCGGGGTCAAGGCCCGCCGTAGGCTCATCCACAATGATGAGTTTGGGATTTCCCAACAAAGCCTGAGCAATACCAAATCGCTGTTTCATCCCGCCCGAAAATGTCCCTAAATTTTTTTTTCGTACGTGAAAAAGATTGACTTTTTGCAACAAACCTTCCACAATTTCTTTGCGTTGTTTGGCGTCATGGATACCCTTCAAACTGGCGATGTGGTCGAGCATGGTTTCGGCAGTCACGCGTGGATATACGCCAAATTCTTGGGGCAAATAACCCAAAATTTTGCGTACTTCTTCTTTCTGCCGAAGCACATCTAAATCGTCAAGCATAACGCTACCGCTATCGGCTTCTTGGAGCGTGGCGAGCGTCCGCATGAGCGATGATTTTCCCGCTCCGTTGGGGCCAAGTAACCCAAACATACCTTGATTGATGGTCAACGACACGCTTTTGAGGGCTTGTACACCATTGGAATAAGTTTTGGAAAGGTTTTCAATGATTAGTTGCATAAAAATAAGGGTTTATGGTCGTTTTATGAGTGTAAAAGAAGGTAGTAATTTTGGTAAAAGGGCTGAGATAGGGTTTTATGCGGTATCGTCCACAAAATAGAAAATTTTGAGGAAATTCTTCTCTAAATTCTAATTTTCGCTGCAAAGGTGATTTTATCTCATCGGCATCTATGCTTAAAAAAAATGCCCCTCCGTGGGGGGAGTGCTTTTGTCGGTTGTCTTTAAAGCAGAGGCATCCATAACCAGCCTTGATACAGCTATGAAAATATTGAGTTTAGTTCTCCTCACGGGTGTACTTTGTGCTTTTCGCACCAATGACACTCCCACCCGAAACAATTTTCCCGAACCACCCCGCACGCCCAATCGGTTGTTTTACATTCAGCGGAGCAACAACACCAACACCGTCATGTACGAGGCCAATCTCTGCTCCGACAAAAAACTGAATGCAGACGAACCTGTAAACGTATATTGGATACGTTATGCTGAACGTGGACAACGCGAAGGTCTTTCGGCTTTGCAATGGCAATTGGCCTATGGGTACAAACATCGTGATGTGGGCAATGCTGCCAATGATGTAGAAATTAGCCTGAATGCTTTCCGAAAACATCCCATTTTTGTCGCCAATCACGAAGGTAAGCCTGTGGCATTTACCCAAATCAATGGCCACAAAGCTGCCTTACAAAAGGTTTTTGTTCAATTGGCTAATAATGCCTTTATCCCAAAAGTGCATTATGTCGAGCTATTTGGTTTTGATTATACCAGCGACAAGGCAGTTTATGAGCGTATTATGATTCAATAAATTTGTTTCGTAGCAATCCAGACCATCCACCATCCACCATCCACCATCCGCGGCTGCGTCCGCCCGTGCGGTATGACCTGCTTAGTAACGTTTCACGTCAGACCTACGGTCAGACTTGACCAAGCCAGTTAAAATCATTTACACCTCATTTTCTATTTATCATTCCCATGACTCCCCAGCAGTTTGAACAAGACTTGCAGCCGCTATTGCTGTATGCTGCTCCTTTGATTTTTGTATGCGTAGCCCTTGAATATTGGGTGGTGCGCCACGACCCGCATCACCACTACGACCATGACGACTTGAAAGCGTCAGTAGGGATTGGCATTGGTAGTTTAATGATTAATGGCCTTTTCAAGGCTTCGATTGTTGGTTTGAGTTTATTCTGTTACGAACTTGTCCCGTGGCGGTTGCCTTCTACGTGGTGGGCTTGGGTGTTGGCTTATTTGGGTATAGACTTGTGCAATTATTTTGCCCA
>JBGAUP010000305.1:0-6619 GCA_044228585.1 Runella sp. | reverse complement strand
GCCCCCAAATTTGCCGAAGCAGGTATCACCGTAGTGGACAACTCGTCGGCGTGGCGTATGGACCCAACCAAGAAATTGGTAGTACCAGAAATCAACGCTTTCACGTTGACCAAAGAAGACAAAATCATTGCCAACCCCAACTGCTCAACGATTCAGATGGTAGTGGTATTGAACCCACTCCACAAGCGTTATGGTATCAAGCGCGTGGTGGTTTCTACCTATCAATCCGTAACTGGAACGGGTAAAGCGGCAGTTGATCAGCTTTTTGCCGAACGCGAAGGGCGTACTGATGTGCCTGCGGTATATCCTCACCCTATTGACCTCAACGTGTTGCCTCACATTGATGTTTTCTTGGACAATGGTTATACCAAAGAAGAAATGAAAATGACCAACGAAACCAAGAAAATCATGATGGATGACAACATCGCTGTCACTGCGACGACGGTGCGAATCCCGACGATTGGAGGGCACTCCGAGGCGGTCAACATTGAGTTTGAAAATGAATACGACCTCAAAGATATTTACGAAATTTTGGGCCAAGCCGAAGGGGTAGTGATTCAGGATGATCCACAAAATAAACTATATCCGATGCCATTGACAGCCCACGGCAAAGATGAGACGTTTGTAGGACGTATTCGCCGCGACGAATCACAACCTAAAACGCTCAACCTTTGGATTGTGGCCGATAACCTACGCAAAGGGGCAGCCACTAATGCGGTGCAGATTGCGGAGTATTTGGTAAAACACAAATTGGTAGAAGCTTAGAAATAGGCTAATAAAACGCAAAAGGCGTCGGTCGGTTTTATCCGACTGACGCCTTTTTTTGTGAATTATTACGCGCTTTCAAATAGGTTTCCGAACTTTGCGTTATAAAACAAGACTTTGAGAGATTAAAAAAACTCCCAGAATTTTGTGCGAGAACAACCCCGTGAACATGTTAAAAAAGAGCGTATTATTCTTAATTTGTTTTTCAGTCTGTACTGTTGAGCTGTTAGCCAAAAGTCCCATCTCCGTAGCCGATACCACCAAAAAACCTGCTTGGGCGGCAAAAAAAGGGCCTTACCGTCCTACCCGTGCGCTCAAAAACGATATTTTACACACCCAATTAGACCTCCGCTTCGATTGGCTTCGTCAACACGCCCTTGGTAGTGCTACCATCACCTTTAAGCCCTATTTTTATCCCCAAAAAACGTTAGAGTTAGATGCGAAAGGCTTCGATATTAAGGGCGTGTTTCACTTGGATACCCTTGTAAGGATAGATACTGTCACCAAACAAGCCGTCAAGGAGTACATCAACGACCCGCTCGAATATACCTACGACAAACGCCTCTTAACCATCAAACTCCGTCGTGCTTACAGCCGTTTTGATACGCTTCACGTACTGATTGACTACGTGGCCAAACCCAACGAGCTTCCTGCGGGTATTGCAGGGCCAAAAGGCGACAAAGGTCTGTATTTTATCAATGCCGATGGGTTGGAAGAAGGAAAACCGCAGCAAATCTGGACGCAGGGCGAAACCGAATACAACTCTTGTTGGATGCCCACGGTGGACAGCCCCAACGAAAAAATGACGCAAGACATCCGACTGACGGTCGAAAAGCGCTTCAAAACCCTTTCCAACGGAAAACTCGTTGAGTCACGTCTTAATCCTGACAGCACCCGCACTGACCGTTGGGTGCAGAAACTCCCTCATGCGCCTTATTTGGCAGCCTTTGTCGTGGGAGATTTTGCCGTAGAAAGAGACACCATCCGTAATGGCCTTGAATTGAGTTATTATGTTGAACCCCAATACGCTCCTCATGCCAAGGCCATTTTTGGACGTACCCGCGAAATGATTCAATTCTTTGAGGACAAATTTGGCGTAGAATTTCAGTGGGACAAATACGCCCAAATTGCCGTGCGCGATTTTGTGGCGGGAGCCATGGAAAATACGTCCATGACCGTACACGCCGAAAATGTTCAAACCGATACCCGTGCGCTGTTAGACGGTAACTCCGACGATGTGATTGCCCACGAACTGATGCACCACTGGTTCGGAAATCTGGTCACCTGTGAGTCGTGGGTGCATTTGGCGTTGAATGAAGCTTTTGCTAATTATTCGGAATACCTCTGGAATGAACATAAGAAAGGCGTTGAAGACGCCGATTGGTGGGCACAGGCAGAATTGCAACAGTATCTTGGGGAAGCCGAACAAAAACAAGAACCGCTGATTCGGTACAACTATACCGACATGGAAGATATGTTTGATAATCACTCCTACGCCAAAGGAGGGCAAATTTTGCACATGCTTCGCAAATACGTGGGCGACGAAGCTTTCTTCACCGCCTCGCGCAACTACCTCATCCGCTATGGTTTTGGAACGGCAGAAGTGAATGATTTACGCGAAGCTTTTGAAGAAGTGACGGGAGAAGACTTAAATTGGTTTTTTGACCAATGGTTTCTGTCGCCAGGACATCCCAATTTGAAAGTGGAGAAAAGTTTTGATACGAATAAAATCACGCTGAAAGTAAGTCAGTTGCAAGACTCGACTTATACGCCTATTTATCGTTTGCCGTTGAAAGTGGATGTGTGGGTAAATGGTCAGAAACAGACCTACGATATTGTCGTCAGCAAAGCGCGACAAACCTTTGAATTTTCCGTTGCGCAACGCCCCGATTTGGTTGATTTTGACGCCGAAAGACAATTGTTAGGCCTGATTGAGTACGAAAAATCAAAGCCTGAGCTTATTTTTCAATACCAGCACTGCAACAAATACATGGCGCGTTACGAGGCCATTATTGGTTTGGAAAATCAACTGGCAGATTCTACCGTGCGCAATTTGATGATGAGTGCGATGAGTGATAAGTTTTGGAAAATCAGACAGTTGGCGGTGTCTAATTTCTCCGAATACGATGGGTTACAGTTCAACGAGGTGGAGCGCATTATCCAAAGCAAGGCCCGCATAGACGCGCATCCACGGGTGCGAATGGAAGCAGTGATTACCCTCGGTTCGTTTGGCGATAACTCCAACGACCCACTTTTCCGCGAAGCCCTCAACGATAGCTCGTATCAGGTGATTTCTGCGGCACTCGACGCGTATCTCATCGGAAAACCCGATGATGCTGCCGACATTGCCAAACGTTTTGAGAATGCCCCCAACAGCGAGATTGTCACGGCGGTGGCTAACTATTACGCGGGACTGAGCAAACCTGAACAGTACGATTGGTTTATCAAAAAAATGACGGGCTTGAAAGCCGCCGAAATGTATAATTTCTTGCAGGTCTTTGGTAAATATTTAATTAAGTCTAACGGTGAAGTGCAGCGAAAAGCCTTACCGATGCTCGAAACCATGGCTCGCAACGACCCCGCTTATTTTGTGCGGTTTGGCGCGTACCAAGTACTCGGTCTTTTGACCGACATCGAAGGTGTAAAAGCCATGCGGAAAGACATCCGCAACGCCGAACGCGACCCGAAATTGAAAGATATGTACGGTCAGATTGGAGAGTTTTGAGAAAACTCGTATCTTTTCAGAGTGAAAGTAGCCATAAAAATATTTGCTCCCGAAGACGAAGACCTCGAAAATATACGCGAGGCTCTTCAGTTAGAGGCTGCCCAACGCTTTTTAAGAGGAGTAGAGTTACATCGGGAATTGTTATTTTTTCGCCAAAATATGCGGCTGACCGAAGATTTTCATTTGAGACTCATTTCAATTTTCAATCAATATCTACTTGATTATTTGGTTGTAGGAGGCCATGCAGTTAACATCCACGGCTATTTGCGGGCTTCCGATGATTTTGACATTTGGCTTCATAATACCACTGCCAACTTAGCACGCTTTCGGCTGGTCTTGAAACAAATAGGGTTAGACAAAGAGCAGATTTACGAATTAGTGCATACCCTTGCTCGTCCCAATGATCGAAGTGTTTATCGCTTTAACATTGAAGGATATAACATTGATTTTATGTTGGCTTTGTCAGGCATTGACGATTTTGAAACGACACTGAAAAATGCCGTAAAAGTACTCGTAGTTGACCAAGAAATTCCCTTTATCTCGCTCGAAGACCTTATTCGTACAAAAAAAGCGTCCAATCGGCTCAAAGACCAGTTGGACGTAGAAATGTTATTGAAAATACAGGAGCTAAAAGAAAACAAATTCAGGTAGCTTACTTTTTCTCTAACTTTTTCAACTCCTTTTCGAGGTAGGCTTTTGAAAGCCAATTTTTACCCATCATCACCCCTTCGATGTTTCTGGTCTGATTGATGTCTTTCAGGGGATTGCCATTGAGCAAGACCAAATCAGATACATTTCCAGTTTTGATAGTGCCCGAATCCGATTTGTTCAGATAAGAAGCTACGTTGACCGTTCCAGTACGCAAAGTCTCGTAAGGCGTCAATCCCGCATCTACGAGGTATTTCATTTCGTGATGAATGGAGAAGCCCGGCACATTGAATATTTGAGGAGCATCCGAACCCAACAGAATCTCTACCCCATTTTTCTGACATTCATAGAGTAACTTTCGGCGAATTTGTATCAGTTTTTCGGCGCGCTCTTTCGAGAAGTTAGGGTTGCTGTTATAGGTGTTTTTTGTATTTGCCCAACCCCTCACCTGTTCGGGTTTCATGTATTTCATTTCGGAGGCATTGGTAAACGCCTCCGCTGCAAATGGCGACTGCCACCGTTCGGCCAACGCTTGTGTGGGCACAACCCGTATGTGGTTGTTGCGTAGGCCCTCTATCAGTTTCGGCATGAGAGAAACGTCTGCCCGATCGGCTATCCAAGCCCCAAACAAACCTACTTCTTGTTCGACCAGCGTATCAATTCCTGGGGTGAGGGCTTCAATAAAACCATCCAAATGGTCAATGGTCGAATATTTAGCCTCAATGGCCCGCCAAACGCCGACATTAAACGAAACGTGTCCCACAAATGGAATACCCACCTCTTTGGCCGTTTTGGCAATGGCAGGAAAAGTTTCTTTCGTGAGTCCTGGATGTAATTTCAGAAAATCGTACCCAGCGGCTTTTTGCTCGCGGACCATTTCGGCGCCTCGTTCGGCCGTTTTTACGGTTTGTCCGTTGAATGAAGGGCCCGTTGTATAAAAATGAGGGCCCAGAATCGTTCCGTCGTTGATTTTACTTCGTAATTCCAGGTGTTTGTGATGACCGAGCATCCCTCGAATGGTGGTGATTCCATTCGCTAAATAAAGCATCAACACCTCTTTCATGGGTTCAAAATCGTCCGTTTGGGGAACGTGGGCGTGGATTTCGGCCCAGCCCGGGACGAGGTATTTTCCTTTGGCATCAATGACCAACGCCTGTTTACTGATTTTCACTTTTCCCGCATCGCCCAATGCCGTTATTCGACCGTTTTTGATAATCACCGTTTGATTTTCAATGACTCGTTCTTGGTCCATCGGGATGACATTAACGGATTTGAAAACGATTTCGCGCTGACTGTTGCTGACCAGTTCTTGCGCTATCATTGTGGTGCGGGAAGCCAAAAGCGAGATAAACAGGAGTAAATAGGAGGTTTTCATACAAGTAGATTGGTTTAGGGGTTGGTGAGTAGGAGTGCCGATTTGCATTTGAGGCATCTATCAATGAATGATGCTCGTTGGATGGCCGATGCTATGGCAATTTGTTGAAAAAAAGGCTCACATCAAAAAAGCAAGACAAGATTCTTTTTTATAGACACCTTCGGAACGGCGCTCCGCTACGATGACAAGAAGTGGCCAAAACCAATGTCTATAAAAAACACCTTAATGACGACCCAGAGTGGCTTCGTATCTCCCCAAGTGATTCCTTGTTTGTCGTAAGGTGGCCACTTGCAATTGCGCAGTTGGCGTTTGGGACTGCCCAAATACCGAGATTCTTATTGGGCTTCTAACCATACCATACCGATAAGTTGGGTGTCTTTGGGTTGAATACAAACTTGAAGATGCGCGTTTTGAAGAGTTATCATGAGGAAAATCTAAGCAATAAAACAACACAAAAAAGTAAGAAACTTAGCTTTCAGGATTGAATTTGTAGCCCTAAAGTACCCAATATTAGCTTAATAAAACCTTTTTTCCTGTCCTTGCTGCTTTGTAGATAGCGTCCACTATTCGCATATCCTTTAAGCCTTCTTGACCCGCAATGTGCGTGGGGAGGGGTTGGTTGACCAACAAAACTTTGGCAATTTCGTCCATTTGCTGCGTCTGTTGGTTGATTACGGGAAAATTTAACTCACCGTTGGTGCTGCGCCCTTTGAATGGCCCATAACTCAAAGCAGGACTTAATTCAAAAAAGCCCTTATCGGCCCCCGCATAAAACCGATCAATGGCAAAGTTGTAGCTACTCACCGAAGTACAAACCGCGCCGCTCGGAAAGTGTAATTGCCAGGTAATAGATGCTTCTACTTCGGAAAAATACACTTTGTTGGTGTTGGGGCCAAACTGTGCTGTGACATATATAGGTTCTTCTCCAAGTACATATCGGGCACTTTGGATACAATACACGCCCAAGTTCATCAACGGTCCACCGCCCGACAAAGCTTTTTTCATTCGCCATTCGTTAGGGTCGCCAGGGGCATCGGTTTTATAGCCCAACGAAGCCTCAATATAGCGTACCTGCCCAAATACTTTCTCTTGTCCCAATCGTTTGA
>JBGAUP010000304.1:0-6624 GCA_044228585.1 Runella sp. | reverse complement strand
CGCCCAAGTACGGTTCAAGTTCAACATGATTGTTTGAGCAGACTCATAGGCGTCCATAACATCGGTCATCAACTCGGGTAAAAGCGGATTGCAACGATGTGAGTACTCTATATCATCAAAATTAATGACATAGAATTGGGGAATGAGCGGATCGCCATTGGCTTTCTTTCCCCATGCAAAGCTGTTTTCCCTTAGTGTTTTTAGGTAGGCATTGTAGGCTTCTTCGGTTAAGTCAGGAAACTTAAAGTCATAAATGTAAGCAGTATATCCTTTATATATAGACTGCCAAAGCGCAGGTATCAAAATTGCATACGATTTACCCGACCCAGGTACTCCCAATACCATTGTGGAACGGAACGGGTTAACAATATTTATCAGCCCTTCTCTCCATTTACCTCGAAAATGGTACGTTGTTTTAAAATGGACAGAAAACTCATTTGTTACCAGTGCTTCGTTTTGGGGAAACTCTTCATTCGTTTCATTAAAGATGTCATTTTCAGGCTGAACAAAAAGCAAACGAGAAAGATATTGGCCTGATTTGACCAAAAACAACGTACCTACCAATGTTACGATAATATAAAGCGTATCAATCAAGATAGGAGAAAAGGCTGTTTTGAGGTAGAGCAAAAAAATTGAACCCATGAATAAAGTAGTCCCCATTGCAGCATCAATCATTATTTTCTGCCTTTTCACGTTGGGGTCAATCTTTCCTTTTGAGCCAAGTGAATATAAAAAAATCAAAAAGTAAGTCAGAATTTTGGACAGAATAGGTGTGTCAAACAATCCAAATTGTCGATGAAACTTAGTCAAAAACGTATAAATAAAGCCTCGAATAGGCAGACTTTCAGCTAAAATTTCATGGCAAAACCACAAAAAATGAAATACTAACAACAGTATGGCAATAATCAATAGTAGCTCAACCCCCTGAGCATATCCCTCTTTTTCCTTGCTCGAAAGCCCCGACATTGAACAATCAATTTAATTTGGGGCTTAAAATAATAAAAATATTTAATTTAATACACTAATCGGTATTTTAGTGTATTAAATTGACAAAGGTATAGGTATACTAATTATGCTACTTTTCAAATTTTCGCCGAAGCTCGGCTGCTTTAAAACTCTTTTCTTCGTCTTCAATCATTCGTTCTTTCAACTGTTGATAATAGAGATACACTTTGTAGTCGTTGGTGTGTTTGTAGTAAATCAACGATCCGACCAATGAGCCAGCCACAATTCCCATGAAATTATCCACTGAGTCTTGTACCATGTAGTAGGTCAAAAACCCAATGATGAGCGTCAAGCTCCAAATTAAGATTAGACGAACAAACCTCACCTGAATCAATGCCCAAAAGGTCACCGCAGCAACGAAGAATGTCAGTAAACCGTACGACCAATGCAAATCATATACCTTACAGACTTTGTACCCTGCATAAATACCAATAGCCAGTGCTTCATAATCTAAAATACCAATCGGGTACTCAATTTCTGAGTGATGTTTTTCGTATTCCCACCTCATCCTCTACATGTTCTTAAAATGCTCAATTAAGATTTGAGCTACCATATCTTTAATATTAATATCTTGCTCAACCGCTTTAAGTTTAATTTTCTTCATCAAGGAAGAAGGTATCTTGACATTAAATTGGGTAATTTCATCCTCTGGCTCTTTTACCGTTTTAGGAGTTACAGCCTGAACAGGCTCCACTTTTTGCATCGGCAACTCAGCTGGCTCTTTTTTGAGTTTTGTCTCCAATTTACCAAGCCGCTCTTTAAATTTGTCATCTACTGCCATTTTGTATTACTCTTTTAAAGTTGTTCAACTATCTCCTCCGCTAACGCCATCATTTCTTCACGGGCTTTTTCATCCTCAATGTTCCCTACCCCATTTGCTACAACTGAACGTATGTAACTCACTCGTTCCATTACCTTTGTTTTTAGGGTTGGAATAGAATAGCTATCCAAAATTCCCTTTATATCAGCATTCACACTTGTTCGATATTTAACCATATTTAAGACAATACCTGCTTTCATATCGGGGTTTTTCTTTTGCGCTTCTGCAATCAAGGCAATGGTTGCTTTAATTGCCATCACGTCTAAGTAACTCACTTTCGTTGGTACCAAAACAAAGTCTGAAACTTCAAACAAAGTGGAAAGTTGATCAGTCAAATAAGGTGGCGTATCAATTATCAGAATATCTAATTCGGGTACTTCTCCCGTTTCCAAAGCTTCCCTCGGTACAAGTGTTACTCCCTCCAGTAACTCACCCAAGCCAACGACACTCCCTTGTAAATCGGTATCAAGAATACCTACCTTGAGTGTATCCTTAAACAAAAAAGAAAGATTGAGTGCCAATGTCGTCTTGCCAACTCCTCCTTTTTGATGCGCTACGGTGATTACTTTCATTGCGATTATGTGCTTTTTTCTGCCACAAATGAATCAATAAATAGGAAAATATCAAAATAAAGATATACTAGAATATAAAAATATTAAAATATCTTTATATAAACTACGCACTTGTATTTGTACATTTCTACCCTAAATCAACACATGAATAATGATACATTTTGAGTTTTAAATAAATAATATTTTTTATTTTAATTGACATTATAATTATTTTGTCATTTACTTTGCACATCAAATTAGTAACAAGCCCAAATAATTCATGTATTTATGAAAAGGAAAAATTGCTACTTGTACACGCTTCTGTTATCGACAGTAGTCCTAAAACAAGTCAATGCACAAAACGCAGGTGTTCAAAGAGGAGCCCAAGTGATAGAGCAACAAGCAGCTGCTTTACAAGCTTATTTTACACCAGTAACTACCATTATTTACGTCATTGCAGCTATTGTTGGCTTAGTCGGAGGGTTCAGGATATACAGCAAATGGCAAAACGGAGACCAAGATACCCAAAAAGCCGCAGTTGGTTGGATGGGTGCCATTTTGTTCATTTTGGCCATTGCAGCTACGCTACAAGCTGTGTTCTTTTAAGCCAATGAAACGACTTCAATATATCGTTTCTTCATTTTTGCTGGCTACACTAATGAATGAATATACATTTGCTCAATCAGTAGATTTGACTAAAAAAGGTGGATTTTCGAGGGTGGGAATTGGTGAACAGTTTACCGAACCACTACACAATAATCTTTCTATGTTCATCACTTTTACGTATTTGGTTTGTGGATTCATGGGTTTGATTGGAGGGCTTCGGATTTATACCCGCTGGCAATTAGGTGAAAGCGACCGCATTACCACTGAAATTTGGCGGTGGGCAGCCGCAATACTTGCTGTGATTGCTATCACTACGGGTCTGAGTGCTTATGTTTCAGAAATGGAAGTTGGTTCTCCGCGGGTTACTCAACAAGATTTTGGCATTAACCCTTAATTATGGATTCATTCTACGCCATAGCCCGAAATACCTGCCTATCACTGGCGGCAGCCGCTGCGGTCATTGCAGGATTACGGCTCTTTCAAAAATGGAACCGAGGTGAAGAAGTAGAAGGTATGATTTTTATTTGGCTAATCGGAATCTTATTTGCTGGTGGCATCGTAGTCATGGTGGATAATTTCATAGTAGGTGGCGCTTATGTCTTTTTTACGGGAATTTCAGGAACGGCAGAAGGTCTTTCCATTGAAATCTACCAAGCTTCATTGCTACTCGGTATCGTCATTACAATTGTAGGAGTCATCAAAATCTACCGAAAATTTCAAAATGGAGAAGAGGACATTTACGAGTATATGCTCAAATGGTTCGGCTCATTGTTGTTTTTATTCAGTATGGGTTATTTAATCAGTGCAATTCTATGAAGTCTTTTCCTGTATTTAGGGGCGTTGACAATGAAATTGAGTTTCGAGGACTACGAGGCAAACATTTCTACTACGCTGCCGTCGGCATCATTGCGAGTATTTTCCTAACGCTGTTTTTGTATATCATCGGTTTGAACACCCTGATTGCTATTTCGGTATTGCTGATTAGCGCAGGAAGTACGCTTTTTTATACTTATGATGCCAATAAACGGCACGGACGCTGGGGCGAAATCAAATTGGCTGTCAAAAATCATAAGCCTTTTTTTGTTTACCAAAACCGTTCTTTTGCCCGATTGATTGAAATACGAACTTTATCCAAACGCAAGTGAAAAATATCAACCAAAATAAGGCAAAAAACCTTGAAACGATATTCCCTATTTTGGCAGTGGATGCTGAAACGGACATTATCGTTTCCAAAAATGCTGATTTGACGGTAGCTTTTGAAATGAAAGTCCCCGAAATATTCGCCATCTCAGATAGCGAATACGATACGCTACACGACGTGTTGGTTCGAGCAATCAAGATTCTGCCCATTGGCTACATGATTCACAAGCAGGACATGTTTATTGAGGACGAATACAACCCAAATTTTGAGAGTGTCTATCTACAATCCAACAATTATGTGGCTTGGGAAAATGAACGACACTTTGCAGAACGTCCCTATCTACGGCATCGTTGCTATTTGTACATTACTCGGCCTGCTTCTTCGCCTTTGAAACGAACGAGTCAACAATCCTCGCTACTCAAACGTCATTTGGTACCAAAGGAAATCCAAGATCCGAAAACATGGATTGAGTTTACGGACATTGTGAATCAATTCGAGGCAACTTTCAACGATTCCGGAAAGGTAAAGCTGAATAGGTTAAACAAAGATGAAATTCTCGGTACAAAAACTGAAACGGGGCTTTTTCAAAAATACTTTTCGCTTTCATTTGATGACGAAGCGTTGTATGATCTCGAAACAAAAGACGGTTTGAAAGTGGCAGGTAATACTACTTATACCTACGCTATTACCGAACTCAACGATTTTCCGAACGATTTACAAAATTCCGCTCGGCTCGAACAGTTTTCCACCGACAGCAGCCACTTCCCCATTTCAACGGGTTCGACACTGGGAATGATGCTCTCCTGCAATCACGTATATAATCAAGCGTTAGTGGTTTGCGACGGTGATGCCATGGTAAACGACATGGTCGGAGAAGTTCGCCGACATTATTCTTTTTCGGCATGGTCGAAGGAAAACGAAGTAAGTATTTCAGCCAAAGATGCCTTTATGGCAGAAGTGAAAGCCAACAATAGAAAGGTCGTAAAAGCACACTTCAATGTAATGGTTTTTCACCGAGATTCTGAAATTGCTGATAACTACCGTTCATTGGCTGCGGCGGCAATTTCTAAGTTAGGCTTCAAACCAAAGTTAGCCACTTGGGATGCTGAAACGTTGTTCTGGGCTTGTATCCCTGGAAATATTTCTGAAATCGGAACGGATAACTTGGCTACCTGTTTTTTGGAAGAAGCTACGAGCATTTGGAACTTAGAAACCAACTACCAAGACGGTTTTTTCAACAAAAATGGAATTCTACTGACCGATCGCTTTGGGCGTCCATGTATGGTTGACCCATTCTTTGCCCCGTTGGAAAAAGGGTTGATTTCCAACCGAAATTTTATGGTCATTGGCCCATCAGGGTCGGGTAAGTCGTTTACAATGAACAACATCATTTACTACTTACTTTCCCATGGCGTACACATCAGCATGGTGGACGTCGGACACTCGTACAAACGACTGTGCAAACTCATGGGAGGAAGGTACATTACCTACGAAACAGATAACCCCATTAATTTCAATCCCTTCTACATGAAGGACTTGAACCCTGATGAAGAGACCAAAGATGCTTTGGCGAATCTGTTGATGGCTCTTTGGAAAAAAGACGGGGAACGCTCATCCAAATCCGAAGAAGTAACAATTTCGAGTATTGTTCACGAATACTACGTGGCTCTGCGTCGCAATCGAAATGACGGGAATGATATTTTTCCATGTTTCGATAGCTTTTATGAGTTCACTCAAAATGACTATCCTGACATCTTTAAGCAAAACCAGGGGCGTTCAGAAAAGGAATTTGACTTACAAAACTTTCTATACGTTTTACGTCCCTACTACAAAGGAGGGCAATATGACTACTTGCTCAATTCTCGGCAAAACATTGACCTCATGGATTTACCTTTCGTAATCTATGAGTTAGATAATATCAAAGACCACCCAGTACTTTTTCCCGTGACAACCATTATGATTATGAACACCTACGTTCGTAAACTATTCAGTGTCAAAGGGGTGTTGAAAATGTTGGTCATCGAAGAAGCGTGGAAAGCTTTGGCAAAAGACAGTTTTTCTGACTTCTTACGCTGGTGTTCAAAGACCGTTAGGAAGCATTACGGCTCATTGGGGGTTGTTACACAGGAAGTAGATGATTTGGTTGGAAATGCCATCGTCAAAGATGCTATTATCAACAATTCGCCGATTAAGTTTCTGCTTGACCAAAGCAATTATGAGAAACGTTTTGGCGAAATCATGCAGACACTGGCACTCTCCGAAAAGCAAGCGAACATCATTTTAAGTATCAATAAAGGCAAAGACCCAAATCGCCCACCGTACAAAGAATTGGCGTTGTTACTGGGGGACTATTGCAAAGTTTATGGGGTTGAAGTTTCCAAAACGGCCTATGGAACTTTTACCACTGAACGACGAGAGGTGGAGGAAATTCAAGATTTAGCCCAAAACAACTACAACGGCAACCTTGAAAGTGCCGTAAAAGCGTGGGCAAACGGTGAACG
>JBGAUP010000303.1:0-6670 GCA_044228585.1 Runella sp. | reverse complement strand
TTTGTCCCCAACCTAAACTCTGCTTCGCCCTCCAACACCTCATAGGTTTCGTGTTGTGCAGGATGTAAGTGCATGGGTGGACCCGACTCATTAGGCCCAATCTCAGCAATCATTACTACGGTATCGGTAGCCCGATTCACCGCCGATTTTACCACAATGGCTCGGGTCTGTATGGTGGGTTGAAAGTCTAAAATATCCATAGTATGCTGTGTTTAGGGATTGTTATTTTGTTTTTTCAAGAGCAGGATATTGCCCCAACTGTTCAAACAAAGCATTCCAATCTACAAAGGGGTACACCTCGTCTAATTTTCCGTCGTGACAGATAAGTTTTGGGACTGATGGTCATTGCAAGCAACTATCAACCACAGGCCAACAATAACGACAACCCATGTACGTCTCATAATTTGATTCTGTTTCTACATCCCCTCCAAGTCCTTTTCGGTATAAATCGGGGCAGGCATGGGCGTATCTGATTTTAAGTTCAGACGGTCACGAGACGAAAACATCTGCCCTTTTTTCTCGACTTTGGGTGCAAATTGCAAAAAGCCCACGTTGTCAATGTTCAGATACACCCCCTCCATTCCCCCTTTCATGCAGTAAGCCTCGTGCCAAAAGCGAGTTCCTTGCGAGTCTTTCAAAAAATCTTTCCACCACTGTTGATGAGGTAGTGAGCGTGTCCATTTTTCCATAGATTCAAAATCTTTCCAGTACTGCCGCATTCCGACGTGCAAAGGAAAAAATCCAAAATATAGATTTTCGTGAAGCAACAATCCTTCTGGGCGGGCTGCAACGGCCTTGTCAATCTGAGGGCCTACTTTCATAATAGTTCGTAAGCCTTTGAATGAATCATGGGTCATACCCAAATAAATAACGACCATGTTGGGGTAGTCAGCCAAGTTAGCGGCGAGTTGATGAGGTTTCATGATTTTAGAGAGGGTTTAAGAGGTTTTTGAATATATACACTAAAGGTAGATTTTTGGATTTTAAAATCTATCCTCAAAGAGTAAATTCATTCAGAAGATTACCGAAAGCGCCTATTCCTCTTAAAATGAGTACCCAACCGCAATATTCAGCACCAAATTTTCTTTGCGCCAACTTTTGTTTCTTAAATCAAATTGATTGAATACCCAACGCTCATTGTCGGGCAACCACGGTTTACGGAAAGGGGTGGCTAAATCGAAGCGTAAAAGTACGAATGGCAAAGATAGACGCAGCCCTACCCCACCTCCTACGGCAGTTTGTTTATAAAATTGATGGGTAAAGACCGCATTATCCTCTGGAAAATAAAAAGAGTCTTCATAATTGCGGTACATCCAAACATTACCCGCATCAGCAAACAACGCACCTTCAAAATACTCATTGATTTTCAGACGCAATTCACTGTTTAATTCCAGCCGAATATCTCCAAAAGAGGCAAATCCGAACAAGCTTAGAGAATCGGGCCGATACCCACCTGGCCCCACAGCCCTCCCTCGAAAAGCCCGAATACCGTTGCTTCCCCCCGCAAAATATTGTTTAAATTGAGGTAACGAAAAAGAATTTCCGTACGGGATACCCACTCCCCCCACAAAACGATTTACCCAACGAATATTGGGGCTAACGTCGTGATAATGACGAAAATCAGCGTCAAAACGGGCATATTGCTCGTAAGGAATCCCAAAAACCATCCCCACTTCTTGTCGCCGGTTTCGGGTGGCCGCGTCGCTGTAGCCGGATAAGCACTTGTTGCGGCTGAGCTTGACAACTGGTCACGGGGGGGGGGTAAACTTATAGACATGAGCAGATTACCAACGCCAGTTCACTAATGTTGCGAGGACGAACAATGTTAACCGCAATCGGCATGAGTGAGTGTTCAACTTGAGTACTACGCCGCCATACGTAGCCCCAATTTAATTTAACGGAAGTCTGCGTATAAAAATCCTTTTGCGTTAATTGTTCATAACCCGCCGTTAGGGTTGTTTTGGGTAGGGTCTGATTTTTGACGGGATTCATTCGGTAGAAAGGCAATACAAAACGCGGAAAAGACAACTCTCCTTCCACGCTGGTACGGTAATAATCACGCAAATTTGCTTGTTTTTGTGCCCCAATTTGTAAATCTATCCCCGCATTGGCCGTGATTCGTAGCATTTCGGCCCCTTTAAAAGTATTACGATTAAGCCAAGTCAAATTAAACTGCGAACCCGCCAAGTTGTTGGATTTGGTCACTGCACTCAATTCTGCTCGTAGTGATTTCTTTTTGAAAGGTGTAAGATAATAATAGACATCCAACAGTGCCGAGTCGGAACGTGGCAAAAGTTCAAAGTTGTTTTTAACAAACTTGAAGTTTTTCAGGTTGATAAGTCTCGACAGGGAGACATCGTGCAATTCGCTGCTATACAATGATTGACTACGAAAACCAATGGCATCCGAAAAAATACGCGCTCGGTACGCACGACTTGGGTCAACGATGTTTAGACCTCGCCGATACAATGTGTCGGCTTTCGATAACCCATTTTCCGAAATCACATAAATATTTTTGATGAAGTAGGTTTTCAGGGCCAATTGCGTCGTGTTGGATTTCAATTCCACCGACAAATTGACCTGATGCATATTAAGGTTAGTATCGGCTTTGACAATCAAATGGTCAGGGCGAAAATAATAAAAACCCCGTCGTTTGAGTTCTTTCAATTGGTACGGATTACCCGATTTGAGGAGAGAGTTGGCTCGGGTACTAACCAAACTATTTGAAAAAAAACTGCTGTCTTTTTTGACAAATTCTACGTTTTTGATACTGTAACGCGGTTGTAACAAAACAGTATAGACGGCCTTTGCCTTGCGGTCTTTCTCAATCAGTTCGCCCGAAGTAGTCGAACGAAAATAGCCTTCATTGTTGAGGTAATTCGTTAAGATGGTACTGTTGGTTGTCACGGCTCGGCGACTCGCCAAAATGGGGGGTTCTCCAAAACGCTTCCGAAACCACCCTCTAATACTCTTTTCTTTCTGGGGTTCACCAAAAAAATAATACATCCATACTTTGTACGGAAAACCCAAAAGGGTATTGTTAGGGACAGGCCGAATAATTGACTCTAACGATGCCTTAACGGATTTGACATGCTTGGCAGAAATGGTAGAATCGGGTACTATTTTTACCTCTGCACCAGCGTATAAACTCTCTCCTTCGGACAAATGCCGAGAGACCGAACAACTACTCAAAAGAAATAGCGAACAGAGTAATATAAAAATAGGTGCTTTCCGCATGGTAAAACCTAAACTTCCCTCATTTTATTTCTTAAACATTTCTTTGACTTTTTCGTAATCCATTACGACGGCAAAACTCACCCCTGTCTCTACAATAAAACCCTCCAGCACAGCCTGATACTGATTTTTTCGATAGGCGCGTACGGCATAGCGCCCGTCGCGGGTTAGGTTATAATTGACATTGACATTGTCCACAATTTCGGAAGATTTGCTGGTTCGGCTACCGCTTTCAATCTCAAAATTGCGCCCTACATTCACCGTCAAACGATCGTTCAAAAAAGCTTTACTCAAACCCACACTTAGGTCGGTTTGTCCTGCGCTGCCTTTGCTGGTAGCCACGGCAGTGGAATTTAGATTGAAATCCAACTTCACACCTTTTATCAAATCAGAAGCCAACAAATTGAGTTGGTCGGTCAGCAATTTACTTACACTTTGACGCGCAATCAACTCGGGATTCACACTCGAAAAGAAATCGGAAGATTGTTCGCCCAAAAATTTGTTCAATACCAAGAGAGAGAAAACTTGTTTGTTCATCTGCACAGCATTACCCTTAAGTTCACCGAAAACTGCATCCGTTTCTATTTGCGATCTCACATCGGCAGGTACTTTAGAAGCATCAGGACGAATGTCAAAGCTAATCTGAGGTTTATCCAAACTACCCTGCATTTTGAGTAAAACTTCTAAGGGGACTTTGCCGTAACGCACCGCTTTTTCTTGCAAGGCGGTCAATTCTGTTGTAACGGGATACACCGCCGTAATGTCCACATCAGCTTTCATAGGATCGCCTGTCCACAGCAGGCGGCTTCCTTTCTGAATGGTAAACCCTCTTTTTAATATCTCGAAAGTAAGGTCGTAAGAGCCTTGTGTAAGTTCATAAAGCCCCAACATAAAGGGCTGCCCATTAGACGACAAGCCCATATTGAGTTGGGCATTACCTTTCACTTTTAGATTATCTCCATTCAGCTCATCTACTACGATAGTCAGTTGTGAGCGGTCGTCGGCTTCTACATTTAGCGAAATTTCTGAGCCAAAATCCAAATTATTGACGGGTACGCTATCTTTCACGACGACATTTGGATTTTCGCGGTTGACAAACTCCACTACCCCCTCTGTCTCTCCTTGCCCCAAGTCATCATCGGGTAAAATAATGGTGATGTCACTCCCTTTTTTGAGTTTTACCGAGCCATCAACAGTAGGTTTGGTTCCTACACCCACTACGCGTAGGTTGGCATCTACAACCCCTTTACCGTAGAAAAAGTCATTTTCTTTACGGGTTGCGTTTAAGACGGTAAAGTCCTTGCCCACCACGTCCAAATCGTATGATACGTCGGGAGCGTTGGCAATATTGATTTTGCCGTCCACTTGCAACGATTGCCCCAACGTATCGCTAATCATGAATTTTCGTAGCAACACATCCGAATCTTTAAACTGCAAGCGGCTATTGTTGATATAATACCTTGTTCCTACTTGGGTTAGGTTAAAAGCTACGCTATCAAACCTTGCCTCTCCTTCAATTTGGGGCTTATCAATTGCACCGCGTAAGGTCGCCTTTCCTGTCAGGCTGCCACGTGATTGACGCAATTGCCCCGCACTAAACGCTTCAATCGTTTGCGCTCCCAAACGCTTAATCTCCAGCTTGAAATCCAACGGGTTTTTGTTTTTGAGCAGGTAGTTACCACTCAAGCGTAGGTCGTTTTGGGCATTTTTCAGGGTGGCTTCCGTCACAATTTTTGAGGCAGATTCATTGGTAGCTTTTACGGCTACATTCCCAATCGGAACGTTGGTATAAGTAAAATCTCGAATGGTCACATCTCCCGTAAAAACGGCAGATTCGGCGTAGTTTTGTAGGGTTACATTGCCCCCTAATATGCCACTCATTTGTAGTGAGTCAGTAACCATCGCTGCCAACGAACGCAGATTTAGGCTATCCATTTCGACCCGTAGAGATCCATTGGGCGTCTGGGTCAAGCTATTGACAAAAAGCCGCTGATCATTTTGCTGCAAGCTAAACTTATTCACCAACAACCCTTTCTTTCCCAACTGCACATAACCCGCAGAATCAGCCGTCCACGTTTTGTAATCCAGTAGCAGTCCTTTTTCCTGTAATTGCAAACGATAATTGTCTCCTAATGCCATCAATGCTCCCGTGAGTCCGTGCTTTTGTTGAGCCACCGAATCTTTGAGGGCTAAGTTAAAATCCACGATACTATTGGCCACTTTTCCGTCCAAATAAGCCCTTTTGATTTGATAGGTATCGTACAAAATTTTGTCAACGTGACCTACGTAATCTGCTTGATTTTCGGCACCTAATACACCAAAGTCAGCGTTATTGACCACAATACTGTCGTACTCTACCAGCAGCACAGTAATGCGAGCCAATAGGGTGGTGTCTCGTTGGCTATCCAATTGTAACGTAAATCGCATCGTGTCCAATTTCGTCAATGCTGGAACAAATGTCTGCAAAACAGGATGATTTGAAAATTGTCCCGCCAAAGTCAAGCGATAAGGAGCAGAAACGGGTTTGTACGACACATTGGGCAAGGCAAAATAGCGGTTGATTTCGGTCAACATCATATCGGCCAACTGCTCATACTGAAACACGCCCGTTGCCCGTGCTTTCAAAAAAGGAGCATCCACGATGGCCAAACGCTCTCCTCCTTGACTGTCAAGCTGAAGCCGTATGTTTTGCAACGGAATCTTTTTTTCCTTTTGGAGCAAAACTCCGTCATTAATGAGCAACGTCCCACGTGGATCTTGGGGATTGGTTGAACTAAAGTCGGCCTTGATTTTACCTCTAATTTCCAAATCATCTTCATACAGATGCAGTGGTTTCAGGCGCAGTTTCTCAATATTTAAGTTAGAAGCGAAAACGGGATATTCGGAACGTAAATCTGCCTTGGTGGTTAGGTACAATGTGGCATTAGAATCGGCCATACTGGCCTCTAAATCTACTATTTGCTGACGATAACTTCCTTTTAAGTCCAAATTTTGGTACAAATACCCGTTTACATCGGCCTTTTCTATTTGCCCCTCAAAATCCGCTTGAAGCGTTTTAGGGTCAATCCCTTGCCCCGTTACAGTGGTGGTCAACCAAAGTTTTCCCAATACATCGGGGGATTGTTTCAGCAACCTACCCGCGTCAAATGCTTGTAGGGTCAACGTGCCATCATAGACTTGATTTTTTGCTTTGGCAAAATTTTTCAGGTCTCCAGCAAAAGTTGCCCCTCCCAAATCCGACGCGAGTTGTGCATCCAAATTCAGATTATCGAGGCTTCCTTTCACCGTACCCGCCATACGAAGTGCATTAGGTATTTCTATGGAATCGGGTAATGTATTATCGGGTAAAATACGTTGTAAATCGCGTTTGGAAGAACTTAGCTCGTTGATGGTTAAATCTAAACTCATTTTTTGCACATCGGGCAATCCCACAATA
>JBGAUP010000302.1:0-6689 GCA_044228585.1 Runella sp. | reverse complement strand
ACCGCCAAATTGACCGAAAGCCCTTTGCCACTCGGACGTGGGAAATAATCGCCCGCCATCATCCGAATGCTGCGATCGGGATTATTGAAAATATGCTGAGCAATGTTCGCTTTTATTTCTTTGGGGATTTTGTATTCGCTGGCGGCGGCCAGTAGAAGTTGGCCACCGTACAAATCGGCGGCCAGTATTTGGGCTGCTTGCTCGCGGTTTTCCTTCGTGGCCGAGGTGTCCATCATAATTTTTTGCCAATCAAGCATTTGCTTTTGGTGGGACGAAAGTTGGGTTACGGTCGCGTCTTGCCAATTGAGCAAATTTTGCCAATCGTTGTTCTTGCGAAAATTCGCCCAGTAAAAAGCCTGTTCTGACACGTCTTTCAACCGACTTTTGGAGAGTTCGAGCATGGCCAAAGCTGCCGATTTATCGTTGATAAAAGCAATAGCGGTAGTGGCTCGTTTGCGCTCATGGGCCGATAGGGTAGGGGCATTGGCACGTATTTTCAAATCTTGGAGAGCAGCTTTGGGATGTATCCGCCACGTTGTCCATGCTTGTCGCGCTGTCCAACTCATTGGATTTTTAGGCCAAGTAGGGCGAATGTCACGGTAAAATGTTTCTTCTTTTCCTTCCAAACCTATTCCGAGTGCTTCGAGGTAGTAGCGGTCTTGGCCATCAAATTTTTCGTACAAACTTTTCAGAATTGGTTTTGCCGTTACGTAAGGTACATCGCGCAAGGCAATAGCGACTTCGCGGTGCAACCTCGCCCCCGCTCCTGCAAGAGAGGGGAAAGCCTTCGTAATATCAAAATTTGGGTCATTCTTTAACGCCCTAAATGCCGTTATTCTTAGGTTTTCGTTTTTATGGCCGTTTAGTACTTTGTGCACCTCCTTTTTGCCTTTTTCGCCCAACTGTGCCAACAGCCACACAGCCCGCGCTTGAACGTAGGGATTAGGGTCAGTAAGCAGATTTTTGACGGCAGGAATAATCTTCTCACCCTGCGCTTGCAAAGCCACAAAACCCAGGTTTCGGACATTGATGGCGGGATTTCGGAGGGCAGCTATTTGTCCTTCCGTGCTACTTAGGTCAATTTTTGGGGTAGCCAGTTTTTTACCCTTAGGCGTAATTCGATAAATACGCCCGTAGCCTTTTTTGTCGTGCATTTGGTGGCCCCCCACCACGGGGTCGTACCAGTCGGCTACATAAATAGCCCCGTCTGGGCCCGTAGCGGCATCGCTGGGGCGAAACCATTTGCGCTTATCTTGGCCTGTTTCGTTCCATATATAGTGGGCCTCGACTTTGGGAAACGAGCTAATGAAATCAACCCTTTGGCTCAAATCAAAACCTGCCCCTTTGGCTTTGGGCCAATACGCCCACACCACGTTGCGGCCTGCCTCACAACTCAAAACCGTACCACGGTATTTTTGCCCCAGTGCATCACCTTCATATACAAGCATTCCCGTGGGCGAGCCTGCGCCCGTGTTGTCGCTGGCAGGCAATACGCCTGGGTCGTCTTGGTGCCAATGCGCCGTAAACATGTCTTGGTCGGGGCGGCGGTCGGCTTGCCACGTGCGCGTACCATCGGCACTAAAATAACCCGCGTTTGACCCTTCCATCACCCAACTGGTACGGCACGTAACTACTTGATCGTCATTGTCGTTTTGCCAATAATCGCCGTAGCTATCAATGGCGATTTCGTAACTATTCCTAAAATTATGCGCCATGACTTTCAAGCCTGTACCGTCGGGGTTCATGCGTAAGGCCAACCCACCCACCCACACGCGCCCATCGTCGCTTTTTTGGTTTCCTTGGTTTTCTTTGTTGTAGGGAGTTCCGCCCGTATAGATACTCCCCGAGCGCAGTGTCCAGCCGCTTTTATCTTTTACGTGGTGCGGCCCCGCATTTCCCGTGTTGAAATGCCACTTGCCATCAGGCCCTGCCGTGAGCGAATGGAGTGAATGGTCGTGGTCGAGTCCGCCAAAGCCTGTCAAGAAGATTTCTTTTTTATCGGGGACATCGTCGCCGTTTTCGTCGGTATAAATGATGATGTTGGGAGCGCAACTCACCACTATTTTGTTCCCAATCACGCCAATGCCCAGCGGAGCTACCAAATCTTTGTCTTGTACAAAGGTTTTCGACTTGTCGGCTTTGCCGTCGCCGTCGGTATCTTCCAAAATCACGACGCGGTCGCCTTCGGTAAAAGTAAGTTTTTGGTCTGGCTTATTGTTGAAATTGCGGTAATTGACGGCTTCGGTTACCCAAATTCTACCCTTAGCGTCTATGTCCATGTTGGTAGGATTGTAGAACATAGGGGCTTCGGCCCATAGGGTGGCTTCCAAGTCGTCGGGGACATATACCTGGGTCGAATCGTCGGCGGTTTCGGCTTGGTATTCGTTTTGGAGGGTATTGCTTCCCGTAAAAGATAAAACTGAAATTAAACAAACCAAAATGGCGATTTTCGGTGCTGGATTATGCATTTTTGGTGAAGAATTTGAGCGTTTGCCTTTAAAAGAAAGGGTTAGAAGCCAAATACTCACTACTTATTATAAAGAGTAAAGTTTCTGCACACTGACTTTTGCTCCTAATAAGACTTACCGATGAATACCCTCAAATAAATGAAAACGTTATCCGATTTGTTATTGCTGGGCGATGCTCGCCTGTACGAAACCTGCGAGCCCATTCTGCCCGAAGAAAAAGAAAAAGTAGTTGAGTGGGTCGCTGACCTACACAATGTTATGCAGGAAGTACGTGCCAAATACGGCTTTGGCCGGGCCATTGCCGCGCCGCAGTTGGGCATTATGAAACGCCTGATTTACATGAACATTGACAAACCTGTGGTGTTTATCAATCCAGAATTGGTGAACCTCAGCGACGAACTATTTGAACTCTGGGACGATTGTATGAGTTTTCCCAATTTGCTTGTTAAGGTAAAACGCCATAAAAGTCTTACCATTAAGTATTTGGATGAAAATTGGGTGTCTCAGGAATGGACGATGGAAGATAGCCTTTCAGAATTATTACAGCACGAATACGATCATCTCAACGGTGTACTTTGTACTATGCGTGCCATTGACGATAAGGCATTTCGGTGGCGATTGACTTAAAAACTCAATAAAGGTACTTTGGTGAATCTTTGGTGGTAGCAGCGGAAAATCCTACTTTTACCAAAAATTATTAGACCACTTATGAATCGCATTGTTCAACTTTTTCAGCGCAATCCCACCCACAATCTAAACGTCTATTTTACGGCAGGTTTCCCTAAATTGGACGATACCCGCCGCATATTGAAAGCCTTAGAAACCGCTGGAGCCGACTTGGTAGAGATTGGAATGCCGTACTCCGACCCCGTGGCCGACGGCGAAACCATCCAAAAAAGCAACGAACAAGCCCTCGACAACGGCATGAGTGTGAGGCGTTTGTTTGAACAATTGCGGGGGATGCGTTCAGAGATTACCGTACCTGTGTTATTGATGGGCTACATCAACCCCGTGCTACAATTTGGTATCGAAAACTTTTGCCAACACTGCGCCGAAGTGGGCGTGGACGGGCTGATTTTGCCCGATATGCCCGTGGACGAATACATGGAGTTTTATAAACCTACGTTTGACAAATACGGGATTCTTAACATCTTTTTGATTACGCCTCAAACCTCCGAAAAACGCATCCGTCAGATTGATGAAAACAGCGAGGGCTTCATTTACATGGTATCGTCGGCGAGTGTAACGGGTTCTCAAACGGGCGTAAGCCACGACATGGAGGCGTATTTTGCGCGGGTCAATGCCATGAATTTGCGCAATCCGCGCTTGATTGGCTTTGGTATCAAAGACCACGACACCTTTGAAAAAGCCTGCCAGCACGCCAGTGGGGCCATTATTGGCAGTATTGCAAGAGAATGAGGATTTAGAACAAGGAATTGACCGTTATGTTAAAAGTGTAAAGGGGGCTTCGGCACTCGTTTAGGTTCGGAAAAATACCGTTCATCCCTTTTTTTTAAATAATCTACAACGATTCCTTTTTTCGTTTTACCTTTCGCCCAAAACTCAAAAAATACATACTAACATCATGAAAAAGATTATTTTTTCACTTGCAGTTTTTATCTGGGCAGTAGGGGGGGCACTCGCCCAAACAGCCGATGAAATTTTGGCAAAATCAATTGAAGCGCGGGGAGGGGCTGCCAAACTCAACGGCCTCAAATCCATGCGTATGGAAAGCACGACAAGTGTGATGGGCATGGAAATGTCGAGCAAATCGGTGATTGTACATAAACGTGGAATGCGCAATGACATCGAAGTAATGGGGCAGACCATTACGATGGCGGTAGATGGAGATAAAGGTTGGATGATTAACCCCATGCAAGGGGGTTCAGACCCTATCGCCTTGCCAGAAGATCAGCTAAAAGCTTCGGCGGTTCAGTTAAATTTAGCGGGGATGACCAACTACAAAGAGGAAGGACTAACGGCTGAATTTGTGGGTAAAGAGACATTGGACGGAACAGAGGTGTATAAAGTAAAAACCACGACCAAAGATGGTATGGTAATGACGCACTCAATAGATACCAAGACATATTATATCCTAAAAACGGCCATCAAAGTGAAAGTAGGCGACCAAGAAATAGAAGCCGAAACCAGAATGTCTAATTACAAGATAGTAGATGGTATTGCCTTTGCTCATACCACCGAAATCACTAACCCACAAGCAGGAGTGATTACTACTACCATTAAGAAATTAGAAGTGAATCCGACAGTGGACGAAAGTGTTTTTGCCATGCCGAAGAAATAAGCACCTATTTTTTCTCACCCAACAACCCCGATGAGTTTTGTACTTATCGGGGTTGTTGGTTTTTTGTGCTTTAATTTTACTCGGCATATTGAGTGAAATTGATGTTTACCAAAGCGTGGTTTTCTGTTCTCCAACAACGAATGGTTGCAATCCGTGTTCTCATGTCTCTGCTCTTTTTTATTCAAATCTACCAATTGCTTGTCAAGTTGTCAAGAAAAATTGATACTATAGGGGTCGTTATCTTTTTTCACCCAGTCAGTGCTTCCCAAGTCTTTTTTACCCAAATTTTCAATTTTACTCAATACATTTAGTAATTTTACTCAGTCTATTGAGTAAAATCTATGTTTGTCAAATCAGAGCTATGGGCTGTGCCGTCGGCCAATAGTACTTAGATAAGTCAACCATGAATAAGACCGTAAGAAGAGACTTTGTTAAATCCTTGATGCTGACGCCCGCCTGTATGTCTGTCGGCGCCATCATTGAGAAAGATAAATTGAAGGAGAGCAAGCTGAAAACCAGCTTGAATGCCTATTCTTTTAACGAGCCATTGATGGCCAAAACCATGAATCTGGACGATTTGCTGGATTTTTGCGCGGCTCAAAATTTTGACGGGGTGGATTTGACAGGCTATTACTTCCCAGGTTACCCAAAAGTCCCTTCCGATGAATACCTTTATCACATCAAGCGGAAGGCGCATCTGTTGGGCGTATCTATCAGTGGAACAGGAGTTCGCAACGATTTTACGAATCCAGACGCCAATAAACGGAAAGAGGATGTTCAGTTGATTAAAAACTGGATTGAGTGTGCTTCGAAATTGGGGGCACCCGTCATCCGAATTTTTGCGGGAGTGCTAAATCCCAAAGAATTTTCGTGGGACCAAATTGCCGCTTGGATGGTCAAAGATATTCAAGAGTGTGTAGAATATGGCCAAAAACACGGAGTGATTGTAGCCCTTCAAAATCACAATGATTTTATTAAAACAGCCGATGAAGTGATTAAAATCATCGAAATGGTCAACAAGGAGTGGTTTGGGCTGATTTTGGATACGGGGAGTTATCGCATCGGAGACCCTTACGAGCAAATCGCCCGCACGATTCCGTACGCGGTCAATTGGCAAGTGAAAGAAAATATTTTTGTCAACGGAAAGGAAGAAAAAACCGATTTGAAAAAACTGTTTAAAATTATCAAACAGTCGGGATACCGGGGGTACATTCCTGTGGAGACACTTGGCAAAGGTGACCCCAAAATGAAAGTAGCGCGATTTATTGAAGAAGTGAGGGAAGCGTTGCGCTGATATTGAGCGAAAAGGTTCTTAATAGCGTCAGGAAAATAGTTAAAACACCTTCAGAAAGCCGCAGATTTGTGCAACAAACGGCTTTTTTATTAGTTTTGTTTCCTCCTAACCTATTTGAATCCTTTGATATGCCCCAATCTCTGCGTGTACTTTTTCTATTGTTTTTGGTAACTGCCCCACTGTTTGCCCAAAAAAAACGAAAACCTGTCCCCAAAAAGAAGCCTGCTGCGGCAGTTGCTACCTATCAGGGTATGTTTCCGTTGAAAGTCAGTAAAAATGGCCGCTACTTGATAGACCACTTTAATCGGCCTTTTTTGATGAATGCCGACGCAGGTTGGACACTTTTGCACAAACTCAAAATAGAGGAAGTCCGAGCTTATCTGGCCAACCGAAGCGCAAAGCATTTTAATACAGTTTATCTTCAATTGCTCCCGCCCGAACCCTACCAAAGTAATGCCTATGGAGAAGCACCTTTTTATCCCAAAGAAGATTTTTTAGCCCCCAACGACAAGTATTTTAAGTACGTAGAAGATGTAGTAAAAGAAGCCGCCAAACTACAAATATTGGTGGCGTTGGTGCCCGCTTGGTTGGGTTGTTGTCGTACCAACTGGTACGATGTGCAATA
>JBGAUP010000301.1:0-6729 GCA_044228585.1 Runella sp. | reverse complement strand
TTTGAGTGGGTTTTGTGGAGAAGATGGGAGCGGAACGCCGCCCCGGTCTCCCCACGACCTCTTGCATGAATAAAACAAAAACCCGCTATTGGGCGGGTTTGAGTGGGTTTTGTGGAGAAGATGGGAGCGGAACGCCGCCCCGGTCTCCCCACGACCTCTTGCATGAATAAAACAAAAACCCGCTATTGGGCGGGTTTGAGTGGGTTTTGTGGAGAAGATGGGATTCGAACCCACGACCTCTTGCATGCCATGCAAGCGCTCTAGCCAGCTGAGCTACATCCCCATAAAAAAAGAACAATTACTCCGATTTATGACAACAGTAAACTCTAAACTTTTAAACCGAAAGTTTGGGGCTGCAAATATGTAGGTCTAATTTGACTTTTGCAAATCGTTACTAAAAAAACTCAATACGATACCTCGGTCTTGTTTTGTTCCAACGATTCCAACACCGACTTGGAGCGGCTTAATAGCATGGTATCTTCGGCCACGGGATTTTCGCGGAGGTAGAGTTTTTTGAGTTGGCGTAGTTGAGGCATTTGGGCGGGGATTTCGCTCAGGTTGTTATAACTGATGTCTATTTCCTCCACTACCCGTAGTGCAGCTATTTGCTTGGTCAAAGTGCTGAATTGGTTATGATTGATGTCTAATATTCTTAAGCTTCTAAGTTTATTGATAGTATTGGGTAACGTCGCTAATTTATTGTGATGGGCGTAGAGGGCTTGTAAACGCTTTAATCTTCCCAAAGTGGTCGGCAATTCCGTCAGTTGATTGTTCGACAATGCTAATTGTTGCAAACGTTTCATGCGCCCGAGGGTGTTAGGAAGGGCTGTTAGCTCGTTATAATACAAATCCAATACTTCCAATCGGCGTAGTTTACCAATCCCTTTAGGAAGGCTTGGGATTTCGCACGAATACAAATTGAGGTCTTGTAGCTTACGTAGCCCTTTGAAACTTTTTTGGTTGAGTTGGGTCAGTTTGTTGTAACCTAACCAAAGACTACTGAGTTTTTTGCAATTCCGCACTGCTTGCGGTATGTCCGTAAAACGATTCCCTTGGATATTCAGCACTTTCAAGGTCGTATTTTGGGGAAGGTGTAGGCTGGTGTCGGTCAACTGATTCGCATTCAGCCAAATATGCCTTAATTTAGGAAGTCTGCTTAAATCAATAGCCACCCTTTTGAGTTCGTTTGCGCTTAGGAGCAACTCCCGCATTTCGGTAAACCGATAGATGACTTCGGGAACAGTTTTTAATTTTAACTGATTCAGTGCCAGTATTTTTACGGTATCTGGGCGAGTCGTGGCAAGGGCTGATTCGAGCGTTGAAATGACACTATCGCCTTTGGGAATCGTGCGAATCATCCCTAATCGTATCAAATGATGGGATACGTGTGGGCCATTGAGCTGGATGGAAGCCCGGTATTGGTTGGTTAACGCTTGCAAAGAGTCTAAGAACTGCCGTTTGTTGACATCCGAAACTTTTCCTTCAATTTGGTACAACAAGTAGTCAAAACGCCCTTCTTTACTAAAATAGAGTTTGTAGTGAAATAGAGCACCTTCGCTGAGGCCAAAGATTTGTTGAGATACCGCATTTTGGCGACGGGTAAACGCTCCGTCATTGGGGAAAGCACTTGCTTTGGAGCGGGGGTACTTTTTTTCCTCCACTTTAATTACGCTGTCCAAATAAGCTTCGGTGAGTCCTTGTTTGTGGGCTTCGCCGAAAGACATGATTTTGACCTGAGCATGAGCTATTTGAACAAGGGCAACTAATAAAAGGGAAAAAAGTAGTTTCATGGCTAATTAGGTTTTTTCTAATTAACTACTAAATTAGTTTGAATATTATATAACTCAAACTTTTTTATACAAAAAACTTATATATAACATCTAAGCTATTTGAATTGTACTGATAACAATGGAACACGGATTCAACGGATTAGACACGGATTTGTAAGGACAACCTCCCGAAATCTGAGCGAAAGCGTTGTCAAGGTTCAAAACCTTGACAACGTTGATTATGACCAAACTAACTATTTGACTCTGTAACCTTAATACGACAGGTTTATCTTGATAATTTCCCCGAGGTGTCGCCTGTGGCCACTCTTTCCACTTCTTCAACGCTCACCAGATTGAAATCACCTTCTACGGTGTGTTTGAGTGCCGCAGCGGCAGTGCCAAACTCCAAGGCGTGTTGAACACTTTGCTCGTAATAATCATAACCAAACAAAAAGCCTGCGATGAAAGCGTCACCGCTACCAATACGATCTACAATGTGGTGGAGGTCGTGAATGGTAGTCTTGTAGTATTGATGACCGTCCCAGGCTTTCCCGCGGAGTTGGTTGTGAGAGGCACTGATAGATTCTCGTTTGGTGTCCAGAATAAGTTTAATATTGGGAAATCGTAGCATCACTTGCTTCATGGTCGAAACCCACTTGTTTTTTTCATCGGGAAGGGGATGAATTCCAAACAAGTCGTCGGCGTTGCTATTACCGCACACGATGAGGTCACAATGCTCAACCAGCTCAGGCATCACTTCTTGGGGAGTTTTTCCCCATCCCCAAAGTCCTTTTCGGTAATTGACATCTGCGGAGACTTTTACCCCCAACGCTCGTGCCGTTTTTACGGCTTCCAAACAAGCTTGGGCGGCACTTTCGGAGAGAGCAGGAGTGATACCCGTAAAATGAAACCAATCGGCTCCCTGAAGGATACGTTCCCAGTCAAATTCGGCGGCGTCAAGGGTGCAAAAAGAATCGTTGAGACGGTCGTAAATAACTTGGCTGGCACGGGCAGTAGCTCCATTTTCGACGAAATAAATACCGAGTCGGTCTCCTCCCAAACGGATTTCTGACGTATTGAGGCCGTATTTACGCAGATACATGATGGCTGCCCGCCCCATGTCGTTATCGGGAAAACGCGTAACGTGTACCGCATCTACTCCCCATTGAGCAGTGGCGATACCGACGTTGGCTTCGCCTCCAGCGTACGTAATATCGAAGCTATGGGCTTGACCAAAACGGGCGAAAGCAGGCGGCGACAGCCGCATCATGATTTGACCGAAAGTGACAATTTTTTTCATATCCTCTCTAAAGGCGTTGTTCTCGGAGTTTTCCCCGTCGTTCTTTTCGTTTTTTTATTTCCTTTTTTGCCCAAAGGTAAGAATCTATAAATAAAGCACTTTTGAGTGAGAAGCCAATACTATAATAAGCCCCATTGTAATTGGTAGGAAGATTTTGTTGAAAAATAGCATATCGGTAGCCACCTTGACCAGCAAATTCGACCCAACGAGTAGCTTTCCAACGCAGATATAATCCTATTTGGGCAGGCATGAAAAAATCATTGCGTCGCCAAAGCATCAAATCAGATAAGAGTTTATTGTCAGTACTTTGCGTGGCTCCAATCCCTAATTCGATAGGAATACTGAATCGCCAGCGTCGGTTTTCTATGATGTTGGGAAAGTACATCATACTGAAAAAATACAGGTCAGTTTTGGTGTAATAATTAAGGTTTATGCGCTGTGAAGCATCTTTGCGGAGGTCAATTAGTCGTAAAAACGAATTGAAAGTTAACCAGTAGTAGCCAACGGTCAGTTCGTGGCGATTACGACCGAATATAATCCCTGTATTTACCCCCCAAATATTGACTAATTTCTTGTCTATAAACGAACTACGAGCATCCCAGTTGATAGTATAGGTCAACTTAGGGCGAGGTTTTAACGAATCTTTCTTAGTAACAGATAGACTATCGGAAGCGTGTGTTGTACTGCTTAAAAATAAGAACAGAGAGAGTAATAAGTGACAGTATAAGCTTCTAAAACACATTTTCTAAGAAATATTCGTAAAACTTACCATAAAAACGTATTGATTCAAAAGTTTAGTTTGGAAAACTACATTTGGAACAAAATTTACTTGCTATTTGTACTACTTTTGCCGAGTCTCTGTCAGAAGAGACTTTCATCTGAGTTGCAAAGAATACAACTTCGATAGTTTATAAATAATTGATTGTTCCACCAAAAAATCATTCAATAATATGTCACTGAGATTAGGCGATGTAGCCCCCGACTTTCAAGCAGATACTACCCAAGGACCCGTTAGTTTTCACGAATGGCTGGGCGATTCGTGGGGGATGTTGTTTTCGCACCCAGCTGATTTTACCCCCGTTTGTACGACTGAATTAGGCAAAACGGCACTGCTAAAAGGCGAATTTGAGAAACGCAACGTAAAAGTAATTGCCGTGAGTGTGGACGATTTAGAGTCGCACAGCCGTTGGGTACCCGACATCAACGAGGTCAATCATACTGAAGTCAATTTTCCAATTATCGCCGATGCTGACCGCAACGTTGCCACATTGTATGATATGATTCACCCTAACGCCAGTGAAAAAACGACCGTTCGCTCGGTATTTGTGATTGGACCCGATAAAAAAATTAAACTTACGCTCACGTATCCTGCTTCAACGGGTCGAAACTTCAACGAATTGTTGCGCGTAATTGACTCATTACAACTCACGGCTTATAACCAAGTAGCAACTCCTGCTGATTGGAAACCAGGGGAAGATGTGATTGTAGTACCTGCCGTTTCGACCGAAGACGCTCAGAAAAAATACAGCGATTTACGAATTGTAAAGCCTTATTTGCGCTATACTGCACAACCCAATAAGTAATTGTTTGTTCGCTAATTTAGCCCTCTTCGTTAGTAATGGAGAGGGTTTTGTTTTTATAATTGAGGATTTTGGTTCAACTTTGCTACCAGAGGCTCGCTCAATTAAACCCTGAAATGTTTGTCAGTTTATCCATTTAAAAATAGAAAAATATGTCTCGTATTGCCCTCATTACTGGAGCTACTTCGGGTATCGGTAAAGCCATTGCCGAAGCTTTTGCCAAGGTTGGCATTGATTTAATTTTGTGTGGCCGTCGGCAAGAACGATTGGAGAACATTGCAACAGAACTATCACAGTATGTTAAAACAACGACACTCCTTTTCGACGTACGCGATTATGCCTCGGTATCGGCAGCAATAGGTAGTTTGTCAAGTGATTGGCAGGCAATTGATATTTTGGTCAACAATGCAGGTAATGCTCATGGATTATCGCCCATTCAGGACGGTGATGTAGCCGATTGGGATGCCATGATTGACGGAAATGTGCAAGGATTGCTGTACGTATCGAAAGCAGTAATGCCAGGTATGGTAGCGCGGGGAAAAGGGCATATCGTTAATCTCAGTTCGGTAGCGGGTAAACAAACCTACGCCAACGGGGCAGTATATTGTGCTTCCAAAAAAGCAGTTGAAGCCATCAGTGAAGGTATGCGTTTGGATTTGACCCAACACGGTATAAAAGTGACCAATATTGCACCTGGAGCGGTTGAAACGGAGTTCTCTCTGGTACGGTTTAAAGGCGATGAGGCGCGTGCAGCCAAGGTTTACGAAGGTTTTGACCCACTTTTGGCCGAAGATATTGCCGATGCAGTGGTTTATGCCGTAAATGCCCCCGCCCGCGTAACTATCGCAGACTTAACGATTTACGCTGCTGCGCAGTCAGCCCCTACTATTATTCATCGAAAATAATTTAAAAAAAAGTTTGGAGGTAGAATTTGAAACCACCATATTTGCAGCCCCAAACAACGAAAAAGGGGGCAATTGGGAGTTTAGCTCAGCTGGTTCAGAGCATCTGCCTTACAAGCAGAGGGTCGGGGGTTCGAATCCCTCAACTCCCACTAACAAGTAGTAAAATATATTTTTTACTTGTTCATTTGCCTAACAAGCAAAGAGTCGGGGACGGTCCCGCGATGGCGTACCATGCCGCTGCCGTTCGAATCCCTCAACTCCCACTTTTCACCATTATTCTTTACTTTCTTGGGAGTTTAGCTCAGCTGGTTCAGAGCATCTGCCTTACAAGCAGAGGGTCGGGGGTTCGAATCCCTCAACTCCCACTTTTAAAAGCCAACACACAAGTGTTTGGCTTTTTTTATTATCCTAACTCTGCATTACAAGCTGCCGTTCGACCGGGGCGGCAGACCGCTCCCTCAACTCCCACTTTTAAAAGCTAAGCACTTGTGTTTGGCTTTTTTGTTATCCTAACTCTGCCCTACAAGCAAAGTGTCGGGGACGGTCCCGCGATGGCGTACCATGCCGCTGCCGTTCGACCGCGGCGGCGGGCCGCTGCCTCAACTACCCACTAAAATTAGTGGGTAAAAGCATGGTTAGAATTACACAAAAATGATTATTTTTCAACCTTGGATTAAATTCATCCATTCTTGTAGTCGTTGGGAGGTATCAATCAAAACAGTAGATTAGACATGATTTAAGCCTGTTGCGTCTATACATCCATAATGTTGGATAGGCGCAATGGTATGGCGTCTATCCACTCGTTACAGGCAATGCTAAACGACCACTCATCCCGACACTTTGTAAAGTCAATGAGGGACTGTCCGCTGACAACCTTCGGAATGGACTTCGGAGCAACTTCAGACGGTTACTGCTTAGTTGTAACTTTTGTCGGGGCGGACAATTCAACGCTGACTTTTAGAAAAATGAGTATCACGGACAGACAAATCATCAAGCACGACCTGCAACGAAACATTATAACTATTTAATAACTTACGACAATTATGCAAAAGACATTTACAAATCAAATTCACATCAACAAAACACCTGAACAGGTGATGGACTTTTTACTGCTTCCTCAGAATTGGCAAAAATTCTCAACAGGGGTAATCTCGGTCAACTATTCTGGGGACAAG
>JBGAUP010000300.1:0-7869 GCA_044228585.1 Runella sp. | reverse complement strand
CAGGTTATTTTAAAGCCGTGCTTAAATTAACAATGGCCTACTACTTAGCTCAATATTTAGAACTTATCCCGATGGCGTGCATTGGTGGTATTTTGGTATGGGTAGCAAGCAATATGATCAAGCCTCGCGAAATAAGAGAGATTAAGCATTTAGGAAAATTTGAGTTTTCTATGATGCTCTATACCGCCGTGATGGTTCCTCTTACCGATTTTCTTACGGGTGTTTTATCGGCTTTGATTATTTACTTTGTTGTGAAGAAATTCTTTAGCAGAAAACAGACCGACAAGAAATTTATTTTGGAATCAGTGCAGTAATAGATACAAGCGTTTTCTACACCACTATCTTTCTCCAAGAAACACGCTCGGTTGTGGGCGTGTTTCTTATTTTTAATCCTCTTCAAAAAGATTAAATGAGTTTTTTAGTAAAAACTTGTTTCTCACTGTCTTTCGCGCCTAAGTTGTGCTTGAATCTCTTTAAACTGGGTTTGGCGTTCCCTCCTGAATCTATCGAGATGCTCAACCGGCACCAGTCCTCCCTACATTCTTGGCATATTCATAAAGCCCCTTATTGAGCAATACGGCAGGACTAAAAGTACGATAGGAGAGATTGTTTATGGGCAAAAAATTGCATATGTAAAACTTTTCTGCCTACGGTACTGTCAACGTGTAAGCGAAGCGTCATAGTGTCATTGTTCTCATGACGCAGTGAAACCTGAAATGAGCAGGAAATACGTCTAGCCATTTCTAACTGCTCAAAACTGAAAGAAAGGGTATAGCCCAACAAATGGCGGTTGTACTGAATAAAGTCATACACTTCTTGGGCGGAAGGGTTTGACCATTCTTCAAAACGAAAACCTGCCCGCAGGCATTTGCGCAAACGCCGACGTTCGGAGGCGTGTAATCCTCGTTCAAAATTAGTTTCTTTTATTTCAATAAACTGATTATCAATAGACTGAGCAATTTCAAAGCCGTGGCGCAATAGCCCACGCCGAATAAAAGTACTTCTGGCAGGATTATAACAACTGGGATAATGCTTGATTTCTAAGCTGGATATTCCTCGGTTTTTGGCAAACAGTTCAATAAAAGCAAGCCATTCCGAAAAATCAGCGTGGCTTACGTATTCTGCTACTTCAAACGAACCAAAAGAGGCGCGATAAGGGCTTACGCCTTTGGTATCTTGGACAAATAAGTGAAAAAGGCCGTGTGCTTCACTTTGCGTATCATTATCTGTCAGCACAAATGTATAGATAAGAGACGCCCCTTGGTACCTAACGTGCAGCGGAGTATTGAACAACCACGATGTCCAACGAAGCCGAAAATGATGAAGTGCCTCTGGCTCATTCTCAAATACCAGTGCTTTATAAGCGCGTGAATAAGAAGAATTCGCCCTGTTGTGGGGGATTATCAGCGTCATTCTAAGATAACTTATCGGACAAAGATACAAAATCCGCTAACTTTGCGGTATGATTTCAATAACTAACTTATCATACTATCTCGGTGATCGTGCCCTTTACGAAAACGCCTCACTCCACATCAAGCCTAAAGACAAGATTGGTCTCATTGGCCTCAATGGAACGGGTAAATCCACATTATTGCACTTGATTGTCGGAAATTACCAGCCAGATAGCGGTCATATTTCAAAATCAGGTAATTGTACCATTGGGTTTCTGAATCAGGATTTGCTTTCTTACCAAAGTGACGACTCTATTTTGTCGGTGGCGATGCAGGCGTTTGAACGCGAAAATGAGCTACAACGACAAATGGACGCCATTATCCACGAAATGGAGACCAATTATCAAGACAAACTGGTGGATAAACTCTCACGGGTACAAGAAGAATTTGAAGCACTTGATGGCTATACCATACAATCAAAAGCCGAAGAGATTTTGGAAGGACTGGGTTTTGCAACCAGCGATTTGCATAAACCCCTGCGGCAATTTTCGGGAGGTTGGCGAATGCGCGTGATGTTGGCAAAATTACTTCTTCAAAAACCCGCTCTTTTGATGCTCGATGAGCCTACCAACCACTTGGATTTGCCTTCTATTAAGTGGGTTGAAAAATATGTACAGAGTTACGAAAATGCCGTCATTGTCGTCTCCCACGACCGCGAATTTTTGGACAATGTTTGTGATACAACCGTAGAAGTGAGTGGTCAAAAACTGAATTACTACGGAGGGAATTATTCGTTTTATGTCGAAGAAAAAGCCTTGCGGAATGAGATTCAACGAGGTGCTTACGAAAACCAACAAGCAAAAATTCGTCAGACCGAACGTTTTATTGAACGTTTTAAAGCCAAAGCGACCAAAGCTAAACAAGCCCAAAGCCGGGCTAAAATGTTGGACAGAATGGACCGGGTGGAAGCCGTAGTGGACGAAAACGCCAAAGTGCATTTTCGATTTCAATTTACGACCCAACCAGGCCGACATGTACTCCAACTGGAAAATGTGTCGAAGGCTTACGGCGAAAAAGAAATTCTGAAAAACACCAGTATTGCGATGGAGCGCGGCGACAAAATCGCGTTGATTGGCGCCAATGGTAAAGGGAAATCCACGTTGTTGCGAGTGATTGCAGGGACTGAACCCATCGAAGGTGAACGGCGATTGGGGCACAATGTATTGTTTACGTTTTATGCCCAGCACCAATTAGAGTCGCTCAATGTAGAGCATACCATTTTGGAAGAACTCAAGTATGCCAATCCGACCAAGACCGAAACCGAATGTCGGACTATTTTGGGGTGTTTTTTGTTTACGGGAGAGGATGTTTTCAAGAAAATAAAGGTGCTTTCGGGAGGAGAAAAGTCTCGGGTAGCTTTGGCGAAAGTATTGGTATCAGAAGCCAATTTCTTACTACTTGACGAGCCTACCAACCACTTGGATATGCAATCGGTCAATATTTTGATTCAGGCCCTCCGCCAGTATGAAGGTTCATTTGTGGTGGTATCACACGACCGTTTCTTTGTAGAAGCCATTGCCGAAAAAATCTGGTATATTGAAGATAAAGAAGTAAAAGAATACCCTGGTACGTATCAGGAATATGAATGGTGGCAAGAAGGAAGAGGGGAGGAAGAGTCAACAGTCAATAGTCAACAGCCAGTAGCGAGTAGTGTTCTGCTTCCTAACAAATCATCTGCTACCGAGACAAAATCGTCTTCGCAGCCCAAACAAAATAATTTTGTCACTCAGCAGGCTCTTCAAAAAAAGTGCCCAGTTAGAAAAGCAGATTGAAGATTTGGAAAAGCGTAAAACTGAAACCGAAACCAAGCTTGCAGATTCGAGTATTTACAGCAATCCTGCCAAACTGAACGAGATAAATCGTTTTTACACGGACATTAAGCAGAAAATTGCGGAAGCCACCGATGAGTGGGAAAAAACGGTTTTGGAAGCGGATGCTTTGGAAATAAAAGACCGTTTAAGTAAGTAGGCGTCGGTTGGTTTTGTAACTGACGCCTACTGGTAACTGTGGACTGCGCGTCTGCGGACTATTTAATTCCTCATTCTTGCCAATTTCTCATAATCCAACACCGTAATAAGGCTGCCTTTCATTTCGATGAGGTGTTCGTCTTTAAAATCTGAAAGGGTACGAATCACGGTTTCGGTGGCTGTGCCTACAATGCTGGCGAGGTCTTCGCGCTGTGATGGCAATGGCAAATGGCTTTGATTTATCTTCTTGGTAGCGGTTGGCAAGCATGATGAGGGCTTCGGCTACTCGTTTGCGTACAGAGTTGTAAGCCAATTTTAGTAACCTTTCTTCCCGCTCCCGTACTTCATTAGAAAGAATTTTAATGAATTTGGTGGCTACGTCACGGTTATTATAAAGCAAATTGTTGAACTCGTCCTTGGGGATGATTACAATTTTCGCTGTCTTGCAGTGCCACTGCTGACTCCTGATAAGGTGTGTTTTCCAACAAATCTAAATACCCAAAAAAATCACCTGGCTTGTGGAGTTCTACGATGTATTCTTTTCCAAACTCGTTTGTTTTTGAGTTTTTCACTTTGCCGCTTTTTAAGAAATAAACGGCATTGGGATAACTACCTTCCGAATAAATAATCTCCCGTTTTTTGTAAAGCTTGGTTCTTTTATTTTCCGAAAGTTTCTTGAGTGATTCAAATGATTTAACCTCGTTCAAAAACTTATTTAATCCTTCTTCGGTGCGAGAATACTCAGTTTTGAGAAGGCTATTTTTACGAAGACGAGTTTCGACAGCACTCAAAAGCTCAACGTCATCATAGGGCTTGGTGAGATAATCATCTGCACCGAGGGTCATGCCTTTTCGGTAGTCCGATTTTTCGGCTTTGGCCGTCAAAAATATAAAGGGAATACTGGCTGTTTCGGATTCTTTGCTGAGCAAATGAAGCACGCTATACCCGTCCAGTTCAGGCATCATAATGTCACAAATAATGAGGTCGGGCTGTTGCTCCTGCGCCAGTTTAATCCCTTTTTTTCCATTCTCAGCTGTCAAGACGTTATAATGCGCCAATTCAAGAATTTCGGTCGTATTTTCCCGCATATCGGGATTATCTTCTATCAATAAAATGGTTTTCATTACTTAACAGTTGGGGAGTTCAACATACATCGTCGTTCCTCTATTGAGTTGACTTTCTAATCGAATGTCACCTTGCATGAGTTGGATGTACTTTTTAACAATATTAAGTCCAAGACCTGTACCTTGAATTGTGCCTGAATTGTGGGCTCTAAAGAATCGGTCAAATACATGCGCTTGGTCTTGTTCAGGAATTCCCATTCCTTGGTCTTGTACTTCAAAATGAATGTTTTTCCCGTTTTTATAGGTACGTAAAAAAATATCTTTTCCTGCCCCCGAATACTTGGTAGCATTGGAAAGCAGATTAATCAATACGTTTTTGAGCAAATGCCGATCAATACATACCTCTGCCTCTCCTTCATGGCTGTACTGAATGTATTGATTTTCTTTACACAAAGAGCGTAGTTCTTCAACCAATTCTTGGCAAAATTCGGGTAAATTGAATACGACGGGTACGTTACGAATTTGTCCTTCTTCGAGTTTTCCAAGCGACAAAAAGTCGTTGAGAATTTCGGTGAGGTTATTAACTGTTGATTTGATTCGTTGAACGTGCTTTTGGCGTTTCTCATCTTCTTCGGTATGCACATACCGCCCAATGAGCGAGGCTGACGACAGGATAGTAGCCAAAGGTGTACGGAACTCGTGCGAAGCAATAGTCACGAATTTGGTCTTCATGTCGTTCAGTTGCCGCTCTTTTTCGAGGGCCCGTAGCACTTCTTGTTTTGATTGCTCAATTTCTTCGAGTGCTCGTGCCAGTTCATGGGTACGAAGCTGTACTCGTTCTTCTAAGTCTGCATTAAGACTTTGAATTTGGTGATGCGCCTCTAAAAGTGCTTCTTCTTGGTACTTACGACGTGAAATATCAATAATAAAGCTTACTATATAGTCGCCGTCGCTGGTAGTAAAAGGACTTAAACTGACTTCTACGGGAAATTCACTATTGTCTTTACGCTTGGCACTGAGTTCTAAACTACCTCCCATATTTCTTGCTTTGGGTTGTTGGGCATAGTTCATACGGTGCTCGACGTGATGGCGCGCATAACGTTGAGGAATGAGTACTTCGATTTTTTTACCAATCAATTCTCCTTCTTCGTAACCAAATAGCTCTTGCGCTTTGGGATTTACCAACTGAATTGCGCCCCACGAATCCACGACAATAATTCCCTCCGTTGCACTTTTAAAGAGTGCATCTAACATTTCGACGTGTCTTCTCATCGCTTGGGTTTGCTGAATGAATACTTCTAACATACCAAATACGGAGGTTACGGTGATTTTTCCAAAAACTATTTTAAAATGTTTGACTAAAAATGGCCGTTTGGGGTATATCACCCCATAAACGCGCATCAAAAGCCATGCTTATATTGCGGATAAAAGCCTGCCCCTTAGGAGTAACTTTCAAATGATAAGGCTCAATAATTACCAGTCCGTCTTTTTCGAGTTCTTCGAGTCGGTCAAGGGCTTCGTACAACTCCTTACACTGGTCTTTGGCATCAAACCAAGTGGTCTCAAAATGGCACATTAATTGCAAAATATGGCGTCGCAGAATCAAATCTGTTCGCGTCAGTGCGTGTCCACGAAAGATGGGTAATTCGTTGTTTTTGAGCCGTTCATAGTACTTTTCTACCGTCTTTTCATTTTGGGCGTAGCCCCACCAGCAGTCGCTTATGGCCGATACACCTAACCCGATAAGGAGGCGGGTTTGGGTAGTAGTATAACCCATGAAGTTACGGTGCAGTCGTTTCTGCTCAAGAGCTTGATAGAGCGTGTCCGTTTTGAGCGAAAAGTGGTCCATCCCAATATCCGTATAGCCAGCCAATTCCAAGGCTTCGCGGCAGGCTTCATAAATGGCCAATTTTTGGGAAGCATCAGGTAAGTCGGCCTCCGTAAATTTTCGTTGCCCAGGCTTTACCCAAGGCACGTGGGCATAACTATACAAGGCAATCCGATCGGGACGCAGTTCAATTACTTGTCCGATGGTTTGGGTCATGCCTTGAACTTCTTGACGAGGAAGCCCATACACTAAGTCAAAATTTACCGAAGTATAGCCGATTTCGCGGGCTTTTTCGGTAACGTGCTTTACCTGATGATAGGTTTGTGGGCGGTTGATGAGGTCGAGAATAACGGGATTAAAATCCTGAACCCCAATACTTATTCTTTTAAAACCTAATTCATACAGCGTTTGGAGGTGTTCGTCCGTAGTACTTGCGGGGTGCGCCTCAAACCCAAATTCGTGCTGCGGATGAATGTCTGCTTTTTCAAACAAACCGTTTATCAACGTCCGTAAATTATCGGGGCTAAAAAAAGTGGGAGTCCCCCCGCCTAAATGTATTTCTCGAATAAGAGGCCGTTCTGGCAAAAAATCAAGATAAAGCTGCCATTCTTTTAGCAAGGCTGTGATATAGGGTTGTTCCACTTTGTGGTTGATAGTGATGCGCGTATTGCAGCCACAATAAGTACAGAGGCTTTCGCAAAAGGGTAAATGCAGATATAAACTAATGCCTTCGGTGGCATTGCTCACCTCAAATGTATCTTTCACTAAATCTTGCCAACGCGCCTCGGGTAATTGGACTTTATCCCAATACGGCACGGTTGGGTAGCTTGTGTAGCGTGGCCCAGGTACGTTGTATTTTTGAAGGAGATGCGTATTCATGGTAAAATAGGTATTTTACCAAAAATGCAAGCTATTGAAAAAGTAAAATATGATAATTGTCAGATAGATGGCAAAAATATCAAACATTGGCCCTGTTGAAGTTAACGAAAAAGCTATTTATTAGGCTTTTTGCTAATTTTATAGGGAATGGTTTCGCCTGTGAGTGAAGACGTTTTTGCCTTTGAGTATAAGCCATAGCCAATACGGGTAATTTTAGAAATTCCCTACCCACCCACTCACAATGACGCAAGCCCTCATAAAAACACTTATGATTGACGACCAAAAAATCTTCAACGATGGTCTCAAAAGTTTACTTAACGAGCAGCCCGATTTTACAGTTTGTGCGCAGGTTTTTCAGGCGAAGGATATTTTTTTTACGATTCAATCGCAAAAGACAGACCTACTCGCTAATGACCCTTTCAGCGACGATTTTGCCCGACGACTCAACCTCACTTTTCGAGAAGTTGAAATCATTCGACTCATCAAAGAAGGGCTTAACAATGAGCAAATAGCCGAACGACTCAACCTAAGTTTTTTCACTAAAGTTGTTTAGTTGAATTTCAAGTATCTTTATCATAAAAAAACCTATGAATAAGTTACCTGTGAATGTTTCAGAATCAGATTTTGAGACTTACATTTTACCACACTTGACCCATAAAATTGGTCATAATCGTTTGAAA
>JBGAUP010000299.1:0-6767 GCA_044228585.1 Runella sp. | reverse complement strand
GTAGATTTAGCCTCGAATGTTCCTTTTTGTTGTCCTCCAAACGTTGCCCCAATGGCATCAATGTTAAAGCCTACGTCCAATTTGCGAAAACTATACTGCAAATGAATATCAAGGTTTAGGGCATTGGTCTGCGTTTTGGTTAGTTTGAGTGTGTCAATGTTTGAAAGGATATTTTCAACAAACAAAACTTGCGGCCCCACCTCACCTGAGGTAAGTTTTGCAGGGGCAGTATAATAATCAAGGTTTTTGCCAAAAAATGAAGTTAAACGTACACCCCAACCGATTTTGAAACGTTTGGACTTCCCTATTCCGTACAGGTTGTTGTAGGAAAAAGCCATCGAAGCACCACCTATTGCCGAAAGTGCTACATCGCCATACGTTTGTTTGTTGGGATAATTGTATTGTGCATGACTGTTGCAGCCTGCTACTAAGCAAAGCAGCAGAAAAGCTATTTTTTTCATTGATTTTGAATGAGTTATGAATGTTTTGAGAGAAGTGTAGTAACAGAATGGCGTAGTTTCGTTAACTACTTGCTATGGACTGCCAACTGCGGACTTATAAACTGCCTACTATTTAAGTTCCGCATTACCAAAAAGCACCGAAAACTGTTTACACCAAATGAGTACAAATTTTTGCGTTTTGGGGTCAGCGGCGGCAGGTAACTCAACGAAATAATCTCCCGAATTGACTTTATTGCTCACTTCCACAAACTTAGAGACCGCTTTATCTTCTGAGAGATAAATACGTAAATCTGGCCCCCCGTCGGTCTTAAAATCATCAAAAACTAAGGTGCGTTTCCCTTCTTTTTCGTATAGTTTTACATTACCAGAAGTCGGGTGGACATTTGACATGAAGTCTCCTTGGGCTACCAATTTTTGTCCAGTAGCATCAAATTGGTCTATGGGTTTGTTGATTGAACTCGTATTAGTCCCATTAGAAACTACAGGTTGTAGCTCTTCGTTTTTTTGGCAAGCCAGCATTGTCAGTGTTAGCATTACCACAAGCCATTTATTTTTCATCTGTGTAGGTTTTGAAGTTGATACTACAAAGGTGAAAAACTCAGATTTACTCGAATGTCGGCTTGCTGACATTAAATAGAAATTAGGTTAGTAAACCTTTTAGTTGTCGTAAATCAGGAATGAGAATTCGCTGACGGTCATAATCAAGTAAGCTGTGTTGTTTCAAATCACTAAACAGTTGGGATACGGTTTGGCGGGTACTGCATATCAAACCCGCAATGTCTTGGTGAGTAAGGTAGTTTTTGAGGGCGATGCCTTCGTCGGTAGCCGTGCCTTCTTTTTGCGCCCATTCTTCCAAAAAAATCAACAAACGGGTTCTGACATCTTTAAACATCAGATTGGAATAACGATTTTCTAAACGACGAAAGCGTAAGCCTACCAATTTAGTGAATTTTACCGCCAGTGAAGGGTTTGCTTGGATGACTGTTTCAAAGTCTTCAATCCGAAAACTACAAACCGTTACGGAATCAGAAAGAGCTACGGCATATTCATCTATTTCGGCATCATCCAATGTAATCTGGCCAAACAAATCACCTTTTTGAATCACTTCTTTGACGGTTTCGTTGCCATCGGCGTCCAATTCTACAATCTTGATAATGCCTTTTTTTAGGAAATAGACGCGGTTATGCTCGTCGTGGGCAAAATAGATAATTTCGTTTTTTTTTGCTGATTTAAAATTGGTAATGAGGCAAATTTGGCGAAGTTCGGCAGAATCAAGATGCCTAAAAAGCTGGTGATCGCGTAGAAACCAATAACGCGTTTCAATAGGAAATTGCGAAGACATTCGACTGTCGTTTAAAGTAGATAGGTTTATAGTCAAGTAAATATACGAAGGATTTACTCAAATAGTTGCCTTGCTACAATTGTCCACTTACGGCAAAAAATTCTCTTGAAGTTTGAATCAGTTTTCGGAGCGGAGTTGGTTTAAAACCACGTTGTATATTGACCGCACTGATATCGGCCACCACCCGCATATTGTGCATAATGTCTCGATACGCTTTCCAAAGCCGATAGCTGGGATCATAGACATGTCCTGGCTCAGAAGTGGCTCCGTTAAGTTCCAAGATTTTGATATTTTTGCCTGCATACAAATCTTCCCAATTGGGTACACGCAGGTCGAAGCGTCCATAGTAGAAGCCTTCAATGGGTAACGCTATTGCATCAAAAACGTGTACTAAATCCGCATTAATACGAAAATTTGCATTTAAAAATTTAGTCCCAAGACAATGATTTCCAATGGGTTGCACGAATCTTTTTTCGCCTGATGGCAGAACCTCATTCCAATGTTCCTGTACTCGTTCGCGAAGCTCTGCCATCGAAAAACGAGCACGTTCACTTTTTTCTAACAACTCCCCTACCGTCAAACGGCCATCGCCTACAATACTCAAAAACTCTTTTTCAACAACCGACGTAATGCGTCCCGAAGTTTCGTGTGGGAGTCGCGCATACATGATGCCCAACTCAAGGTCATAGTCCACGTATTCTTGGATAATCACGGGCTGAGAAATCGCTGAGAGATAGGCTTTCAAGTCCTCGGAAGTAGCAATTTTATATACCTTAAACCCGCGTCCACCGACGTCGGGTTTTACAATAAGGGGGAAATTAATTTTAGCGACTTCTAATTTTTTTATCACCGTATCCCAAGCCTCTCCCTGAGGCACAAAAACTGCAGCAGGAAGATATCTGGAATCAATTAAATCGAGAATATCCATTTTCGATTCCCCAAATACTCCCCCGTCGGGAATACAGGGATTGACAGTAGTAAAGTAGGTTAATGAACGGTTGCGCATAGCCAGATACAACCAGTAAGGAGCCAATGGCAAGAAAAATATCCACCAAGTCCAGTATTCATACTTGAACAGTTTGATAAACCAGAGGGGTGGATTAAGTTTTGAAAGCATAGGGTAACAAGGAAACTAAAAGCCTATTTTTTAAGAATCTTGATAAAAGTAAAGATTTTCTCTTGGTTCAAAAATACGACCGTAGCACAACACACAAAAGTAATGATTGCCAGTCCGAAGAGTTGTCCACCGTCGCCCAGTACATCTATTCCAAGCAATGTAAGGTGCGATACAATTGCCCCTGCCATCGTACCCAGGCCTATCAGCGCACCCAGCCAATTGAAGCGAGAAGTCAATAACAACACTCCTGCAATCAATTCAATCATTCCTGAACCGATGCGCCCGTAAGGTTCAATCCCCAATTTTGAGAAAATATACACACTTTCTTCAGCCCCCGAAAACTTGAACCAGAGTGTTTGAAGAAGAATAATGGCTGCTACAACCTGAGCAACCCAAGAGATGATACTGTTCGTTTTCATTTTTATAATCAGGTTACAGGTTGGTTCTATTTGTAGGTTTTTTCCCAGTTAGCATCTGCCTTTTTTTTGAGGTTGGCTTCATCTTTATTCCAATCAGGTAAGGTATTGTTAAACAACCTATTGTAAAACAAATACAGTTTTCCACCCACGATTTTATAGGTTTCAGGATTTACTTCTACCTTCTCACCGTTTTTACCCATGGCGTATGCACACCAACCACCGTATTGAGGTTCATAAGCGGAAGGGTTTTTCTTGAAAGTTTCAAGATTTGTAGCATTTGCAAATTGATAGGTGACTCCGTCCTGCGTAAATACGTACATTTTTAAACCCTTAATAGGGTTTTTCTGAAAATAACTTACGGGGTCGTAGCCAGCTAAAGCTACGCCTTTTTCAAGAAGAAAATGCTTCTGACGAAGCGCAAGAGACTGAGCAGAAGCAATGCTCGTCCATCCAAATAACATGAGAAAAGAAAGTTTTGCCTTCATGACTGTCATTATGTTTAATTGACAATGCAAAGTTGCACGCTATTCAAACAAACAATTGTCAGCCAACCGACAAAACCCTCGAAATAGCTAAACTTAGCTTTTTCTCTCAAATGCCCACTGCAAAAAATCAGGCATAATGGCCGACCAAGTAGCTTGGTCATGGTGACCTCCTTTGACTTCTACGTAGCGAATGTCGCGGCCCCAACGGAAACCTTTTCTTTCCAACTCGGCAATGAGATCAAGCGTATCTTCAATGGAGTCAATCACTCCGTTATTATTGCGGTCGTCTTTTTCATCTTCAGTCCCCGTTTGTAGCCAGAATTGAGGGGTGTTTTCGAGTTGTAATGATTTTCGTAGGCTTTTTGTCGCCACCAAAACGAACCCGAAAATACACCCACTTTACCAAAAATATCAGGATGATGCCATACTATATCGAAAGCAGAAAGTCCTCCTAAAGAAAAGCCACAAAGAGCGGTATTCTCGGCACCCTTTTTTACCCGATATTTTCTTTGGATATAGGGTAACAGTTCTTCCAACATAAACGATGTATAAGCACCTGCCTTTGCGCCTCTATGCTTATAATCGGCTTGCGCAGCTGTACCGTACTCCTGAACTCGCTCACCACAATGAATCGCCACCAATATAAAAGGTTCCACTTGGGTATTTCGATACACTTGTTCGAGCACTTCAGTCATCCGCAAACGCCACAAATCTTGCCCATCGTTCATGTACAGAACCTTATATAATTGACTTGATTCCTCATAATTGGGGGGTAACACTACCTCCAGTACAACATTTCGGTGTAAATAAATGGAGTGTAGGGGGGGATCGTGTCGAACAGAAATATCAAAAGTGGTGTCGTGGTGTTTCAATAGAGTAACAGCTTTGGTAGGAAACAAAAATACAAAGAAAGTAGGCAGAAGTACGAATAGGACAATAAGAAGAAAATAAAAAGGTGATTTTAGGCCTTTTTGCCCGTTTTAATTGTCACCTTTCAAGACCTTTTTCATTTTCTTTTCTATTCCAAACTTTTTTCTGCCAATTTTACGTTTATTTACGAAAACTATCACAAACCGATTTCAACCCCAAATTATTTTAATTGCATGAAGTATTCGATCGCGCTGACCTTTACGGTATTGATTTCATCTATTGTTTCATTTGCTCAAACAAAAAAAGTTCCTGCCAAGCCCACTACTCCTGCCAAAACCGCTGCTCCTGTAAAAAAGGCCCTACCTGCCACCCCTGCGTCAAAAATGACCAGCGAACTGGATTCGGTAGCTTACAGTATCGGAATGAATATTGCCCAAAACCTGAAGGGACAAGGCTTAGAAGGCATCAATGTTAATTTATTGTCGAAAGCTATCCAAGACGTTTTAAAATCTGGAAAAACTGATTTAGATGAATCGCAAGCGCAAATGTTGTTAGGCAATTATTTCAATCGCCTCCAAACCCAGCGTCAAGCCGAAGAAGCTAAAAAGTTTGAGGGAAACAAATTGGCAGGAGAAAAGTTCTTAGAAGAAAATAAGAAGAAAGCTGGCATCGTTACATTACCCAGCGGTCTGCAATATGAAATAATGAAAGCAGGAGAAGGCCCAAAACCTACTATCAACAGTACGGTAAAAACCCATTATCACGGTACACTTATTGATGGAACGATTTTTGACAGCTCTGTAAAAAGAGGTCAACCTGCCGAATTCCCAGTAGGTGGAGTTATCCAGGGTTGGGTAGAAGCCCTTCAACTGATGCCAGTAGGTTCAAAATGGAAATTGTACGTACCTTATAACTTGGCCTATGGAGAGCGTGCCGCTGGCCCAGAAATCAAACCTTATTCCACCTTAATTTTTGAAGTAGAGTTGTTGGAAATAGTAAAGTGATTTTAGTTGATTTTGTAGATTTTAATACCCCACTCGCAAGGCAAGTTTAAGAATCCCCAAAATCGTAAGCTAAAGTCAATAAAATCAGTTTATGAAAATGAAAAGCCTATTAATCGCTTTAGCTCCAGTGTTGCTGCTGAGTCTGCAACCTGATGACTCGCGTTCGCGGGAGTTTGCTCCGCGTCCCTTCTCACCCACCGAAGATGATCTCAAGCCAACGCTGACGCAAGAGAAAGTGGAGGCGTATGTGACAAAAATCTTTTCGGGATATCACTACCGCAAATTCAGCGTCAACGACTCGCTTTCGTCGAAGATGTACGAGAATTACCTTAGTGAAATAGACCGTGGTAAATTGTATTTTTTAGCAAGCGACGTACAGTATTTTGAAAAATATCGTAATCAGCTCGACGAAGCACTCAGCAACGGAGACCTCACGGCAGCTTACGATATGTACAATACTTTTCGTAAACGCTATCGTGAACGCAGTGCTTTCATTGATAAACTATTGACGAATCCTTCATTTGACTTTACTGTGGATGAGTCGTTTAACACCGACCGCGAAAAAGCGACTTGGGCTAAAAGTGGAGATGAATTAAACGAAATATGGCGTAAACTTCTCAAAAACGAAGCCCTTGAATTAAAACTTTCGGGCAAGGCTGATACGGCCATAGTAACACTTTTGAAAGACCGCTACAAAAACCGCGAACGCAATTTAGGACGTTTTCGTAGCGAGCAGGTCTTCCAGATGTATATGAATGCCTTCTGTGAAGTGCTTGACCCACACACACGCTACTTTTCCCCCACAGATTCGGACCGCTTTAAGCAAGATATGTACCAAGCCCTTGAAGGCATTGGAGCGGTATTGCGCGAGGATGGGAATTATATTAAGGTGGTAGAAGTAGTACCCGGGGGACCTGCTTTCAAAGACAAACGCCTCAAGAAAGATGATCGCATTATTGGGGTTGCCCAAGGCGATGAAGGTAAATACGACGATATTGTAGGCTGGTACGTGGACGACGCCGTTAAAAAAATCAAAGGTGCGAAAGGAACAGTGGTACGCCTACAAGTA
>JBGAUP010000298.1:0-6969 GCA_044228585.1 Runella sp. | reverse complement strand
TTCTTGAATACCGATTTGCTGTCGGATGTAGTCGTTGGTAACTGAGGCCGTTTTGGCTTGGGTGAGGTAGTCTTGGGCTTTGTCATAGTCTTTGTTAACATAGGCTACGTACGAGGCAGCCGTATGCCAAAACGCAGGATTACCGAGCGATTTGTTAGAGGCGTTGTCAGCGCAGAACGCGCCCAATTGCTCAAAATAAGAGGTACTTTCTCCGCGGCGTTTTTCGTAGGCTGTGGTGTCTTCTACATACGGAATTTCGCCATTGGCATAATATTCATTTTTGTTGATTTCACGGGCTGCAAGCAGTTCAATCAGGGTATTTTTGGGGTTTAGTTCCACTACTTTTTTGAGTAATGGCAAGCCATCTTCTAAGGGCTGAATGGCACTTAGCGCATATACTGCCGCTTTTTCGGCATTGTTTTGGCAGTAATCCAATGCTTTTTCTCGGAAACGCACACCTTTGATACGGAGACTCAAATCGGCCTCACGACGGCGAGAGGGGCAGCGGTCGAAGAGTTGAGCAAATTCGTAGAGGGCTTTGGCCGTATCGCCCAAGGCCATCGTAGCCCCCGCTTTTCGCGAGAAAGCCCAATCGCTAATAAAAGTTTTGGTTTTAAGAGGTTTGATGAGCTCGTCGTATAGCTGTACAGAGGTTTGGGGCTGTTGCAAAATCATCGCCAGCTTGATAGCCTGAAAGGCATAACGTTCTTTTAAAAATGGGTCGGTGATAGTACGGGCAAGCTGTTGGGCTTTGTCAAATGATTCTACCAATACCAGCGAATCTTTACTGCCTTCTTCCCACGCATAAACCGATGGCTGATACGCTTTTTCGACGGTCTTGGCCAATTGCAAATACCCTACGGCGGCTTTGTTGCCTTTGAGCATGAGGCGGTTGGGTAGCGTATTGTTGGCATTTTCGGTATAAAAATAGTTGTAGGCGATGGCCTCGCTCACCCCCGCATAGCTGGCCCACGCACGGGCATTGATGTCGCGGTCGAGCTGGAGGGTATCGCTGTAATCGTCCCAATACAAAAATTGCTGGGTATAGTGATACCGCCCGTCGCCTGCTTGAGCGGTAGCGGTTTCGGGTAGGAAATAACTCGTAAATTCGTTCAAATCAGCAGGGCCTCCTGCACAAGCCAGCAGTATCAATATGGCCAGGGTTCTAACGGAATGCTTGAATAATTTGCTGGAGCGAATCTTTTTCATAGTAGGATAGGTTGAGCGAGTCTAAGTGGTACAACGCAAAGGTAAGTTTTGTATTTTGAATTTCTTGGGCTAAGGTTTGGGTACTTATTATAAGGTTTTGTGGAGTGCTTTCCTCTACCCGAAAACGGTCACCTCTACGCACCGATACTCCCCAGAGAGTCGTATTTTGAAGTACGATGTATTGATTTGCTTCCGAGGCTTTTTTAAACAAACGCTCGTTTTGGAAGTCTTTATGTGTCAGGTGGTTGGTGATTTTTAGCGGTTTTCCATTTCTGTACAAAATCGCCCAATGGAAGAGGGGTAATACCACATCTAAAGGCAATGGATAGTCTGATACATAATCGGCGTAGCGACTCGCAGTGGTGAGGTCGAGAATGGAGTTTTCGGTGCGGAGGTTTTTCCAATCGCCCATGTTATAGTACATCAACATTCCTCGTTCAACGGGTGGCACACCTGTGGTTCGGTAAAACTTGATTTGGTGCAGGCGGATGGTAGCCGAGAGGGCTGTAGTAGGTGGTAAGTGTTGTTTGAGGTGGTTCAAAAGGCGGAAGTAATTGGTACGCGTAGTCAATGTCCAATCGCAGTCTATTTGTACCTCATCACCTCCTCGCCCCCCCTTCGCCAAGATGGAGAAAGGGAATGGGGAGATGAGGCTTAACTTTTTTACAATTTTTTCGGCCAACTCATCCACCCCTCCCCACGAAAGATTTTCTAAAGTGCGATTGGTGATAAATACCGTAGGGACAAAGGCCACAGGTGGATTTTCTTTGAACTGAATCACCGCTTTCGGTACGGCTTGACGCGTGGCAACATCCCAATCCACATCAAAAAATTTAATGTAGAGTTTGGTAGCTTGGTAGTTTTTGAGGGCTTGTTTTTCATCATTAGACAGTTTAAAAACTGATTTCCAATAATAAAAGGCTCGTGTTACTTGTTTGGGTGTCGGTGGAGCATCGGGAGCAAAATGCCGCATATACCACGCATCGGCTTTTCCCAAATACTGCGCTACTACATCGAACTCTCCCCAATGATAGCGGCCTAAGTAATGAATACCGTATGGGGTAAAGTCGTTGTTGTTTTTGTCAACCACCGCCGTATAAGGTTGGGGCGTCAACCAGCGTAAATGGTGTTTGAGGGGAAGAAGCACACAAAGTAGCAGTAGAAAACTAACCACAAATGGGAGGTATTTCTGCCTAAAAAGACTAATATCCAAGTATTTGGCGAGTCCCCAACAGACAATAAGAGTAGCGGGCAAACTGGCCCGACGCGCCAAGTCGTTGAAGTGTCCGTAGCGGTACAAAGCCAAAACCAGAAGGGTCGTTAATGCAATCCAAAGAAGCCAAAAATCAGCAGTAGCAATGCCATTGCTTTTTCTGAGGTAAATGATAACTCCCGTCCAAACCCCAACTTCCAAGGCCAGAAACGTTGCTAAAAGCACGTATTCATGGGGTGTTTTCAGAAATTCCCACCACCAGCCTTGAACATCTTTGATTGGAACGTGACCTGCGTAAAAAATAACCGCAGGGAAAGCAAGCAGGAGAACTGCAAAACTGAAAAATGTAAAATGTAAAACTGAAAAGGACGCATTTTTTAAGTAGTGATAAACGATGAGCGAGGAGCGAGGAATGATAAATGGCAGGAGTCCCACCGCTACCAGCGGCGACCAGTACAGTAAAATAGTGAACAGTAAACCGTAAACAGTAAATACATTCACACCTCGGCACGCTACATTTGACAATCGCCATTCCAAAAATGCCGTCGTAGCCAACCATGCAGGCGCTGTGTTAGGGAAACTACAACAGTAAACGACTCCACATAGCTCGGAAACATCAATCCGCCAGACGTTTGGATAGGGTCAATTCATGCGCAGTCGTTGTCTAAGTCAGTGAGGGTATGACCGATGGTATGGGGAGATTGGAAGACTTCGTAGAGCAACAAAATGGCTTCGGGGCTGTTGAAAAACAGGAAGAACAAGAGTAATTTCCAATTCCCTAAGCGGTATAATGTCCCAAACAATAATGTCAACCCCAGCCACGTCCAACCAAAAAGATAGTAAGGCACGGCTGTAATCCCGCCCCACCATTTGGCCAGTGCCGTAGCGGGTAAATAATATGCGTGATAATAGCACAAGAACGTACCATCTGCGTAGCGAACAGGCCACTCATACCGTACTAAATTGTTGGTAATGAGGTTGTGTTTGAAATAATCAAAATGCTGCGGACGAAAGCCGCCGACTCCTCCCCAATAGGTCCATGCCAAGGCAAGCAAACCACAGATAAGCAAAGAGCGGAAAGATAGTTCACTTTTGGAGATAAGCACTAACCGACGAAGGCTCTCGACCAAAACCACCGTACAGGGCAGAGCAACCCACCACTCAAACCAACCCCACCAAAAAAATAGCAGTGGAAACGAAAGATAAAGCAGAATAAACGAGGGCAATTTCATAAGCTTTGACGACAACAAATATACAGTTCTTGAACTGACTATTCGCTGTGACAGTTTGATTTTGTAAAGAGAGTCGCTATTTTCGTAACAAAACAACGCTCTGTATGCGCTTACCTGTCTATTTGGATTACAATGCTACTACCCCCGTTGACCCACGGGTACTCGAAACCATGCTTCCGTGGTTTACGGAGCAATTTGGCAACGCGGCCAGTCGTACCCACTTGTATGGCTGGACTGCCGAAGAAGCCGTGGCACAAGCGCGTAAGCAGGTAGCAAAATTGCTTCATGCAACTATAAAAGAAGTCATATTTACGAGTGGGGCCACCGAAGCCAACAATTTGGCTATCAAGGGTGTGTTTGAAAAATACAGTTACCAAGGCCGTCATATCATTACGGTGGCCACCGAACACAAAGCAGTGTTAGATACGTGCCATCATTTGGAACAACTGGGAGCAGAAGTAACCTACCTCACCCCATCACTCGATGGCTTGATTACACCCCAACAAGTGGCAGAGGCCTTGCGCCCAGATACAATTTTGGTGTCGGTGATGTATGCCAACAATGAAATTGGAGTCATTCAACCGATTCGTGAAATAGCCGCTGTTACGCGTCAGGCAGGGGCTTTGTTCCATTCCGATGCGACGCAGGCCGTGGGCAAATTGCCCATAGATGTACAAGCAGAAGGCATTGATTTACTGAGTCTTTCGGCGCATAAGCTGTATGGCCCGAAGGGCATTGGCGCATTGTTCGTTCGGCAGGGCGTTGAAATTGTTTCGCAGATGGACGGCGGGGGCCACGAGCGCGGACGCCGCTCTGGTACGCTCAATGTACCTGGGATTGTGGGGCTTGGCAAAGCCTGCGAATTGGCCCAGAAGGAAATGCAAGCCGAGTCAGAAAGATTGAGTGTGCTTCGTAATCAATTAGAACACGCTATTTTAAACAACATACCCGATACTTTTGTGAATGGAAATACAGCGCATCGTTTGGCGCATTTGACCAATATTTGTTTTGAACACGTGGACGGCGAAAATCTTCTTTTAAGCCTCAAAGACATCGCCGTTTCTACGGGTTCTGCCTGCACGTCGGCGTCGGTTTTGCCTTCGTATGTGCTAAAATGTCTCGGCCTTACCGATGAACAAGCCTACGCTTCTTTGCGTTTTAGTTTGGGGCGTTTCACTACTAAAGAAGAGATAGATTTTGCGATTCAACACATTACCGAAGTAGTGGAAAGAATGAAAAATGTGTTCATTTGAGTGAGAGCAATTGATGTACATTTTCAAATGGCTTCATTCATTCTCTTTTTTCGACCAAATCCCATAAATTACCGTATAAATCTGCAAAAACAGCAACTGTCCCATATACTTCTTCGGAAGGTGGACGAACGAACTGTACCCCATTGGCAATCATTTGGTGATAATCGCGCCAAAAATCGTCGGTGTGAAGAAATAAAAATACCCGCCCGCCCGTCTGATTTCCTACTCGACTGAGTTGTTCTTCGCCCACGGCTTTGGCCAACAATAAACAACAACCCGTTGTCCCTGGCGGCGCAACCAAAACCCAACGTTTGGTTGCGCTCAAAGGCGTATCTTCTATGAGGTGAAAGTTCAGTTTTTGGGTATAAAATTGAATGGCCTCGTCATAATCTGCTACGACTAAAGCGATGTGGGCTAAATGCTGTTTCATAGGATGAGTAAATGTTGTTCTTTTAGCTGTCATCCAAAACTTAAACTCTTAGCGAGCCACGAAACCCCCGGGCCGCATAATAAGATTCTGCACCATTGTGATATAGAAAGACCGTATCATAACGGCGGTCACAAAAGAGAGCCCCACCGAGTTTCCGAATATTGGGAGGTGTTTGTACCCAACTTGATGTTTTGGTGTCAAACTTTCCCAGTTGTTGCAGCTCTCGGTATTGTTTTTCTGTTAGAAGCTCAATGCCCATAGCGGTAGCCATCTCCATAGCACTATCTTCGGGTTTGTACTCTTTTCTTGACTCTAAGGCATCGCCGTCGTAGCAAACACTTCGGCGGCCTTTAGGACTTTCTGCCGAACAATCATAAAAAATGTATTCGCCAGTTGTTGTATTATGTCCTACCACATCAGGTTCGCCCCCCGTTTCTTCCATTATATGGAGCGACCACAGTTTTTCAGGGTTTGCTTCCAGCCTTGCGTGGACGTTAGCCCATTGCAGCCCTTCATGGCGACTCTTATTTTTCTCAAAACGGATTTTCAAGACATTGAGCAATTCTTCACTTTGTTGTGGAGATAACTCTTTTTTAGGGCTATTTGTCATAGGAGATTATTTTGATTTGCGTACCAGAGTATGTGCTCTTGCGAGCAATGGCTTATTTGTTGGGAAGAGAACAAAAGTAGTTAAATCTGTGTAGTTTTAACGTAAGAAATGGCCTTTTTGTCCAAAAAAGAGCTACTTTTGTGGCCTAAATTACCGTGAAAAAAGCTATTTCAACATCATCATTAGGTTTGCTTAGTATGCTCTTTGCAGCGTTTTGCTTTTCCATTTCGGGGGCATGTACGCGGGTGCTGGGGCATCACATCAGTTCGGTCGAGCTGGTATTTTTCCGAAATATTATTGGTGTGCTTTTTGTGTTGTTTAGCGTGTACCAGCGTCCACTTGTGCAAACAGGCGGAAAATTGGGGCTGTTGGTATTTCGGGGTATTATCGGGACTTTGGCGTTGTATTTGTTCTTTTTTGCCGTGACCCAAATCGGTTTGGCCGAGGCTATCACCTACCAGCAATCGTACCCCATCTTTTTGGCGTTGATAGGCGTCCTATTTTTGAAAGAAAAACTCTCTACGCCCGTATGGTGGGCTATTTTAATTGGTTTTGCGGGGATTTGCTTTATCTTTTTGCCCCAGTTTCATACCGATTTTTTGAGCCTAAAAAACCACGCTTTGGGCCTAACCAATGCCCTTATGACTGCCCTTGCGTACATGAGCATCGCGCAGTTGGCAGCCTATTACGACTCGCGCAGCATTGTGTTGTCGTTTATGCTATCGGGGATTTTGATGCCGATGGTATCGCTTGGGCTGGGCGAGGTAGTAGATGCCCCCGATTGGTCGTTTTTAATAGCTCGCTACACCCAACCCGTAGGCACCGATTGGTTTTGGATTGCCTTGTTGGCGATTTCGGCCTTGTTGGGTCAGATTTTTCTAACCAAAGCTTTTACGTTTGGCAAGTCGGCAGAAGTGGCCGCAATTGGTTACTCCAATATCGTTTTTTCAGTACTGTTTGGCATCTTTTTAGGCGATGCCCTCCCTCCCGCGTTGAGTTGGATAGGTATTGTTCTGATTATC
>JBGAUP010000297.1:0-6867 GCA_044228585.1 Runella sp. | reverse complement strand
TTTGAGGCTAAACCATTCAAAAGCGAAGCTTTGGGGAGAGTTAATCAGCTCCTTGGCCACCAACATCGCTAAAACTAAACCAGTAAGCGTGACTGTGGCCGCACCCCACCCGCCCCAATGGTTGGCTCTTTTGCCCGTTAGAAACAAGCCAAAAAAGGTAATGAGCGGTAAGAAAAGAAGAATGAGTATAACTGATAACATCCAAACGATTGCGTTATGCGTTGGCAAAAGTAAAAACTATCTGTCAACTTTCATGCGTACAAGAAGCACGTTTGTTTTATATACAGTACTTGTACAAAATAAATGAGAGACCCGTTAGGGAGAAGAATAAGGTGACTTACTTGGTTTTAAGCTCTTTTTCAGACAGTAGGCGTCTTTCGTGAAAGTCCAAAAAACTATCCAATTGTTCAACGGGAAGACGACGAGCAATGATTTTTTTGTCTTGGTCTAAAACGTAAATGACAGGGGTATTGCTGACATCAAAGTCTTTTCGGAAATCAATACGAGAACTGTAATCGTAACCGTGAACCCATTCTTCTACGCCAAAATCGTGAATGTATTTTTTCCACCGCTCAGGTGCGCGGGCTACCGAAGCGGCATAAATTTGAACATTGGCTTTGTTTTTCTCGTAAAAGGCTTTCATAGTAGGGGTGGACTCTCGGCAGTGACCGCAGTCGGGATCGTAGAAAAATACAATCGTATATTTAGCTTTTACGTCGGCAACAGAGCGTAATTTACCCAAAGTATCAGTGAGGGTAAGTGGAGGCATGAACTTGCCCACTAATAATGGCTTAATAGTGTTGACTTTTGTTCGGATATTTTGAACCGTACTGGAGTCGGAGATGGGCATGATACTCCCGATGTAGTATTTTTCGGCTAAATGAACAAAAACTGCCTCACCGCCAATGAGGGTCGGATTTTCGGCTTGGTTGGTCAAATACCATATACAGTACGCTTGTAATTCCTTACTACCTCCTTTTAGTGCTTTATCAATCACAAAATCAGCCGATTGAATGAGCGAATCAGGGTGCGGCAAAGTAAGCTCTTGCATGTATCGGTCGAGCTTTCGTTGGAGAGCGGGAGTCCGCACAAGTCGTTCATCCGAAAAGTCAAAATTATCCCAAAAATGAGCTTTATAGTAGCGAAACAGCCAAGCCGAATCAGGGCTTCCATCTGATTTTTTAGGAGGGGTCGGCAACTGGATTTCGGCACTTGCCTTCAGAATTTTTCCCGTCAAAGTGTTGGGATTCTCTTTGACAAATTGCTGGTTATAATTCAGAATTTGTCGTCTGAGGTTGTTGATTTTTTTTTGAGTCATCAGGTCTTGGCGAAACCTTTGTTGGACTTGGAGGAGACCTATTTCATTGGAATAACTCAGGATTTGTTGTTGGTACTGATAAAACTGCTGATTGTCGAGCGAGCGTTCAATCCGCATATTTGCCACAATATGGGTAGTGTCGCTGCTGAAACTGAAATGCTGCTCATTTCCAATAACAAAATCGGCAAGTCGGCGTTTGTTGGGCGATAGAAGCATATAAAGACCTTCGGGTAGCGGTTTTTCTCCGCTAAAAATCAGCGTACCATTGGTATTGGCTACGGCAGTATCTTTAACAATGTACTGATTGGCCCCAAAATAATGCGCTAATGTATAAGCAGCTGGTTTAAGCCCTTGTATTGTGCCTTGGATATGGTACCCTTTTTGTGCCCATACCGTATTGATGATGGCAAAAGCAATAGCAAGAGAATAAATTTTTCTCATTTGGAGCAACAAGTTTGAAGGTAGTCATAGAAACAGCCTCTTCTTATTGGCGACTGTTGGTAGTGGAAGAGGCTTTACGCTCCATTGCCACGCGTTTTTTATAGACATCCAAAAAGGGTTCCAAATCTTCTACGCCAATTCGGCGGGCAATAATTTTTTTGTTTTTATCCAGCACATAAATCGTAGGTGTAGAAAATGTGTCATAGTCATTACGATAAACTACTTGACGAGAAGCTACTAAACCGTAACTATTAGTGAGATTTTCGAGTTTAAACTCTTTGACAAACTTCCGCCAATCAGCTTCGCTGCCATCAATGGCAATGGTCATGATTTCAACTCCTTGGGCGTGTAATTTATCTTGTAGTACTTTTAACTTAGGAGCCGACTCGCGGCAGTGTCCACAGGTAGGAGAATAAAAAAAGACGATTTGGTATTCGGCTTTTATTCCGTGAATATAGTCAAGACGCTCAGGGTTACGGAAACTCATCACGCCTATATCTGGGATGACCCGATTGACCAGCAAAGGTTTTAAGACTTTGATACGGTCAGAGATATTTTTTATGGTAGAAGTATCTGATACGGGCATGATGCCTGTTAAATAATATTTCTCTCCCATGTGTACAAAAACACCCTCTGTTCCAACGACTTTGGGATTTTCGTATTGGTTAGTGATATACCAGATACAGTAGGAAATAACATCTTTTTGTTTCCCTTGAATCGCTTTGTTGACAATAAAATCAGCTTCTTTAATGAGCGAATCCTCTAATTGAATCGTAAGGTCTTTGAGATAACGCTCCAATTTTTGATGCAAGAAAGGGGTCTGTATCATTCTTACGTCGGAGAAATCGAAGTTGTCCCAGTAGTGGTTTTTGTAGTAATTGAATACCCAGGCAGAATCAGTTTTTCCGTTGGGGAGCTTAGGGGCAGTAGGAATTTCGGGATCGGCTGAAGCCTTGAAAAGTTTTACAGTAAACGTACCCTCGTTTTCTTTCATGAAGTTATCATAAAATGTTTTACGTTGTTCTTGTAAATCTTTGACTCGTTTATCGGTATCGGGTACTTTTTGGGCTCTCAGACGTTGGTATTCGTCTTCTTTTCCTTTCATAAACCGTTGAAATTCGTAAAAAAGCTCATTGTCTCGGCTACCTTTTACACGCGTACTATTGATGATGTCGGAGGTGTCAGTGCTAAAGCTAAAGTCTTGGTCATCAGTAATTAGTACTCTAAATAAGGTTTTTTTGTCGGGAAGTACCACCTCATAAATTCCCCCTTGAAGCGGTTTGGTTCCTTCAAATACAAAACGCCCATTGACATCTGCACGGGCAGTATCTTTAGCGTAAATTTGGGTTGCATAATAGTTGGCTAAGATACAATCGCCTCCCGAAAGTCCTTTTATTTGCCCTTCGATTCGGTAGCCTACTTGTGAGAAAACGTGGCTGCTAATACAAGTTAATAAGAAGAAAAGAGTACTTTTTAATTTCATTGCTTTGTACTTTTTTTAGAATCCCAAAAATAGCGTATTTATTTTTAGTTAACTAAACGAATTTTTCGCGTCTTTAGCGTTCGTTTTATCAAACAGATTTATGTTTTATCTTCTTTCTAAGACTTTTGATGTATTACTCATGCCATTAACTATGGCGTTTATTGCTATTATTTATGCCACCTTTGTCAAAAATCGTACTCGGAGCCGTTGGATTATTGGAATCACACTTTTTATGTTGTATTGGGTCAGTAATCCCATTTTTGTCAATGTTTTGTTAAGATGGTGGGAACCTACTCAGTATCAATTAGCATCGAATTATGAAGTAGGGGCAGTTCTTACGGGAGGCATGGTCAAAAGATATGATTATACGACAAGACACGTATGGCACGGTAAAAGTGGCGATAGGGCAGTACAGGCTTTTGAATTGTATAAGAAGGGGAAGATTAAAAAGATAATTATCAGTGGAGGAGAGACTTCAATTTTTGGAGGAAAGAGCAAAACCGCGGAAAATGACGGCATCCGCCAATATTTAATTGACTCGGGAGTTCGAGCAGAAGATATTATTCAAGAAACCCGATCGAGGAATACGCGAGACAATGCCGTTAATACGGCAAAAATTCTTCGAGAGCAATTCAACACCAATAAGTGTATTCTTATTACCTCCTCTTTTCATACGCCCCGTGCTATTGGATGTTTCAAGAAAGCGGGAGTGGAGGTTGTACCATTTCCTGCCCAATACATGCAAGACAAATATGACATTTGGATAGATAAATTTTTTCCGTCAGAGGAGGCTTTGGGGGTGTTTTATTTTGTTTGGCACGAGATGATTGGCGTCGTTGTTTACAAAATAATGGGATACATCTGAGGGTTTTTAGACCCAATCAGATGTATCAAACTCAAGTGTGTTTTTTTTAGGTACTCAAGATTTTTACCATTCGCAGCATGTCTTCATTGATAGGCTTAGGCAAACGAATCGTGTCTCTGAAAGGAGTGTAAACAATTTCGTTGTTGACAATACCTACCATCACATTTTTAAGGTTATTCATTAACCCTTCTACGGCTCCAAGTCCCAAACGACTGGCTAAGATGCGGTCGTAAGCAGTGGGAATACCTCCGCGTTGAATGTGTCCCAGGGTAGTAACGCGAATATCAATATCCACTTCGAGGCGGTTTTTGATTTTTTCGGCTACTTGGGCGGCGTTCCCTTCTTCGTCGCCTTCGGCTACTACAATGATGGAAGACGATTTGGAGCGATTCCAGCCTTGCTTGAGGGTTTCTACTACTTCCGAAATAGGCGTAAGTACTTCTGGTACCATGACGATTTCGGCCCCTCCAGCGATTCCCGATTGGATGGCAATATAGCCCGAGTCACGGCCCATTACTTCAATGAAAAATACCCGGTCGTGCGAGTCGGCAGTATCACGAATTTTATCAATGGCCTCAAGGGCGGTGTTGACGGCAGTATCGTAACCGATGGTGTAATCGGTTCCGTACAAGTCGTTATCTATTGTACCAGGTGCTCCAACGGTAGGGATGCCATACTCATCAAAGAAAATAGTGGCGCCCGTAAACGTTCCGTTTCCACCAATAGCTACAAGCCCCTCGATTCCAAACTTTTGGAGCTGTTCGTAGGCCTTTTGGCGGCCTTCTTTCGTCATAAATTCTTTGCTACGTGCCGACTTAAGGATGGTGCCGCCACGTTGAATAATATTGCTAACAGAGTGAGAGGTCATCTGATAAATGTCACCGGCAATCATGCCATTGTAACCGCGGCGAATACCATAAACTTCTATGCCATAATACATAGCACTGCGTACGACGGCGCGGATACAGGCGTTCATACCGGGGGCGTCGCCGCCAGAGGTAAAAACTGCAATTTTTTTAATCATAAGTTAGGTATTAAGGTGGTTGTTTATTTCAGTAGGTAATTGTACTTTTTCCTTCTGCATTCTACTTCAAACACACAAATTTATTTTCTATTTCGGTGAAATACCGAATATTTTGAAATTTTATTGAAAATTTAACTCAACTTTAAAATTTGAATCTTGGTAAAACATACTGATTTTGGCTTTATCAAGCTATGATTTTAGGGGGAGTAACTCCTTGAGGGACTCCCGTAATCTTGCCGAAAACTTTTTGATAATTAAACGAACCCAATCCGTAAAATTACTACTTTTGCCCGATTGATATAAACTTTAAATTATGCTTAAAACAATTGTCCAATTGCCTATTCTGGGCAGGTGAGTGCCGATAATTTACCGCATTAGCGTAGGATTTAGCTTTGGACTCACTACCCTTGGAAGGCACACGAAGAAACTCTAAACAAACGACAAATCTTACCTATTCACTTTGGGAACGCTAATTTAATTTATTACGGATACTATTTTTGGGCCAGTACTTAACTTTTTCTCTTTGACAAATAAGGGATTTTTATTGACGATGAAAAAACAAATAAACCTGAAATCGTTATTGCCACATTTGTTGGTTGTGTTGGCATTTGCCATTCTTTCTTGGGGTTATATGAGTCCAGTTTTGAAGGGCAAGGTTTTGATTCAGAGTGACCCTGTTCAGGCGGCTGGGGGTTCTCATGAAGTAGCAGAATATTTTAAAAAGACAGGGGAGTGGTCAGGATGGACCAATAGTAGTTTTGGAGGAATGCCGACCTATTTTATTTGGGGACGACTTTCTAAAGGGGCCGTAGCACCGATTGGTATGTTTACTGCCAAATTTGGCCAAGGGGGCTATATTTTCTTCTACCTATTGGGAGCCTATTTGTTGCTGATAGCCTTAGAATGTGGCCTTTTGGCGAGTTTATTGGGAGCAATTGCCTTCGCATTTTTTTCTTATAACATTCAAATTATTGAGGCTGGGCATATTTCTAAAGTCAATGCCCTTTCGTTTTCACCCATTATGATGGCTGGAATGGTCTGGGCTTATCGGGGACGAAGTTGGATGGGAGCCGCTGTTTTTAGTTTGGGATTAGGCTTAGATTTATGGGCCAATCACGCTCAAATCACTTTTTATTCGGGGTTGTTGATGATTATTTTAGGCATTTTTGAGCTGGTAAGGGCTATTCAGCAAAAGTACCTGGGAAAATTTGTGATAGCTACGGCTTTAATTGCCTTGTTTGGACTTTTTGTTGTTGCTAACAATACTTCTACTTTATGGACAACTTTTGAATATACCAAAGAGACGATACGTGGTAAGTCGGAATTATCTCCCAAAGCTGGTGAGACAAAAGTCAGCGATGGGTTAGATCGTGATTATGCTTTTGCTTGGAGTTATGGAAAGTTGGAATCGTTGACATTACTCATCCCCAACTTTTCTGGAGGAGCATCGGGAGGGGAGTTAGACGAAAAGTCAGAGGTTTATAAAACATTGAGCCGCTATAATGTACCTCCCGAAACGGCCATCCAATTTGCTCGGTCACTTCCTACGTATTGGGGCGATCAAACCTTCGTGGGGGGAGGGGTTTATGCAGGTGCAATTATCTGTTTTTTGTTTGTCCTTGGCCTTTTTATTGCGGATAAACGTTACAAGGTACCTTTTGGCTTGGGGGCATTGCTCTTTTTAATTATTTCTTGGGGAGAAAACCTGAGTGCTGTCAATTACTTTTTGTTTGATT
>JBGAUP010000296.1:0-6911 GCA_044228585.1 Runella sp. | reverse complement strand
CTCATGATTCTGTATCGCGAAGCGGCGTAATGTACGGCAGCTATCAAAATACATTTTTTCTACTATTCGATTCTTATAGTTGGCTACGCTTTTGGGGGTCACACATATTTTTTCGCCAATCTCGGCAGCGGTCAGGTCATCTGGAGTGGTCCTATTTAGACGGACAGTCGAAAAGCGTAACTTTACAAAGTTATGTCATCAAAAACAACAAAACAACCTTGGCGTAAATATGACGCCAGCTTTAAGGCTCAAGTCTTAAACAAGGTTGAAAATGGTCAAAGTGTACCTGAAGTAGCCAAAGAGTTAGGCATAAGTGAAGGTATTATTTACCACTGGAAAAGCAAATCCACTACCAATCGAAGCATGAAAGAAGATAGTCGTGTCTCCGAGTTAGAACGGGAAGTAGCCCAACTTAAACAACAACTTCGTCAGGCAGAAACAGAACGAGATATTTTAAAAAAATCGGACCGCCGCGCGGCTGCGCTGATTTTTGCCAAGCCGACCTGAAAGCTAAGTATGATTTTGTAAGCAAAGAAAGATGCCATTTTTCCGTTTCTATTTTGTGTAATACTTTGGATATCAGCAGAAGCAGTTACTATGAATATGTACAGGGAAAGACTCATCAACCTACTATTGAAACAGGTTTAGCTGATGAGTTACGAATAGTTTTTCAAACCCACCGCAGACGCTATGGAAGTCGGCGAATAGGGGCCGAACTAAAAGAAAGAGGCTATAAGGCAGGTCGTCACAAGATTCGAAAAATACTAAAGGAACAAGGCTTACAAGCTATACAGCCCCGTAGGCGGTTCGCCGCTGCGATTCGTACCAAAAACGACACAAAGCCGCCATGGTTTAACGGTAAGCCCCAATTTGTTAGAAGGCAAGTTTGAGTGTCTGAGGCCGAATCAAGTATGGGTAAGTGATATTACTTACATCCCTATGCAAAATGGCAAATGGGTTTATTTAGCGGCTTGGATGGATCGGTACAGTCGTAAAATTGTAGGTTGGAATCTGGATATCCATATGCGCGAAGAATTGGTATTGAAAGCTTTACAAAATGCGGTAGACCGTTACAAGCCTTCTCACGGACTAATTGTACATTCCGATAGAGGGGGGCAATATTTTGGCAACAGGTTCAGAAAATTAATTGATAAGTGCCTTTTTCGGCAAAGTATGGCCGGGAAGAAATCAGCTTATGAGAATGCGCATGCAGAATCTCTTTGGGCAACGATTAAACGTGAAATGTTAGAAAAAGGCAGTTTTGATAGTTTGGAAGATGCTCAGACAGAACTGTTTGACTATATTGAAGTGTACTATAATCGTATTCGCCGACATTCGGCTTTGGGCTATGAAAGTCCCGAAAAATTTGAACAAATTTACAACCAAAATGAATTATTAATCCTGCAAAGTAAACTGTCCGTCTAAAATGGACCACCTCAAAAGACTGACCCGCAAGGGAACGCCCAAATAAAAATTTTCTGCATTTGCATTTATGTTTCTTCGTGCCTCTACTCGCTGAATAGTAAAGTCAGCGTACAAATCATCAAAAAAGTTATCATTTTCATCTTTTCCTTTTACGTCTGAATTACTCAAAATCCAAGTGTAGTTTAATAGGTCAAGTTTATGGCAAAAGTCTCTTAGTCTGATTTGTTCATCATCGTTGAACTCATCTTTGGCATAAGAGTTGAAACGTGAGGTTTCGCTCAAGGGCTTGTAGGGTGGGTCGAAGTAAAACAACGTATTATTGTCTGCATAATTGAGTGTTTCTTCATAGTCTCCACACAGGATTTCAACCTTTTGTAATGCTTGACTAACGGCAAAAATGTTGTCTTTATCGCAAATAGTAGGTCTTTTGTAGCCACCCATAGGCACATTGTATTCATTTTCGCGATTTACTCTGTAAAGTCCGTTGAAACAAGTCCGATTCAGAAAAACAAACAAAGCGGCTTGTCCACTTTGCTCTTCTTTTCTTGTATTATACAGGTCTCTTTTTTGGTAATAATAGTTCTTTTTATGGTCTTCATTGCCTTCCAAAGCGTGAAATTCATTTTGTAGAATTTCAAGAATTGAAACAAGTTCCGTCGGTTTTGAAGCAATGGTTCTGTACGTATTTATTAAATCTTCATTGATGTCATTGATAACCGCTTTTTCAAGTTTGGGAAAGTTGTTGAGCATCCAAAACAGAACAGCTCCGCTGCCAATGAAGGGTTCAATGTAGGTAAATTTGTTTGTGTAAACGTCTTTTGGCAAAGCCTTTTCAATGTCGTTAATGAGCTGTGTCTTGCCACCTGCCCACTTCAAAAACGGTTTTGCTATTTTGTCTGTCATTAGTCCTATATATTAATTTTTTGAGTCAAGTAAATTTTTCATTCTTCTTATTCTGTGTTTTGGTCAGTTTATTGTCAACCGATTGTATCTGTTCAGCCGTCTTTTTAGAGGGTCGGCTAACGTGGCGGGGATTTACGCCTTAATGCTTTTAACCATTTGGTGGCGGTTGCTATGGTGTAATTGTCCGTGATGAGGGGGTAGTTGGTCTTTAAAAGGCTTGGTTTTTCCAGAACGACCGCTACAACCATTATCAAAAAAAAGAAAATTTGCTTAAATATCCAACTGGGTCAAAAGACATTTTTACTGTCTATCCCTTCTGACGGTGATTGGCCTGTAAACAGGGTAGTTTTAAGGTTTGGTACTTTGCGTGTTGTAAATAACGACGATTTTACCAAAACAAAACAGCCCCACCTCGCGGCAGGGCTGTTCTGTTATCTATAAAACGTGTCAACTGTAAACCGCTTGGGCGGCCCCGTGTTGACTGTAAACTGATTACTTTACTTCTTCAAAATTTACAAACTCACCTTCTTCTTTGGCGTTTGCGTTGGCTTGCTGACCAGCGTTAGGGTCTTGCGCTCCACCTGCTGCGCCTGCGTCAGCACCAGCGGCATAAATCTCTTGCGAGGCGGCATTCCATGCTTCGGTGATTTTGTTCATGGCTGCATCAATACCCGCGATGTTGCGGCTGCTGTGGGCGGTTTTGAGTTCGCTCAAAGCGCCTTCGATGTTCGCTTTGTTGCCAGCCGAGAGTTTGTCGCCGTATTCTTTCAATTGTTTTTCAGTGCTGAAAATCATGGAGTCGGCGGCGTTTACTTTCTCAATTTCCTCACGAGCAGCTTTGTCGGCAGCTTCGTTGGCTTTGGCTTCTTCACGCATCCGTTGGATTTCGGCTTCCGACAAACCACTGGAAGCTTCGATGCGGATTTTTTGCTCCTTGCCGGTGCCTTTATCTTTGGCGGTTACGTTCAAGATACCGTTGGCATCCACGTCGAAGGTTACTTCGATTTGTGGTACACCGCGAGGGGCTGGTGGAATACCGTCTAAGTGGAAACGACCGAGGGTACGGTTTTGGGTAGCCATGGGGCGTTCGCCTTGCAACACGTGCAGCTCCACCGAAGGTTGGTTGTCAGACGCGGTTGAGAACGTTTCTGATTTTTTCGATGGAATGGTCGTGTTGGCTTCGATGAGTTTGGTGAACACGCCACCGAGGGTTTCGATACCCAACGACAACGGAATCACGTCGAGTAAGAGTACATCTTTTACTTCGCCCGTCAATACCCCCCCTTGAATCGCAGCACCGATGGCTACGGCTTCGTCGGGGTTTACGTTTTTAGAAGGCTTGCGGTTGAAAAACTTCTCTACTTCTTCCTGTACGCGAGGGATACGGGTAGAACCCCCTACCAAGATGACCTCATCAATGTCAGAAATTTTTAATCCTGAGTTGTTCATGGCGCGTTTGCAAGGTTCCATCATGCGTTGGAACAAGCTATCGGCCAATTGCTCAAACTTCGCTTTGGTCAATGAGCGTACCAAGTGTTTTGGAATCCCATTGACGGGGAAGATATAAGGCAAGTTGATTTCAGACTGCGTTGAGCTTGACAATTCAATTTTGGCTTTCTCGGCAGCTTCTTTCAAGCGTTGGAGTGCCATGGCGTCTTGGCGGAGGTCAATGCCTTCGTCTTTCTTAAACTCATCGGCCAACCAGTCAATAATCACTTGGTCGAAGTCGTCACCTCCGAGGTGCGTATCACCGTCAGTAGATTTTACTTCAAACACGCCGTCGCCGAGTTCAAGGATAGATACGTCGAATGTACCACCACCGAGGTCAAAAACGGCGATTTTTACGTCTTTTCCTTGTTTATCTAAGCCGTACGCCAAAGCGGCGGCAGTAGGTTCGTTGATGATACGTTTTACGTCTAAACCCGCAATGATACCTGCTTCTTTGGTCGCCTGACGTTCGGCGTCGTTGAAGTAAGCAGGAACCGTAATAACGGCTTCGGTCACTGTTTGTCCGAGATAATCTTCGGCAGTTTGTTTCATTTTGGTCAAAATGTGCGCCGAGATTTGCTGCGGAGTAAAGAGGTGTTCACCAATGCGAACGCGTGGGGTATTGTTAGCTCCTTGTTCAACGCTGTAAGCAACGGTTTTAATTTCTCCTCCTACTTCGCTGAAACGCTTACCCATAAAGCGTTTGATGGATGAAATGGTGTTTTTGGGGTTGGTAATGGCCTGACGCTTGGCAGGAGCACCTACTTTGCGTTCACCGTTGCCATTGTCCATAAAAGCCACTACTGAGGGGGTTGTGCGAGCCCCTTCGCTGTTGGCGATTACGACGGGTTCATTACCTTCCATCACGGCCACACACGAGTTGGTCGTTCCTAAGTCAATTCCAATTATTTTTCCCATTATTTTAGATGTTAAGTGAGCGGTTTGTCGCTACGATGAATAAATTAGCGATTGGGCGTTTTAGGTTTATTTGCCTCAATCTTACGTATTCTCTTTACACAACGAACGTGCCAGCGGGTTTGTGGGAACTAAAAAGTGACAATTTGTCAGAAAATAAAAGACATTGCTTGACTGGGTGGATGGAGAGGGTGGTTACTCGGTAATTTTACCGACACTTCGTCTTTGAAAAGGGATAAGGTGGGGATAAATTAGGCGGTTTTGACAGTAATAAATAGTGTATTTCCCCAAAACTTTCTCGAACTTTGCGGCTAAGAAAAGTGGAAAGGTTAAAGTTAAGAGGTTAAAGAAGATTTTCTCATCCTACTTTTGGAATAGTTACAAACCTCTTTGGTGTTCTCTTGTTTTTTAGTCGTTACTAAATAATCAGCATTCTACAAATTGAAAGGGTTTCAGTTCATATTGAGTATGTGTTTGGGGGTTATTATCTGGGGGTGTACCAGTGATGCCCGACAAAATACCCGTATTCCGCCATTACCTACCGACGACGCCACCAAACGCGCCCAAGTAGGTATTTCGTATTTGAACAATGTGATTCGTAGAAGTCCTCGTTCATCCTTTAATTATCACAAACGCGCCGAACTTTATTTTGTTTTACGTGACTATTCCCGTGCCCTCGAGGATATTAACGAAGCCCTTGAGATTAGCCCCAGCAATGGCCTGTATTTATTGACACAAGCACGCATATTAAGGCAGTTGAAACGCTATGATGAATCTCTTGCGGCAGCTCGGCGTGCTGAAGTGTTGCAGCAAGATACGCCCGAACTTTATGTGCTACTTGGTGATTTGACACAGCAAAAGCGTCAATACCGACAAGCAAAACTATATTTATCAAAAGCCCTTCAAATGGCCCCTTACGAAGGAGAGGGTTATTTTTATACGGGTTTATTGGATGCTCGACAGGGAGATACTTTGTCAGGAATTGCGCTCATGCAGCGTGCTTTGGACTTAAAACCCCGATTGCTGCCCGCCTACATTGAACTGACTACGATTTATACGCGCTTACGGGTGTTTGACCAAGCTCGTGAAATAAATAATCAGGGGTTGCGCTATTTTCCAAAAGAATCGGCATTGCATTATACCCGAGGTTTGTTGTATCATAACCAAAAGCGATTGGATAGTGCCTTGATTTGTTATCGTAAAGCGATTAATTTTGATACAACTAATTATTTGGCTGATTTTCAGGCGGGTACTATTTATTTGAAGTGGAATAGTTTACCGCAGGCTATCAAAAGTTTTCAGAAGGTAATTCGATACGATGCCAAATATCCCCAAGTTCATTTTCTATTGGGAACGGCGTACGATAGAATAGGTAACTTAGAAGGCTCAATTGAGCAATACACGTTGGCCACGCAGGCAGACCCCGCCGATTGGCGTTCGAGAGGACGGCTTTATCGCGCCCAGCAGCGCAAATACTATTTAGATACCTATGGTACACTTCCACCTGCTGCCCCAGAAATTGCGGTAGATACCGACGAGAAAGATGCCTCCGAAAAAACCCTTGATCCTGAACGGGTACAGATTGATATATTGACCCCAAGGTTACAATTAAAAACCAAAACGGATACCGTTAGAAACTTCAAAATCAAGCAGTAGGTTGGCAAAATTCGGAAAAAAGCCCAATTTTGCGGCCGAAACGATTCATGATAAGCCCTTGGCTGAGGGTTGCCGTTTAATCTTGCGCCAATTGCCCCGTGGGTCGTACATCACTAATTTTTACAAAAATGACCGAACAAATTAACATCACTCTCCCTGACGGCAGCGTTCGTAAGTATGCCGCAGGTTCGTCCAGCATGGACATTGCCCTAAGTATCAGTGAAGGACTGGCCCGAAATGTACTGGCCGCCAAAGTAAATGGACAAGTTTGGGATGCTACGCGTCCAATCAACACCGATGCCACCGTTCAACTGTTGACGTGGAACGATACCGAAGGGAAAGCTACCTTTTGGCACTCTTCGGCCCACTTATTGGCCGAGGCCATTGAGGCACTGTATCCTGGTACCAAATTTGGCATTGGCCCTGCCATCGAAACGGGTTTTTATTATGATATTGACTTAGGGGGGCAACCTTTTTCGCAGGACGATTTTAAAAAAATCGAAGATAAAATGCTCGAATTGGCC
>JBGAUP010000295.1:1846-6933 GCA_044228585.1 Runella sp. | reverse complement strand
GGTGGTTCCGATTCACTACGAACAAGCCTGTAATGCCGCTGATACCCAGCGCGTTGGTGCAGGTATAGCCGCCGAACGGTTTGATTTGTCGGTATTGATGGAGTATTTGCCTCAGCATCAGCCCGTAGGAGACGATTTTCGTCGTTGGTGTCGGCAAGGTGAAAAACGATGCCTTACGCAGGTAGAATGTGTTACGGAAACAAGGTTTAACCAAACACGTACTGCGAAGTTAGCATGGCTTGGGCTAATTTCATTTCGTCAATCTCAAGTCTAACACCAAGCTGATTTAATTCACTCACTACCAGCTCCGTAGCTAAATTTCCTACGAGTGTGTTTTCGGCTAAGGGACACCCTCCAAAACCCCTAACGGCACAATCAATGCGTTGTACGCCTGCTTTGTAGGCGGCTTTTACTTTCTTGGCTACGTGGCCTTGCTTAGCGTGTAAATGTGCTCCAAATTCTACTTTTGGGAATTTTTTAATCAGATGCCCAAACAGAGTTTTAATATCATCGGTGGTGCTGCTTCCAATCGTATCAGAGGGCGCAATGATAGAAATGTCCATCGCCACCAATTTTTCAGAAAACTCTTCTATCAGTTCGGGACTATACGGCTCACCGTAAGGATTGCCAAACCCCATAGACAAATACACCACCAGCTTTTTGCGAGATTTCAAGCACAAATTTTGAATTTCTGCCATTTCGCCAAACGCCTCTTCGATGGTTTTGTTGGTATTTTTTTGTTGAAATGTTTCCGAAACTGACAAGGGGAATCCCAAATAGCTAATCTGTTCAAAACCAGCGGCTTCTTCGGCTCCTCGCACGTTGGCCACAATGGCCAATAGCTTAGTTTTGGTATTGGACAAATCTAATTTTTTTACCACTTCTGCCGTATCGCTCATTTGTGGAATAGCCTTGGACGACACAAAGCTACCAAAGTCGAGGGTATCAAAACCTACTTTTAAGAGGCTATTTAAATAATTGACTTTTACGTCAGTTGGGACAAACTTGGCCAGCCCTTGCATGGCGTCGCGGGGACATTCGATGAGTTTCAAGGAGTGATGAGTTATAAGTTATAAGTGAAGAACGATGAGTGTTGGATTGTGTGCGTTTGTAAGGCTGAGTTTACCCTCCACTTACGGGCGGGATGAGTACGATTTCATCGTTGGGATGAAGCAGCGCAGCGTCGTCGGCATATTCGGTATTGACCGCCACGCGCAACGACGCCAGCTTTTGAAAATCAGGAAATTGCTGAGTCAAAAACTGTTTCAAATCAGCTACGGTGGCCGCTTCAGGCAGTTGAACCGATAATTCTAATTGGCCAATGATTTCTTTGGCAATGCCGAAGGATAAGATTTTGAGATTCATTCTTGGGACAAACTATATACAAAATTCTTAACACTCTTCTTTTTAAAAACATTCAACGCAGCTGCTCTACCACCCGCTTTAGGCTTTCCAAGTTATGAGCAGGGGCGTGCAAGTCCAAGTGAGGCAACACCGCTTTGAGGGCCTTCACTTCGGGACGAAAATCGGGTGAACCTGCCAACGGATTGAGCCAAATGACCCGACGTGCTTTTCGGCGAATCCGTTCCATATTTTCGGACAAGTCCTCTCCGTCGCCCGTGTCCATGCCATCACTGACGATGAGTACAATAGTGCGAGAATTGAGTTTTCGCATCGCGTATTCTTGGGTAAATTCGCGCAAAGCCGCCCCAATGTCCGTCCCACCCGACCAATTGGGAACGCGCTCCGACAAATTTTCGAGAGCTGTGCTGTATTCCATTTCTTTGAGGTCTTCGGTAATGCGGCAAAGGCGAGTACTAAACACAAAGGTTTCGATGGATTGGCACAAATTCTGAAAAGCGTACATAAACTGTACCCAAAAACGACTGTAAAGTTCCATGGATTTACTCACGTCACAGAGCAAGACCAACCGAATTTTGTTGCGGGCAGGCCGACGATAATACAAATTCATGATTTCTTCGCCTTTCCGAAAATTCTTGTGCAGGATGCGTCGCAAATCCAACTGCCCACCGCTGCGGGCTGCTTCGTAGCGACGGCTCATGGTTTTGGCCATGCGCTGCACCAACAGTCTGATGATGCGCCGGGCTTCATACAAATCTTCGTCGGTATAAGAACCAAAGTCTTTTTGAGAAAGCAATTCTCCTAAACTATACGAAGCCAATTCTTCCTGGGCGGGTTGGCGATTGCCGTTGAGCCAATTTTTGAGGGCTTCAAACGACGCCTCGCCATTGGGTTTGTTTTTCTTCTTTTTTTGCGCATTCTCTTGGGCATCGTCTTTGATTTTGGAATCTACCGCTTTGGCCAACTCTTTCCAGTACTTGGCGTAGAGTTCGTCAAACTCCCGAAGCTGTTTGCGGTTTTGTGGATAAATACTGCGCAAGGCCCAATAAAACTGTTCTTCGTCGCCCAAGTTGATTTCGGCCAATGCTTTCAGCGCATCTGCTTCACGGTCGGGGCCTACGGGAATTCCTTTGGCTCTTAAAAATCGGCTAAAAGCAACTACGTGGGCGGAGAGTTCGGTTTGGCGGGAGATGAGTTTTGACAATTTTTTAGGAAATAGTTATTCATAGGCTTCTCTTCTATTATCGGATGCCTACCATTTCAACAATTTTGATTCGTCAATTTTTTAAGTTCTCGTTCGGCAGACTTAGTAAAAATCACATTATATTTATTCTCTGCCATACCGACCTTCTTGTTTTAAATCTTCCAAAATTTTTTCAAGCGATACGGTTTCTTCCTGTTTCCGCTCTTCAAATACCAAATGGTCAAAAAAGTCTTCCAACTCCTTACTGTAGCGCCTAAGGTTTATAACAACATCAGTTCGGCGTCCTTTTTCATCGGTTATAAATTTTATTCCTGTCATGGCTTATATAAATTTTATTCCTGTCATGGTTTATACAGTTTTTAACAAAAATACCTGTTATTTTTCATAAATCCATTTGAAAATATCCTTTGGCAAATCATCAAAACGACCTTCCATCAGCGCAGGATTGAGCTGATAGGTTATCACATTTTCGGCGTTGTCGAGGTCTTCCCCAAAAAGTTCGCGTTCCAACGAAGAAGTGTATTGTTTTTTCACTTGTATCAATTTGGCATCGGTCGGTTTGCCCCACCTTTCATTATCGCCCAAAACTAACTGTATCTTACGCCAATCGTCATAAAAATACTCTTGCAACAACGGAATGATTTGGTCGCGAAATACCCGACAAAGCTCTTCAAAGGTGTTGATGGACAGAAAATACGCGTGGCCGATGATGTGGTCGCGGTCGTGCAAAAATTCAATTCGTTCGTTTAAAGTCCGCAATAATTGCCCTAAATTGGTATTTTCCACTACCTTATCTTCTAATAAAGCGGGGTTAGGCTGACATTCGGAGAAATAAAAACGTCGGCGCAAAGCCGTGTCCAACAAGGCAATAGAGCGGTCGGCGGAGTTCATCGTCCCCAAAATGTAGAGATTAGCAGGCACACCAAAACGCTCTTGCGAATAGGGAAGTGTGAGCCACAATTCATTTTCGGCACCAAGTCGTTTGGAGGGTTCAATCAACGTAATCAACTCACCCAAAACTTTGGAGATATTGGCACGGTTGATTTCGTCAATGACCATCAAAACAGGAGCCGCACGTTCAAATCGGGTTTGTCGGTTTTCGGGCGAATCGGTGATGCACCCTTCAAAGCTTTGATAATCGGCCTTGCGGAGTGCTTCCAAGCAGGCTTCGTAGAAAATACCTTTTCGCACGCGATAGCTGATTTTATCGCCGATGGTCTCGGGACGAATCCCCTCTACAAATTCCTCATAACTAAAAGATTGATGAAAAGTAACGAACTTATAATCATAATCTTTGCATAATTGCTGTACTTGGTATGTCTTGCCCGTACCGGGAGGACCGTACAAGAGGTAGTTGAGGGGAATGAAGGGACGCTCTATTTTTTTGGTGTAACTCGCCTCTGGTTCAGATACCCTTACTTGCCCTCGACTATTTTTTGCAAACAACTCGGAACGGAACGCTTCATCTTCTGCGGCCTGATAAACCGCCTTATTGTGCAATTCGCGGTGATTGGTGGAGGTTGCGCCTTGTTTTAGCTCTTGTAAGGAGTCAATCCAGTGCTGTACGATGCTCTCGTTTTGCAATAAATGCTTGTCTTTGTACTGAATCCAACCCAACGAATAGTCAGAAGTACTCTTATCTTCAAAGTTAATTTTGCTGTTTTGAATGACCGATTTTGTGATAAATTCTTTCTTAAACAATAAGCCAAAGCTCACATTTTCCTTTTTGCCCGAAATTTGTAACGACGTGTGGTTGTTGAGATTAGCCGTAATTCGCGGATGTTTTTCGCTGACGGTAAAAGCAATTTGGGGGGAGTTTTGGGGCAAATCCAAGCTATCAATCATTTCTTTTAACAAAGCAAAAAAACGCCTTACGGCATCATCTTGATTGATACGACGGATTTGTTTTGCCAAAATATTACGTTCTACTTCGGTATATTGCATAAGGTTGAAATATTCTTCAAAAATTAATACCTTGCAAATTACAAAAGTCCCGTCATTTTGCATTAAATCTTGTCTCTCAAGGCGGTTTTATGTCACTGCCCCTAAAATAAACTACATACTCCACCGTTAGGTAAGCGAACATTTGTTCTATGTACAATTAGTTGCAATTCCGCTGATTTTTGTAATTAGCGGAATTTTCGTTTGAATATCTAATTGTTATACTCGCCACAGCAAAGCGTATTTTATGCTGGTCAATCAAAAGAATACCCGAAAACTATAAAAAATCAGCGGGCAACTGACCCAAAATAGCGTCGGCAAGTTGAGTTGGTATCAAAGTGGAGGTATCGAATCGTAACCCGACGGGCAACTCGGATAGTGGAATCCATTTTTTTGTTTTGAAAACAGGCGACAAAGTTGGGGGTTGGTAGCTTGATTCTCGTCGCTGTTGTGCCCGTTTCAAACAGATTTTGACTGGTGCTTCCAAAGCAACAGTCAGGATATTCGTCCCTGGTGCTCGCCAAAGGCGGTCCAACATCATCATTAAGTGTTGCGACGTACCACAACTTTCAATAATGCT
>JBGAUP010000295.1:0-1823 GCA_044228585.1 Runella sp. | reverse complement strand
AATGCGGCAACCCACAACTCCCGCCAAGCCTGCGCCTCAACATCGGGTATAGAAGCCTCCAACTGACGTCGAAAATTATCAATGGCCAGTACCTCATATTGGGGCAAACGTTCGTTTAATGACTGAATCACCGTACTTTTGCCCACAGCCTCAGGACCTACTATGTTGATAATGTGTCGCATAGCCAAAGCTACGGCCTATTGAGTGATTTTACAAGGGAATAGCCATTTGTGGCCACCTCCATGTTTTTCGTTTTGAAAAAAGTTGTTTTCTAAAAATGCCCACTAAATTTCTATTTTTGCTCATTTTCCCCGTTTTAGCCCACACCCAAACCTTCAGGAAAGACCGTTTTCGTGCCAGCCAAAAAATCATTGCCTGGACCGAGACTGTGGAAATAAAAGACATGGATACGCCAATCATCGTACAGTCTATGAGCGAACACCTGAAAAGCAAAATGTACGTGCATTTTGACAGCATCCAGCACGAAGGTGTATTGGTGGGATGGCTTATCAAACCGCCTTCATCAACTATTGCCAAAGCCAGATTTAGAATAGATTTTTTGTATGAAAGCTACATTGTGACGGTCAATAGCATTTTTGAAACCCAAGATTCGCAAGAAATCCCCATTGAGCAGGTTCTTCTCAAAAGCGACGGCAGCTTTATTGAAACCTTCCCCAAAAGGATTGAAAAAGTTGATGAAATACTGGCTTCAATTTTTTCAATAAGTCATTGATGCTTTACATGCAAGACCCTACGTTTTTGAGGGAAACATCGAAGGAAAGCCCATCAGCCGAATATCCACTTACGCCACGACCCTACGCGCCAACGGTGCAAACCTTGCAGAAACGCACAAAACGCATTTCACCCTCATTATTGTGGTGCTAATGATTTTTATAGTTTTTCAGGTTATCAGTTTGAGTTTCTACTTTTTAATTCTTCGTCGATTTTCTTGATAAAATTATAACTCGTAAACAAAATACCCGAAAGGCCAAATGGAACAACCATAAGACTTATTCCTACTGCTTTATTCTCTTGCTTAATTGTCAGAAAAATAGCCATGATAAGCAACACCGTCAGTATTCCTGCCAGCATACCTGTTGTCATTGCTGTTGTTTTTCTCTTTTTGATTAAGTCTTCTGTCGATAGTTCGCGGAGATTTTCTTTTGCCATTTTTTTCTGTTTTGATTGTAATTGTATTTTTATGCTTAACGCCAACGTTTTGGCGCTTGGCGAAGGCGGGGATTTTTAGCACAAAAGTTCATACGAAGCACTACTGTTTGGGCTTGCACAAATGTTTCTACGAAGTACGAAACCCCGCCTTTTGCCAAACCTCTGTTACAGGCATGTGCTTCTCCCTGTTCACTTCTAATTCTCGTTTCATGTCCGTTCAATCACTTCTTTAAGCCTGGCATAGTCTGCCCGTAATGACTTGTTTATTACACCACCAAGTAGTAGTAATAATAAATTACCAATTAAGCCTCTTGCCGTCAAAGTTTCGTTGAAAGTCGCTTTAGTGCCATTGTTCTCTGCTTCATAAGTTGATGCATCATGAGCAAAAAACAAATTTGTCGTTACCTCTAATGTAAGTTTCTTTCCATATTCAAGTTCGGCAACTTTAAATTCCTCAATGGCAGTATTTGGTCCCTGCTTTCGTAAAAAGCTACCAGTTGAATTCATTTCCAACTTGTCCCCAGAATAGTTGACCGAGATTACCCCTGTTGAGAATTTTTGCCAATTCTGAGGAAGCAGTAAAAAGTCCATCACCTGTTCAGGTGTTTTGTTGATGTGAATTTGATTTGTAAATGTCTTTTGCATAATTGTCG
>JBGAUP010000294.1:0-6953 GCA_044228585.1 Runella sp. | reverse complement strand
ATTTGTACTTTACAAAGCCCTCCACCGATACCGAAATAGAATTGACTTTCCGCCGAAAAGGAACTGACACTTCTTACACCGTGAGGGTTCATCCGCAATCATCGCTGTCGGGTAATCTTTATGACGAATGGATGGATTGGAACCAGAAATACGTGGATGACAAAAGCAAAAACCGCATTGCGTACGTGCATATGAAAAACATGGGCATGGGTGAATACGAGCATTTTGTCCAAGACATGACCCGCGATTGGTACAAAAAAGATGCCTTAATCTTAGACTTGCGCTACAATACGGGCGGAAACGTTCACGATTTGGTCTTGAATTTCTTAGCCCAAAAGCCTTATTTACAGTGGAAATACCGCGAAGGTGTACTCACGCCTCAGCCCAACTTCGGCGTAGCGGCCAAGCCGATTGTACTACTTATTAATGAACAGTCGCTTTCGGATGCTGAAATGACTGCGGTTGGCTTTAAAGCCCTCAAACTTGGCAAAATCGTTGGTACTGAGACGTATCGCTGGATTATCTTTACCTCTGGTAAAGGCTTGGTAGATGGCTCGTTTTACCGTTTGCCGTCGTGGGGGTGTTACACCTTGGACGGCAAAAACATCGAGAAAGAAGGGGTCGTACCCGATATTTACATCAAACAGACCTTCACCGACCGCCTCACCGACAAAGACCCTCAGCTCGACCGCGCCATCGAAGAGATTTTGAAAGACCTCAAATAGATTTATTTTATTTTGCGCCCCCAAGCTCATTATCCGTTAGCTTAATTAGTTGTGCAAGTGATACTCAAAAAATAATATGTTTGGCATATATAGTTGTGGGTATAACTTACACAGCTAATTCATGGGTACATTCTCAGTTTTTTGTAAAATAAAGCGAAATACCGAGGGTGCTTGTTCGGGCAAAATCGCCGTCATCAAATGGTACAACCCCGTAAATTCTAAAACCAGTCACTACATTATAGGAAGTGGCTTGGTATAAATAGTTATCTATTTGAGTTCCCCTAATTGACCAATTGTAAGTATAGTTGCCTCCGTAGCCCTCTCCTCGCTTAAAAGAGGTGCTGGGAATTCCTCCCCCTTTAATGGAGACCTCGCGGTATCCGTTGGCAGAAGTTGGGGTTTCTTTGTAAGAAAAACTTATCAATGCGAATGTCGTGGGATTGTATTTGAGTTCCAAAGTCCCACTGGGGCTGGTGCCACTCACTACCCCAGCATTATCTTCGAGTTTCCCACCGCTTGATGTACTAATGCTGACTGGGAAAGAAGTAAGGGCATTTCCATCAGAAGTGCTAAGAATGCCAGCGACAGAGATTGATGCTTGAAAGAGAACGTCATTTAAAGGAACGACGATGTCTTTGAGGTCGAAGGCTTCATTGGTAAGTTGAGATATAGGTACGTTGATTTCAATATCTTTAACGTACTTGATTTTGTCTTTTTCAAATACCACCCGTAGGTAGCTTTTCTCGGGAAATATCTTGGTAATTTCAAGATTCCCGTTGAGGTCGGTCGTCACGGAATCCTTTTGGCTAAAGTATTCTTTTGCCCCCGTGCTTGATGATTTGAAAACGCCCAGCACACGGGCATAGGGGATAGGAGTCTGTATTTTGTTCGTACCCATGCCCGATTCTGTCACCAACCGTGCTTTTACTTTATACCGCCAGCCCGTTCGTTGGGCAATCACGGGCAGAAACTCGGCTTTGCTGGGTTGATTCTTTTTAAGGTAGGTCTGAATCGCGGTGTATAACTCATCTTTGGTAGCGGGGGCTGAAGGTACGGCAGTGGATTGGGTGAGGATACCCCATACCTCTGGCACTGATAAACCAATGGAGGGGGAATCTTGAGGACCATCACGTACTGAGAACGTAATCGTACTGCCTTTGTGCGTTAAATAAGCCATTAGGACAGCCCCGTATCCCTCAATTTTTGGGAAATCAATATTTTCTGGGGAAGTATTGGTTAGTACTCCTGCTACTGAGGTCGAAAATAGGTTAGGCTTATCTCCAAACTGAAAACCGTTGAGCGTTGCCTCCGACCAATAAGCATACTCTTCAATCATATCACGTCCAGGAGCTGGTAGGCCAACCCCATGAGCAGGATTTGCATTGGCTTGTAGCTGCATTTTTTTCATGGTGGCATCTCCCCCAATTACGTGCGATAAGTAATGCCCTGTTTCGTGATAAACGGTTGCATCAGTAGCTACTTTTTCAACTTTATTCCACCCCCAACCTCTTGTAATATAGGTGATTTGAGGCAATCGTTTACCCGTTTTGTCAAAAGCGTTATAGTTTGAAATACTGCCAACCGAGGTAATAACATTACTATTGAAAATTTTGAGTTGATAAGCCCCTTGGATACGCTTTATAAGGGTGTCACGCTGAGGACTCGGTAGGGGATTAACAAGGTTTTCTAAAGCTGTACTGGTTTTATTGGAGAAACTATAGAGTTGGGTTAAATCATAAATGGCAGCAGGGGCCGCAATCAAAGCACCAATGGCTAAAACAGGAATGACCCATCCCGTGGTTCGCCCATTTTTGGTGACCACTTTGGGGTTGAAATTCATTGGATACACGGCAGGATTTTTAGTAGGATCAACGCTATACATGGGCATCCACGCGGCTTTGTCTGCCTCACCGTCATCCACACATCCTGTGGGGTATTGTAAAGCCCAAATCGCTGGTAGGGCAATACCATTGTTTGGCAAAAGAATTTCAATGGGTTCATCCTCTGATCCCGAATAGGTGATAGAGACGGTGTTCAACCCACTTCCTGCCGTCGGGAGAGTATAATCCTTGGAAGCCAGCACCCGTGCAATGGAGAGTGTACCCGTCCCTCCCTTCGGAAAGCGAAACGTAGCTCCCGTGATGGTGTCCTTGATTTCGACAACGCCCGTGCCTGCTACTTTGTAAGTTTGCTCGGGGCCAGTAGTAAATACGCCTTCTTCTACGGGAGGGTTGGGATCGGTAGGGTCGGGTTCTTCCCCTTTTTTACAACTCATAACAAGGCTTACAAAAACAATTGCCCAAAATGCCTTTTTGACAAAATGCTGAATAAAGGAGTGAAATAGACTGTTCATTTCCATCTATGTTTTGCTGTAGTTTTCCATTTTAAGAATACATAAGTTGGGCACATCATTGATTTTTAAATATGACGTAGTTTTCCTTAAAATATGATTTTTATCAAGGCTGGGCTTGAATCTTGGATTAAAACAATAATAGGAGTTAGCGTGAGTCTGCTTTACCGACTCACGCTAACTCCTATTGTAAAGGAAGGCAATTGTTTAGTAGGTTATGCTACACCAAAGTTATCTTTGAGCTTGCGGATTAGATATTCGGTTGAATAATCTATTTTTATTTCTATCCACATCGGCAAGTGGTCAGACATCTGAAACGTACGCCAAGTTTTGTATTGAGCATCTTCGGGCATAAATGATTTGTATATTTCTTCGTCGGATGTTTTGAATACGTGTTCAAAAAAATCAAAAACTCCTGCTTTTTCTTTGGCCTTAAAACGTTCTTCATCCACCTTGAAAGCAATTTGGTCGTAAAATTTATCTTTTTCTACATTGCTCCCTGGAATGTTATTTTTGGCCAAGGCTGCAGGAACTTTCAATCCAGCGGCCTCCAGGGCTTTCATAGTAGCATCAGTTTTCTTGAAAATATTGAAATCACCCAATACAATCCAGTTCATAGAATGAGCAGTTTTCTCCTCACTTCGTTGCTTAATGAAATTGGCTACGTCCGTAATTTCTTGTAAACGCCTTGGATTGACGGGGTCACTGTCGCCGTAATAAATGTGTACCGTAGCCAGTACAAAATCTGTCCATCCCGATTTAAAACCGCACATAAATGGGGTGCGGGCAAATTGAATTTTGTTTTGGGGTAGTACAATTTCCCCCGTCAAGCCGCTTAATTTTACCTTTCGGGTGTCAAAAACAAAGGCCATGCGCTCCTGATTCCCTCCATTGGTAAAAGTAGCTACATCGGTAAATACGCATTGCCAGTCGCTGCCTAAAATTCGCATAACTTGCTGTAAAGCTGATAAATCGTCGCGAACCTCCTGCACTGCTACCAAATCAAAAGCACTGATGATTTCGGCAATGTAAAAGTAGGTGTCCATGAGCCGAGTACCTCCCTTGTTGTTAGGCGCAAACTCCCGAATATTCCACGTCGCCAAAAGTAAGCTTTCATTTTGGGTTCTGAGAGGAATAGCTTTTGCGAGAGCCTCCCTCAAGGTAATCAGTCCTTGAATGATACGAACACGATCCTCGTTTTTTAGCTTGTCCATTGCGGTTTCCACCTTGTTGGCAAGTACTAAATCTTTATAGAATGGCATAAGGTTGAGTAGTTTTTGAATGTGAGCAATATGCTACATAAAGCTACCATTTATTAAGGTGAAAAACGCTCTTTTCCCAAAGAACTTATTTAATGGCAACGGATTCATTTTGAGTGTTGTCGTTGTGTTTTGTGAGCGAGGTAGCAAAAAACAACGGATGAGAGATGTCGTAAATCATGTAAATTTTCTCCAAAATCATGTAAATGCCTATTGTGAAAGGGATGTTACCTTTGCAGTAACAAAAACTCTATCCTCATGGAAGCAACAATCGAAGAGAAACAACGCCAAATCACTGTGCCTGTCACGGGGATGACTTGCTCGGCTTGTGCGAGTAGCGTCGAAAATATACTGAGTAAACAAGAAGGGGTCTTGGAATGTGCGGTCAATTTTGCCAACGAATCTGCAAAAATTGCTTTTGACCCTCATCAAACAACCCCCGAAACCCTCAGAAAATCTTTGCAGGCGATTGGTTACGACTTGCTTTTAGACACAGAAAATGCAGCCTCTCAGCAGGCAGAAATCAAAGCAAACCAGTATCAATCGCTCAAAAGTAGGGTGATTTGGGCCAGTATTCTGACCTTACCCATTGTGGTTTTGGGAATGTTTTTCATGGACTTGCCCTACGCCAATTGGGTGATGCTGGTATTGACTACGCCCGTTTTGGTGGTTTTTGGGAGAGGGTTCTTCGTAAATGCCTTCAAACAAGCCCGTTATGCTCAGGCCAATATGGACACGCTTGTTGCACTAAGTACAGGAATAGCGTATTTGTTCAGCGTTTTCAATACGCTAAATCCCGACTTTTGGCATCGCCGTGGGCTTCATCCACACGTTTATTACGAAGCCGCCGCCGTGGTGATTGTCTTTATTATGTTAGGCAAATTGTTGGAGGAACGTGCCAAAGCCAATACGTCTTCCGCCATCAAAAAGCTGATGGGATTGCAGCCCCGCACCGTTTGGATTATCGAAAATGGAGAGGAAAAAGAAGTGGCTATCACTGAAGTAAGAGTGGGCGACCGAATTGTAGTAAAGCCAGGGGATAAAATTGCGGTGGATGGCAAAGTGCTATCGGGGGTGTCGTTTGTAGATGAGAGCATGATTTCGGGCGAACCCATTCCTGTTGAGAAGAGCAAGGGACACAAAGTGTTTGCGGGAACGGTCAACCAGCAAGGGAGCTTTCGATTTCTTGCCGAAAAAGTAGGCAGTGAAACCCTTTTGGCGCAAATCATTCGCATGGTTCAAAATGCCCAAGGAAGCAAAGCCCCCATCCAAAAACTAACCGATAAAATTGCCAGTATTTTCGTGCCAGTGGTCATGGGGATTTCGGTACTTACTTTTGTGGTTTGGGTGTTGTTCGGGGGCGAAAATGCCCTCACACAAGGGCTGTTGGCTGCCATTACGGTATTGGTCATCGCGTGTCCTTGTGCCTTGGGATTAGCTACGCCCACGGCCATTATGGTTGGCGTAGGAAAGGGCGCTGAAAACGGAATTTTGATTAAAGATGCCGAAAGTTTGGAATTAGCCCACCGAATCAACGCCGTGGTGTTGGACAAAACAGGGACAATTACCGAGGGAAAACCCCAAGTAACCGATAGTTTTTGGACAATAGAAGACGAAACCCTCAAGGCCATTGCCCTGACTCTCGAAAGTCAATCAGCCCACCCCTTAGCCGAGGCCGTGTCAAAACACCTGAAAGAAGTAGGTGTCAGAAGCCTTACAATTCAGCAGTTTGAAAATGTGTCGGGCAAAGGAGTACAGGCTAATTTTGAGGGTAAAATGTACTACGTCGGAAGCCCCTCGTGGATAGAGGAATTAGGAATCTCAACGAGCGACTTGCCCATTCAACAGTGGCAGTCCGAAGCCAAAACGGTGACCGTGTTTGCCGACGGCACGCAGATTTTAGCCATTTTTGGCATCACCGACCCCATCAAACCCACTTCGGCCAAAGCCATTGAAGCCTTGCAAGCTGACGGTATAGAAGTGTATATGCTCACGGGCGATAACGCTTTTTCTGCTCAGAAAGTGGCTGATTCAGTGGGGCTTACCCACTTTAAAGCGCAGGTGCTTCCCTCCGACAAAGCGGCATTTGTGCAAGAACTTCAGCGGCAAGGAAAAACGGTAGCCATGGTTGGCGATGGTATCAACGACTCGCACGCGTTGGCCCAAGCCGACGTAAGTATTGCCATGGGAAAAGGCTCAGATATTGCCATGGATGTGGCCAAAATGACCCTCATTTCGAGCGATTTGCAGAAAATTTCTCAGGCTATTCGCTTATCGAAATGGACAGTTGCGGCAATTCACGAAAACCTCTTTTGGGCATTTATTTACAACCTCATTGGAATCCCTTTGGCGGCGGGTGTGTTATATCCTTTCAACGGATTCATGCTCAACCCCATGATTGCGGGCGCCGCGATGGCACTGAGTTCGGTGTCGGTAGTAACCAATAGTTTACGATTGAAATTGAAAAAATTATAACAAACATCCACAATGGAAACTTTAAAATTCAAAACCAATATCAACTGCGGAGGCTGCATTGCCAAAGTAACCCCCTTTTTAAATCAGTTAGAAGAAATCGAAAATTGGAAAGTAGATACCAATAACCCCGACAAAATCTTGACC
>JBGAUP010000293.1:0-6976 GCA_044228585.1 Runella sp. | reverse complement strand
AATCTTCCTGAATTAAACAGATAGTTTTATGAAAAAGGTAATTTACATATCGTTATTGTTCGGAGGGCTTTTGGTAGGTTGTAAGCCCACTTCCGACGAGCCTGTAAGTACGGATATTGATAAACAATTAGAACAAGCTCTTCTGCTTGCATCGTCTAATAAAGGCAAGGAGTTTTATCTTTTGCCCAACAGCACCGATTACCACAAAATTCCTCAAGACCCCCGCAACCCCATTACTGTCGAGAAAGTGGCTTTGGGGCAATTGCTATTTCACGAAACGGGCTTGTCAATGAATCCCACGAAATCTCAGAGTTATCAGACTTATTCGTGCGCGAGCTGTCATCACGCCAAAGCAGGTTTTCAGGCGTGTGTTCCGCAAGGAATAGCCGAGGGTGGAAGTGGTTTTGGAACGACTGGAGAAACCCGACAAATAGCTGCTGGTTATAAAGATACGGAAGTGGATGTTCAGCCAGTTCGTACGCCGTCGGCGATGAACATGGCCTATCAAACCAATATTTTATGGAATGGGCAATTTGGAGCTACACACTTGAATGCCAATACGCAAAGTGCTTGGACAAAAGGTACGCCCAAAGAAAAAAACAATTTAGGCTTCCAAGGGGTAGAAACGCAGGCCATTGCAGGGCAAGGAGTGCACCATTTAGGGTTTAATCCCAACTTTTTGTTCAACAAACCTACCTATCGGGATTTGTACGCTAACCTATCGGGATTTGTACGCTAAAGCATTTGATTTGAAAACATTGAATGACCCAGCCCAATCGGTTATCAATGTAGGGCTGGCTATTGCGGCTTATGAGCGTACTCTATTGGCCAACGAAGCCCCTTTTCAGCGGTGGCTACGGGGAGAGTATGGGGCTATGACCGAGCAACAAAAACAGGGAGCTTCGCTATTTTTTGGAAAAGCACGCTGCTATACTTGTCACAACGGCGCGGCCTTGGCCAATATGGAGTTTCACGCTATTGGCCTGAATAATCTCGCCAATGGAAAATACGGAAACTCCTTAGTGGTGAATTCTGGCCCAGAGAGGTCAGAACATAAAGGCCGTGGGGGATTTACGGGTAAAATGGAGGATATGTATAAATTCAAAGTACCGCAGCTTTATAATCTCAAAGATTCTCCTTTTTACGGACATGGTTCATCTTATACTACGATTGAGGACATCATTAAGTACAAAAATAAGGCGATTTCTGAGAACAAGAGTGTCCCAGTTTCTCAGTTGGCGATTGAGTTTAAACCACTTAAACTTACCGAACAAGAGGTGAATGACTTGGCCGTATTTGTAAAAGAAGGGTTATATGATCCTAATCTAAAACGCTATGTTCCTAAATCTTTACCATCAGGACTGGCTTTTCCCAATAATGATGCGCAAAGTCGCAAAGATTTAGGGTTTTAGAGCATAACTGAATTGGTTGTTTAAGTCGTGGTCAGACGATAGTCAGACCCAAGAGAGAAATATACGGTTTATGCGACCCAGTCTATGTGACTCATTCTGACTGCTGTGTGACCCATGTCCACAATCTAACAAACCATTACCCATGAAGCATTTATGGGCCAAATATACGATGGAAGGCTGCCTCGCAAGGGTAGCCTTTTTGTGAGATAAGGGCGTAAATTTTGCCTTTCTGTTGCTTTAAATCAAAACAACTTTTTTGTGATGAAACAGCTCTTTTCTACCAAAGTTTTTAAATCAGTTTCGGCAATTTTACTACTTGGTATGACCCTGTCATGTCAACGAGGAAGCGTTAATTATCAGTCGATAGCCGAGCCATTTGAGCCAGATTATAAAATTGACCGATTTGAAGGTGAAATCAAAAATTTTGAAAAAGAAGATGCTACCAATGGCTTCAAAAAGGGTGAAGTGCTATTTTATGGAAGCTCCAGTTGGCGGATATGGAAAGACATTAAAACCGATTTAGCGCCATTGCCCGTATTAAACCGAGGCTTTGGTGGCTCTACCATTCCCGAACTGATTCACTATGTCGAGCGAGTGGTATTTCCTCATGCTCCCAAAATGATTGTGGTTTATGGGGGTGAAAATGATTTGTCGGGCAAAAAATATAAGTCAGCCGAGCAAATGTTTGATTCTTATCGAAATTTCGTTTCGTTGGTACATAAGCGTTTACCCAAGACCCACATCTGTTTTGTTTCAATGAAACTATCCCCTTCGCGTCGCCAACATTGGGAAACGGTAAAAAAGGGAAACGCGATGGTAAAATCATTTAGTACAGGTAAACGCCTTTCTTACGTTGACATTAATCCTGTGCTATTCAATGCCAATGGTACAGTAAAAGGGGAACTCTACACGAAAGACAGCCTGCACCTCAATGCGCAAGGTTACCGTGAGTACGCCAAAGTGTTAAAGCCTTTTTTACAGAAAAAATACAAATAAGTGCTTTAGCAGTTAAGAGATGTGAATTATTCGCTATCAACTGATTCGGCTTACTGCATCGCCTTTTCTTGGTGTTTCCATAAATCCCTGAAAATAGCACTATGCTGACGAAGGTATTCGAACGTCCCTTCGTCGGCAATTCGACCATTTTGAAGTACATATACGTAGTCAAATTTTGTCAGAAGGTGCAAGCGGTGAAGCGATGAGAGCACGGCTTTGTCACTAAATTCCTCAAACAATCGGTCATAAATTTGCGCTTCGGTTTTGGGGTCAACACTACTGGTAGGTTCATCTAAAAGTACAATATCGCTACTACGGGCGGCCAAAACCCCTCGTGCAAGCGCCAAACGCTGTTTTTGCCCACCCGATAGATTTACACCTTTTTCTTGAATGTTGGATTCGAGGCCGTTGGGTAGTTGTTTAGCTACGTCTGTAAATTTGGCAATGTCGCAAACTTGCCAAATGTCGCTTTCAGGAAAAGGAAGACCGAGCGTGATATTATAGGCAATCGTATTTTCAAAAATCTCAGGTTCTTGCGGAAAAAGCGTAACGGTATCGGTGATAAGCCTAAGGCCGTCGTGCGACTTTTTATCAACTGAGAATTTTAACCCTTTTTCTGCTTCATAAAGGCCACGCAATAAAGCCAATAAGGTACTTTTGCCGCTACCGCTCTCTCCAATAAAAGCAATCTTTTTGCCGCGTTCAATTCGTAGGTTCAGGTTGTGGAGGCTGTGGGCTGTTTTCTGCTCGTCATAAGTTTCTTGGTGCGAAAAATTGAGATTCTGAATATGAATGGTTTGCCATTTCTGCGGCAAAACCTCCAGACTCTCCTCACGATGTTGTTGGGTATAGGCATCGCCAATGGCGCGGGCGGTTTGAACGTCCGTATTGTAGCGAATGATTTCGGTATATTGCCAAGCTACATCTTGAAAGACACTGGTAAACTGATTTACGTAGCCCAGTAGCGTCACCAAACCACCTACTAAAAACACCTGATTTGGAACATGGTTTTCATAAACATAGCCTATTGCCACTACCACATAAATCATTCCAATCAATACACTGGCCACAAACCATTTCCATTCATTGATTACTACCGCACGACGAAAAGGAGGAAATACTTCTTGGACTTTACTCATCAAACTATTCTCCATGCGTTTTTCGAGCCGTAGCGTGATAACAGTGATGATGTTGGAAAGGCTATCAAAAAGCGTGGATGATACCACGTGTTCTTTTTCATTGCTCTGGTCTAAAGCTTTGATAAAAGGTTTGTCGAATTTGAAAATAATCCACACTGTAATCACGCCAATCAATACTCCGATTGTACCGTAAAATGGTGAAAAATAGAGAATTGCGAAAAAGGAAAAGATGAACTTAGAAAAGGCATGTAAAAACATAAAGCCGTTCTGAAAAAAATCTTTCAGGGCCTCGTAGGCTTTACGGATGCGATTGATGGTGGCGCCACTGTGATTGGCTTGGTGCCAACGTACGGGTAAGTGTAACGCCTGATGGTATAACTCGTCTAAAAAATTACGACTCAAATGGAAAGCGAGTTCCCGTTCCATCACTCGGGCGGGGCCGTGAAAAATCCATTCGAGCAGCATCAAAAACAAATATCCTCCTGCGTACATCCACACGTGTTGGATAATGCCCGTTTCTTCCTTTTGAATGGCCTCCACAAACCAACCGTACAAAAGAGGATTGAGCGCAAAAACGATATTGGCCAACACAAAAAGACTGTAAACCAGCAGGTAACGTCCTTTTTGCTGACGAGCATACCGCCAAGCTATACTCAAAAGAGAGAAATACGGGTTTTTCATTCAACTACTGTCACTTTCTTCAAATCGTCCCAAAAGCTTGGATATGACTTTGCTACTACGTGAGGCTCGGAAATGGTAATTGGGTGAATCATCCCTACGGGTGCAAATGCCATAGCCATTCGGTGATCGTCGTAAGTATCTATGAGGGGAGGGGTGCTTTCTTGCTCTTTGCCCTTTACCGTGCGACGGTCCGACCTTTGCACTTTATACTTTACCCTTTCTACTATTTCCACCAACTCTCCACCGATTTTAGGCAATTCGGCTTGAAGAGCCGCGATGCGGTCGGTTTCTTTGATTTTTAGACTTTCTACTCCCGTCATCGTTACCGTAATTCCTTTGGCTACGGCGCAAGCGGCGATGGTTTGAGCTAAGTCAGGACAATCGGTAAAATCCCACTCAAAAGCCTCTTTTGCGGGTATTTTGGTCAAAAGAACGCCTCCTTGAGTGAAGGTACTTTTGACACCCATGTTTTCCATGATTTGAACAATGGCACTGTCGCCTTGCAAAGAGTTTTCTTTTAAGCCCAAGAGTTCTACTTCAGCGTTTTTGGCCAAAGCCACTACACTATACCAGTAACTCGCCCCTGACCAATCGGATTCGACTTGGTAATGAGTGGGAATGTATTTTTGGGCAGGGACTCGAATGGTTTTGGCCTTCCAATCGGCCTCGTAGGTAGCACCAAACGCCACCATCTGCTGCAAAGTCATTTCAATATAAGGTCGAGAGCCAATTTCTCCAGTAAGTTCAAGCGTGATTCCCTCGGGTAGAGTAGGAGCTACCATCAAGAGAGCGGAGATGTATTGACTACTCACATCGCCGCGTATTTTGACGTAGTTTTGACCCGAATATGAAAAACCATTCAAGGCTAAGGGAGGATAACCTTCTTTTCCTTGGTAGGAAATATGAGCACCAAGCGTGCGTAGCGCATCTACTAAAATACCGATGGGACGTTCGCACATTCGGGGGGTACCCGTCATGGTTTTTTGTTGGCCTGTTACGGAAAAATAGGCCGTCAAAAAGCGCATAGTAGTACCTGCATCCAATACGTCTGCCACCGAATCGGGGGCTTGCAACAGCCTGAGCATGGTTTGAGTATCGCGGGCGGCGGAAACGTTTTCTAATTGGCCTTTAAAATTGCTTAAAGCATTGATAATCAGAGCACGGTTGCTTTCGCTTTTAGAGGATGCCAGTTGGATTTTGGCTTGGATGGGTTGTTGGGGTGGGTAAACAGTAACAGCTTGCATTAGGAATCAATCATCTGATAATTTTACAAAGTTAAGGCCATTTTTTTGCTTTTCAACCTAAAAAAGTACAATTTGCGCCTTGAAATAATAGTATCGTGAAGCCAGATATTTCGGTTATCATCCTGACAAACAATGAAGAAAAGCACATTGAAAGGTGTATTCGAAGCCTTTTGGCTTTTACAGATAAAGTCTTTATTGTAGATTCTGGCTCTACGGATCGTACCGTTGAGATTGCGGAATCCTTGGGGGCTAAAGTTGTTTATAACCCTTGGATTACGTATGCAGTTCAGTTCAATTTTGGGATTGAGAATAACCCTTTTCAGACAAAATGGCTCATGCGGATGGATGCCGATGAGTACGTAATGCCAGAGTTGGCAGCCGAAATCAATCAAAAGCTGGAAAGTGTTGCCGAAGAGGTAGCGGGTGTATATGTAAAGCGGAGGGTGGTATTTATGAACCAATGGATTCGGCGTGGGGGATATTATCCAATTTGGTTGTTACGACTTTGGCGTCGGGACAAAGGAATCTGTGAAGAACTTTGGATGGACGAGCACATTAAACTTTCGGAAGGCTCAGTTATTCAGTTTCAACATGATATTGTAGATCACAATCTCAACAACTTGACATGGTGGACGCAGAAACACAATAATTATGCCATTCGCGAAGTGATTGATTTATTAGATATAAAATATAATTTTGCAGACACCGAGCGCGTTATACCAAAGCTGTTTGGTACGCAAGAGCAGCGTAAGCGTTTCCTCAAACTGAAATATGCTTCTTTACCCCTCTTTACTCGTCCGTTTGCGTATTTTTTGTATCGGTATTTCGTGAAGTTTGGATTTTTGGATGGCAGAAAGGGCTTAATATGGCATTTTTTGCAAGGACTTTGGTATCGGTTTTTGGTAGATGCTAAACTTTACGAAGTAGAATTTCGGGTTGGACAAGACAAACAAGCTATCATCGAATTTTTCCGCAATGAATACGGAAAAGACCTCACATCGGTTCAAAACCGACCTATCTCGGTACGACAATAGTTGGTACAAACATCCACCATTTTGGAAAAATGTGTTGTGGTTTGTGGTAAATGCTATTTTTCTAAATTCTTATTTGCCTATTCCAGCAGCTATTAAATGCTTTATTTTGAGGGTTTTTGGGGCAAAAGTTGGAAAAAATGTCATGATAAAACCCAAAGTGAATATTAAGTACCCTTGGTTGCTCACGGTGGGTGATTATGTCTGGATAGGAGAACAGGTTTGGATTGATAGTTTGGCCGAGGTGTATATCGGGGACAACGCGTGCCTGTCGCAAGGGGCAATGCTTTTGACAGGAAATCATGATTATACTCGTAGTACTTTTGATTTGAGAGTGGGTAAGATTATATTAGAAGAAGGGGTATGGATAGGGGCAAAATCAGTGGTCTGTCCCCATGTTACGTGTCACTCCCACGCAGTTTTGGCCGTTAATTCGGTGGCCGTGAAAGACTTAGAAGCGTATGGGGTTTACC
>JBGAUP010000008.1:7293-46623 GCA_044228585.1 Runella sp. | reverse complement strand
CATCAAAAAACCGAAGTAAACATAAAATGCCACATCTTAAATACCTATCGAAGGCAAGGAATGCCTGTCGCATATAAGGCGGCATAAAATAACCTCGCAAGTAGCGAGGCTCTAAAATATATCACCGTTGCAACAAAGCCGTATTACATTATTATTATTCGGTATGAAAGGATAGTTGGTAAACCGATTGCTGAGTGGGCTATAACTGCAAAGTCCTTTAGCCTCTGTACCAATCCAGATAGTACCTTCCTTATCTATTGCCAATTGTGAAAGCCTATTACTTATTAGCGAAAGGCTGTCTTTGGCATTATGCTCCCATTTTTTTACCGCTTTGGTTTTGGGATTGTAATTAAATAAGCCTGTTCCATTGGCGGCAACCCATATACTACCATCTTTTCCTGTAATCACCGATCGGATGTTTTTATAGGCATCCTTATTTCTTAGGTCTATCCTGTTGTATTGGTTGCTGCGGATATGCCAGGCAAATAAACCAGTTGTATAGGCAACAAAACATATACTATCGCCCTGACTTCCTTTTATATCAAGTTGGCTTTCCTTTTTTTTATCCGCTGCCGATAAATCATTGGGATTAAGGGGTGTGGGTGCAAACAGGGTTTTTTGTTTATCAAAATAGGCAATACCCGCAAACGGCATACTTATCCATAGGGTGCCTGACCTATCATGAAATATTTTATTGATGCCGTTAACAAAAGCAGGCAGGCTTCCTTCGTAGGTATTCGTTTCTATCCTTTGGCTTAACCCTGTTTTGGTATTTAAAAAATACAGACTTTGAAAATTACCGCCAACCCATACATTACCTGCTGCATCAGCACAAATGGCATTTGCAACTGAATTCTCCTGATTATAATTAATGGCATAATTGGTAAAATTACTTTGGGCAGAGTTAAACAATGAAATGCCTTTATCGGTTGACAACCATATCCGCTTTAAAGAATCGGTTAAAATAACATTGCAATTAGCGGGAAGCGCTGTGGCATTTTCAGTATTCGTAGTAAATAGTTGATACGCTTTTGTTTTTATATTAAGCCGTACTACATTCTTGCCATTCAAAGCTGGTTGGAAATTCTTTAAGACAAAAGGACCGTTGTATGTATTCATCCACACAATATCGGCATCAGCAGGGTCAGCTATAAGTTGGTAAATGAAATGGCCTTTTAAATTTTGGGGCAAAGTAAAAAAGGGGGTAAACTGTTGGTTTTTCGCATCAAACACACTGAGCAAACTATCGCCCGCCAGCCAAATTTTGCCATTGGCATCCTTAATAATTCCAGTCAGTGTTTTTACGGGTAATTGTTGTTTGCCAATACTTGTGGCAGCATACTCTTGTAAAGTATTGTTATTGGTATTGAATTGATATACCCGCAACTTAAATACGATATAATCGAAACGAAATAACCACTGTGTATTATTGGTTACATCATCAACAACTCCTATAAGCTCTTGATTTGAAATAGCATCTATTGTTTTCTGGTCAAAAGACACTGGCACAAATTTATCGGCTTGCGCATCGTAATAATTAATTTCGTTCCTACTGGTATAGGTATAAGCCCAAATTTTTCCTGTGCCATCCTGCAATAAATTGCGAACCGAAACAGGCGCAACAATATTTCCCTTGCTATTGCGTAGCGGGTAGGGTTTAAATTGGTAGCCATCGTAGCGCACCAAGCCATTTTGAGTACCCATCCATAAATACCCATTTTTATCTTCCAGAGTAGTTTGAACATTAGCCTCGGGCAAACCACTTTTTACATCAAGGGTATTGAAGTAGGGCTTTTTAAACTGCGCCTGTGCAGTGCAGCAGTAGCCAAGTAAAAAAATGATTACTAATTTTTTCATAGCTTATGTTGGGTGGTAATTGAATGGTGAAGATGGTACTCATTGGTAGCACGTCGTAGTTGCTTTTGTAGCGAATCGGTTTTAAATGATTCTGATTTTTGGGCAAAGCCAATGAAACAAATAAGACTGAGAAACAGGGTAAGGGCTATATTCTTCATATTCAATTGGTTTAAATCGGCAATCTAATCATGAACTCAGCCCCTTTCCCCTCCTCCGAAACCACTTCCAAAGTCCCCCCGTGCCCTTTAGTCACAATATCATAGGCCAAACTAAGCCCCAAGCCCGTGCCTTGGCCCGTGGGTTTGGTAGTGAAAAATGGCTGGAAGATTTTGGCTTTGATAGCATCAGGAATTCCCATGCCGTTGTCGGCTACTATTATAACAACTTGATTATTAACCATTTTTGTAGAAACGATTACCTTTGGTACATAATGTCCCCCAGGCTCCAAGCCCTTTGCCCTCTGCCCCACCGCCCAAAAAGCATTGTTAATCAAATTCAACAAAACCCGCCCCATATCTTGAGGAATGACTTCGATTTTGGGGAGGTTTTCATCAAAATCTGTCTGATAATCACTGTTAAAAGTGTTGTCCTTAGCCCTTAATCCATGATAGCTTAACCGCAAATATTCATCGGCCAATTTATTAATATCGGTGAGTTCTTTCACCCCTGTACTGGTGCGGGAGTGCTCCAACATTCCTTTGACAATGCTACTGGCTCGCTTGCCGTGAAGATTGATTTTTTCTTGGTTTTGAATAAGGTCATCCACCAGTTCATTTTCCAGTTCTTCGTCCCGTTCTTCTTTGACCTTTAACCTTTCCACTTTTAACTCTTTGGCAAGTTCCACGCTCAATTCCGAAAAATTATTCACAAAATTCAACGGATTCTGTATCTCGTGGGCGATGCCTGCCGTGAGTTCGCCGAGGCTGGCGAGTTTTTCTGACTGGATGAGTTGGGCTTGGGTGGATTTGAGTTTTGAGAGCGTGCTTTGGATTTCTTCTTTCTGTGATGCCAACAAAACATTGGCTTTTTTCTTTTGAAGGTAATTGTATAACAACACTGCTCCAAACGCAAGAAAAACAAGTAAAGCCGTTAGTAAAATATACATTCTCATTCGGCCTTGCGTTTCTATTTTTTCACGCTGCAAGTCTTTGAGGGTTAGTTCTCTATTTAGCAAAACTTGTTGAAATGCCGCAAGATTTGTAATTGTTTTTTTGGTAAAAGCGGCTCTCTCTTTATGGGCAAGAACTGTATATTTTAATGCGCTATCTGGTTGTGCAAACCGCTGAAAGTGCTCGAACATGTTTTCATAAGCAGATGCTAAATCTACTTTCACCACTTGTACTTCTTGTATTTTTTTTAATAAATCTATTGATTTAATGCCATAATAATAGCTTGAATCTCTGCTGTTTAAGTGTTGATAGGCTTTTGATAAGCCGAGATAATTAATAGACAAGCCAATGTCCAAATCAAAATTATTTTTCAAAACATTCTCAATTCCTTTTAAGAATAATTCTTTAGCTTGTTCATAATTGCCTGTTTCTAATCTTATATCGCCAGCGATGTAAAAAAGGTAAAAATAATATATCGCGAACGGATCGACAGGATTTGCGAAAATTCTATCTACGTAAAATTGGGCTGAGTCCAGTCTATTATTTTGTTGGAATGCAAAGGCAATATTGATTTGAGAGGTAGTCTGTTGCCACGTGTCGTTTCTTTCCTTTGCCATCTGGTAAGCTTTTATAAAATAATGCAATTGCTCTTCGGTATTTGCTGTAGCGCCCATCAGTAAACCATAGTTAAAAATGTCATTATTATAGGATGCCCAGAATCCTTTGTAGATATCACTTTCCTTTCCTACTCTTTCAATTAGTTGCTGATTTTCAGAGTTTTCATACATATCTAATCTGTTTCTATAAGCGTCATACACTTTGGCAAAGTGACCATTGTTTAAATTACCTAAATTATCTTCGCCAGTATTATAAATAATTTCAAGTAGCAATGATGCTTTTAAAGAATCCGTTTTTGCATGTGTATATAGCTTTTGTAATGAATCAATTTTAAATGATTCTGATTTTTGGGCAAAGCCAAGGCCACAATTGAGTATAAGAAATAAAGCAATACTTAAAACTTTCATATTCAATGTGTTTTGATGGGTAATTTAATAATAAACTCCGAATCCTCCTTAAACCCCATGAAACCATTCACAGTTGGTTTCATTGTGGTTCATTAAAGTTAAGGATTAGGCATCATAATCAACTGCATAAAAGCGGCCCACCCATCGAAAGTTGGGAATGTATAAAAAAGTAGCTGACCAACGACATAAATAATCAGGCAAGTCCAAAGGGTTTGGGTTTCTCTTTTGTTTTGATAATCAATGTATAACAAGACTGAGAGCACCATGTCAATCATCAAAAATGAAACGATATAAGAAGAAATGCCCGCAATGCTTTCTATTTTAAAATGAATGCCGAGTATTCGGTCAACCGTTGGCCCCGTCAAGGTCAGAGCCGTTGCCAGCATATATCGGGCGTGTTTGGAAGATTTATGTCGGTGCTTTATCGCCAAAATATAGAACACTACAAACCAGAGGAAATAAATAAGCGCAATGGGTTCTGCGGCAGCCCTCTCTAAAACTTCTGCCTCATTATAGTGTTTTAGTCCTTTTGCTACCTCTTGATGTAGCTCATCAATGGATCTGTAATACCCGTGCCGAATCAACAAAAAAGCGGTTATTAACAACAACGGCACCAAAATGTAGCTTGCTTTACCTAATAACCTATGCCATGAAAGTTTTTTGAATTTGATGAGAAAAGGCTGGGCAATGAGCATCAAAATCCAGAGTGCCATCAATACAAAATGGGCGTGAATAAGGACGGGAGTCGGTTCGAAGATGATGATAAAATAAGTAGTGTAAAAACCCGCAAAGGCCAGTACAATGAAAGATAGGAACCAATAACCAAGGTTGTGGTAATAGAATTTCATTGCCCGCATTTGATTGTTTTTTAAGAGGCGATATTAAAGTTTTCTCTTTGCCAATTTAACCAATACATAAATGACCGAAAGTACGACAATAAAAATAGATATACCCATAAATTCGGGTTTTGTTAGACCCGAAAGCAACCATAGAATCCCCGCCGTTGCCAACAGGGGCACTATGAACCCACCCGGTACGCTGAAAGTTTTTTCTGAGGTAGTCCATTTGGTCTTTCTGAGTTTTAAAGTAGCCAAGACTGTTCCGAGATAAATCAACAAACTACAAGCACTGCTTATGATGGCTAATTGTTTGAACCCACCCGCAACGGCAAACAAAAACCCCAACGAAGCATAAACCGCTACGGCAATATGCGGCGTAAAAAAACGGGGATGAACAGAGGCCAAAGGCTTTGGCATCAATCCGTCCCTTGCTCCCGCAAAGAGGATGCGTGGAATGGAAAGGATTTCGCCGCTCAGAAGGCCGAGCATAGAAAGGGCGGTAGCCACAATGACCAAAGTAAATCCAGCTTTGCCAGCAATAACTTCACCTACTGCCGCCAAAGGGGCATCTTTGTGCAAAGTAATCGTTTGGCCCAAAACGCCTTGGGTAACCAATTGAATGGACATGACCAGCATTAACATTCCGCCGATGCCTAAAATAGCGAAGCGGCACGGTACGTTGGCGTTTTTGATTTCACCGCCGTTGATTAAGGAGTTTCGACCCCCGTAAAAGCAAAGAATAGTAGAGAGGCCGTTACGGTATTGTCAAGGGTGGGAATGGAGTCCACCGCAAATTTTCGACCGACACAAAAGCAATTCCCGCCACTAACAACAAAACAAGGGTGTGAGTTTTGCTGACGGTGGTACCTATAAACCGAACGCTATTTTTCACACTCGTAATATTCCAGGCAAAGCCGCCAAGGAAAAGGAAAAATAGCGCCCTAACTATTTCATTGTCCAAAAGTGGAAAGAAATATTTTAGCGTATCAGCCAGTGCGTTGGCAATGGCTGCATCTGCTACCACGGCACAGCCCAGCCAGTAGAGATTATTGGCCAGAAATCCCGGATAAGGACCACATGCTCTCTCAATATAGGTATAAATTCCGCCGCTGATGGTGGTTTTGCTGGCCACTTCGGCAAAACACAAGGCAATTAAAAACACAAGTATCCCACAAACTAAGTAGGCAACAATAGCGGCAGACCCCAGACTTTCGGCAATAATGGCAGGAATAACAAAAATCCCCGATCCAATCAGAATATTCAACAAGGCCAACGTGAGTGCCCGTACTCCGATTTCACGTTTGAGATTTTCTTTTTCCGAAATCATTTTAAGGTTTGTTTATTGTTGCTACGTTTTTGTCTATATATTGCCACGCATCACTCGTCCATTCACGATGTTCGCCCTCGGCGACGGTTTTGCAATTAGTACTTACCTTGGCTTTGCCGTTTTCAAAGGGATAGGCACAATCATACTGCGGTGGAATGACGATAGCGTATGTCGTTGCGTCGGCGTAGCCAATCTTACCATCTTTCATTATTCTAAACAACCCTTCCGAAGGATAATCAGGACCATTGTCGTAAGGAAATACTTCGTAGAGTTGCTTTTCTGCTCGGTCGATGACCACCCATTTGTTATCGCTTTTGGTCATGACAATGGCATGAGTTCTGAAAGTATCCGTCAGACATTGAGCGTATTTGCCGAGTGGAATAATAACTTCGTTGTTTCCGTTTCGGTAGCCAGCCTCGCCCGTTGAGTCCATTTGGGTGACGATCAACGGTTCGGGTTCAGCGACCTGCTCATTGGTTTGTTCGGTAGGAGTGCAGGAAACGCAGACCAACAGCAAAAGAGAGATGTACTTTTTCATAAACATCGTTTTTTTAATATTTGCTTGATTTTTAAGCCTTTACTACCTCCACTCGGGCTTCTTGGAGGGCGGCACTTCCGCCCATGTCGGTTAGTAAGTCGTGCGTAAGGGCATTGGCCGACGAGCCCCCTTTCATCAACGACGACCAAAAACCTTGGGGCATACAAACCACGCCTTTTCTCACTTTGTTTTTGATTCGGGCGGTCAGGTACACCTCGCCTCTTTGGTTAAATACTTTGAGTTCGTCGCCGTCGGCAATGTTTCGCAGTTTGGCATCGGCTTCGTGAATGTCCAAATAGGGTTTCCCTTCTTGTTTCGTGTGTTTTTCGTGGTTGGCACGGGTGCTGTTCAAGAAGTTTTTGGTGGATTTGACGGTCAGTAAATGCAGCGGGTATTTTGCCAAATCTGCTGCCGAATAAGAAAAAGGGACATAGTCGGCCATAGGCGGGTTTTGATCCGCATCGTATAGTTTGCATTTGCCGCCCAGTTTGCCAAAATTCCCTTCGGCGTGGGGCATCCATTTTTCGGGCACATTTAATTTAGCCCAGCCTGTTTTTCGGAGCGATTCAAACGTGATTCCTTTCAAGTAGGGTTTGTCACTGTCCAAGAGGCTTTTCACGATGTCCAAATCGGCATGATACAGGTACTTTTCCGTGAAACCCATCGCTTTGGAAAGCAGTCTAAAAAACTCAGTGTTGGGTTTAGATTGCCCCAAAGGTTCGATGGCAGGTTCGTTGAACGTCAGGTAAGGTGTTCCGTAGGAAGTCAGAAGATCCCAGTTTTCGAGGGCGGTAGTGGCTGGAAATACGTAGTCAGCATAGCGAGCCGTGTCGGTGAGGAAGTGTTCCAAGACGATGGTCAATAAATCATCCCTTTCTAAACCCTTCACCACTAAATTTTGGTTGGGCATGGTGACGGCAGGGTTTGAGTTAAACACAAAAAAGGCATGAATCGCTGGCTTTAATTCTTTACTGGTGAGTGCTTTGCCCAGTTGAACCATATTTACCTTTCGGGTCTTTTGGTTTCTTAGCACTTCGGGTGTATCAAGGAGTTGGTAGTTGAGGGCATCGCCAAAGAGTTCATACGTCATGTTCATCAACCCACCGCCCAACTGTTTCCACGCACCCGTGAGGGCTGGCAACATAGCGATGGCTCGGGCCGCACTGGCGCCGTTGGCTTGGTGTTCGAGGCCAATCAAGACCCTGATAAGCGATGGACTTCCTTTGGCATATTCACGGGCTAATTGGGTGACGTCCGTTTCGCTGAGCCCCGTTATCTGCGCCACGGCGTGGGGCGAATACCGTTCTACGTGCTTGGTCAACTCTTCGATGCCCGTAGTGTATTGGTCAATATAATCTTGGTCTTGTAGTTTTTCTTTTAAAATAACGTGAATAAGTCCCAACGCCAAGGCCGTATCTGTGCCTGGCAAGGGTTGTATGTGCCAATCGGCCTGCACGGCAGTTTGCGACTGAAACGGGTCAATGACGACCAATTTTGCGCCTTTTGCACGGACTTTTTCAATAATTGCCCACAGATGTTGATTGGAATGGACGGGATTGGTTCCCCACAAAACGATGTAACGACTATGAATGATGTCTTCGGGCAGAACGCCCGTGGTTTGCCCGTTGGTGGCCATGATACCCGCTTCAACCGCTCCGCCGCAGATGTTTCGCTCTAATTGGGTAGCGCCGATATGAGCAAAGAAGTTGTCGCCCGCATTGATTTGTACTTTGCCTTCGTTGCCTCCGTAACTAAATGGCAAGAGGGCTTCTCCGCCTTTTTCTTTGATAATTGTTTTCAGTTTGATGCTAATTTCTACCATCGCTTTTTCCCACGTGATTTCTTCAAACTTACCTTCGCCTTTTTTGCCGATTCTTTTCAACGGTTTAAGCAGCCGCTTGGGAGAATAGGTTACGTCGGTGGGGTAATTGGCCATTTTATCGCAAAGCTTTCCCGCCGTAAAAGGGTGCTCGGCAGGGGCTGTAAAATCAGTCACTTTATTGTTCTCGACAGTCACCTGCCAACTACACGAGTCGGGACAGTCCAGACAACAAGCCCCATTGACGGTTTTGGCAGCGTTAGCATCCGAACAAGAAGAGGTGATGAGTGGAATAAGCCCAAGTCCAACGGCCCCTTGCGTACTGATTTCAAGGAAGTTACGGCGGGTTATTTCTTTAGAGGCAACCATGTTTGTAAGGGTTTAGTAGGATTTAATGGAGAGTTTTTGATTAAAAATTAGAGAAATCTAAGAAGGGTACTTAATCAATAAAACGTATTCACCACAAACCGACCAACTGCTTGCCAAGCCTCTGAATAACGAGCAAGATAAACAATTAAAATGGAGAAAAGTACCGCCGTAACAATGGCATAAGGTTTCCAATCTTTCTTTTTACGGACATCATATATCATTAAAAAGAAAGCAATGCCCACGCTTACATACAAATCGTACCATACTTCCGCGGCAAAATATTCAAAAAATATTCTGCCTACTATGGGTATCATCAGCAGCAGGGCTGTTCCGATCATAAACCGCAGGTGATAAAAAGTATGCTTTCGGTAAATAATGGCAAGTGCATATAAAACCGTAAAACTGACTAATTGCATGATGATGGGCGCTTGATTTGACATTTCCTCTTTCATAGAAATATTCAATACGTGTTTATGATAAGTAAACCGCAACACCAAAAACATAGAAGCAATCATCAGTGGGGCAATGATGTAGGACAACTTACCGATAAAACGATGTGCTGCATATTTGCCTTTATGAATCAAAATCGGTTGCACTACCAACAGAATCATCCAAGAAGCCATCAAAGCCCCGTGAATATGATGCAGCCAAGTAAATTTCTTGAATTCTGGAAAATATTGAAAATAAGTGGGATGAAAGCCGATTTGCAAGGCAATAAACAACAGTACCATGCCGATAATGATGGCTTTGGTATGGAGGTGCTGAGTTGTTTTGTCTTGGTTCATTTTCGGACTTTTTTTGAAATTTTGGATAAAAAACACCGCTACTATCCATTTCAAAACCCCAAATTTTGCCTTTTGAATCTCTTTCAAAAACAATACTTGATATGCTGTATTATTTTTTAGGTTACTTCAACGCATCCCATTCTTCTCGGGTAGCTTTGGATTTCTGGTATTCCATCAAACATACCCACTTGTCGCCTCGCTTTACCAGCAATGCTTCCAAATGAGTATAACTCTCTGCAATGAGCTTGCCCGTGCTATCGTGGGAAGTGAAATAGAAAATGCCCGTTTCGTGTGCCGTCGTTTCGTCACCTATTCTTTGTGAAAAACGAAACGAGACATTGTCCATCTGCTTACCCTGTTTGGTATCAAGAAAACCCTGTTTCCAGCGAGCCAATGCAGCGGTCATCGGATAAGATTGTTTATTTTTCCCTGTGGTCGTTACCAAGACGGCATTTTCGTGGCAAGTGGCTTTGTAGCCTTCAAAATCACCTTCTTTCACTGTTCGGGATATCTGAGACCAATAGCTTTTATCTATCTCAGCTATGCGAGTCAGATCTGCTGCTGATTGACTTATTGCTTTTGTTGGCTCTGAAACGCCCATTTTCGCCAACATATCCACGGCATTGGTATTGGCGGGATTGAGTTCGAGTGATTTTTTGTAGTTGACGATGGCGGCTTCTTTTTGCCCGTCTCTCATCAATGCCTCGGCGTAGCTGTCATAAGCATTAAAAGATTTGGGGAACTCATCTACGTTTATTTTAAAGACAGCAAGTGCTTCTGCTTTTTTACCTTCTCCCAAGTAGTTATATCCAAGGGTATTGATGGCGTTCTCGTCAAATTCATACACTGTTTTATCCTTTTTCAATTCTTCGTAGGTTTTTGGTGCGGCGGCTACACCTTGTGTTTCAAGCGTTTTTTGGATAGCCGCAACGGCTGCTTTTTTGACTGTTATCAACTTTGCGGTTGAGTTGAGTAAACGAAAGCCAATGTCATCGGCCCCCTTATCGGAGTTTGTCAGTACCACTACGCCTTTGCCCGTTTCCTTCACAAATCCAGCAAAAGTGCGGTATCCGCCCGTGCCGCCATTGTGCCAAATCACATCGCCCTCGCTGCCTTTTGAGATATGCCAACCGAGGCCAACCCGAGTGCCACGGCCCGCTTTATCATGACGAACTTGATGCGTCAGTTGCATAGCTGGGTATAGTTCACTTTTTTGAAGTCCCATATTGGCGGCAACGTACCGCAACATATCGTGAAGAGAACTTCGGATTGCCCCCGCACCTGCCAGCGTGGGAATGTCCCAATTGGACACCTGAACGCCGTTGCTGTGGCCCATGGCCAGATTTTGCTTCATTTGTTGGTCAAAGGTGATTTTGGTTGTTTTCATGCCCAACGGCGAGGCAATTTTGCTGACCATCAACTTTTCATAAGATCTTCCTGCTTTGAGGGAAAGAATATGCCCCAGCAAACCTACCGCCAGATTGGAGTATTCATACGCTGATCCAATGTCTCGGGGCAAAGTATAACTGTTCAGAAAAGTATACATCTGTTCTACTGTATAATCGGCGTATGGGTTGGCGGGGTCTTTCGGCGCAAAATTGCTCGGCATACGTGATATGCCAGAAGTATGGTCGGACAAATGACCCAACGTGATTTGCTTATTGTCTCGCATTGGTAGTTTTACCGAGGCAGGGAGGTAGTTTTGGACGGCGTCATCGGTTTTTAACTTTCCTTCGAGTGTCATTTGTGCCAACAGAATCCCAGTAAAGGTTTTGGAAATGGAACCGATTTCATAAATACTATGCTCATTGACGGGCTTCCCTCCGATGGTTTTAGTGCCAAAGGCGTAATAATGAGGGCCATCTTTGTCAATGATGCCCACTACATAACTCGGCGAATGTCCATACTCAATGCGTTTTTGAATACTTTCTAAAACGTCATCTGGCAGTTTTTTTTGAGCAAAAACAAGATTAGCCAAAAGGCTAAGGGCAAGGAATATGATTGTTTTTTTCATTTTAAAAATTTGTTTTTTTGGTTTAAAAAATAGGGAGGGGTCGGTGGTTGCTTGGTCGTTGTGACCAAAACACCAAGTCCCCATTTCATTCAAGACTTGCGGAGACGGGTAGCCTTTTAATTATTGATGCTTGTCACAAGCCAGCTTTATTTGTAAGTTCCTCAAATCTTTTATCACTTCTGATACGTTTCCAACGAGGATCATGGTTGAGCCAAAGCAACCAACCATGAATTCCATCGCCATCTTCCACAACTCTGTTGAGCCACATAAACGTGTTGTCGAAATCACCAAGTGCTTCATAGACTCCAGCTATTTGATATTTCACCACATGTTCACCTCTTCCAAACCTGTCTAATAATTCTTGAAGTGCTTTTTTCCCATTTTCAATATCACCGGCCTGAACATAGGCACGGGCAAGATGGCCTACACCACCCGCATCACCTTGTAGCGATGGTGTGGCAAGTTTACTTTCTTCCAAAGCTTTGTCGAACCTTCCAAGCTCTGCCAATGCAAGCCCTTTATAAAAATGAAGAATCGCACCGCCGGGATTACGGGCAATAAGACTATCGCTATAATTAATAACCCAATCGTAATCATGTGCCATAAAACGCATACGTGTGGAGTTGTAAAGGATGCTTCGTCTTGTTACACTGTCGGCATCGGCAAGGGCTTTTTCTCTTACTTTATAAGCTTCGGTAAACTTGTTTTGCGCTGCCAATAAGATGGCATATTCAAATCTTATCCACGCATTTTTAGTGTCTACTTTTAAAATTCGCTCCAGAATTTCTCTTGCACAAGCATAGTCGTTTTGTAATGCTATTTTCCCCTCTGCTATTCCTCTGAGTCCGGTAATACTGTGAGGATTTAAAGAAAAGGCTTTAAAGAAATATTCCAACGATTTTTCACTTCCCATTTTCTTTTGCATACCTGCAAATCTCGGTGCTCCACTGTAAATGTCACTCAGTATGTAGTAAGCCCTGGCATTGGTTGAGTCTGCTGCTATGGCACTTTCGAGAATTTCAATTATTTTCCCAACGCTCTCCTTAGTAAGGGATAAATGTTTTCTCCTTGTTTCAATCAAAGAATCAGAACGCATTCGTTGTGGGGAGAGATTCACCTCATTTGTCAACTTAGGTAGATTAGTAGGACATTCAGATGGGAATCCTTTTGGCAAGGGCTTTTGTTGTGCAAAAGTGTATAGGCTTGAACAGCCTATAAAAACAATTAGAGAAATGATTAATTTTTTCATTTTTAAATTTGATTTTTTGGCTGAAAAATAGTGGTTACCTCTCAAACCCTACCTGACTCAATATCATCAAGTCGCGCCCCGTGGCTTTTTTTTCTTGGCATGAGGCGAAAAAACAAGAAAGGATAAATTGTTGAACTACAATCTTTTATCGCACCCGATAGAAGATTGTAGTTTTTATGATGCATTGATTTTTTGTGGTAGTATCGGGCGTGGGCGACCCGATACTACTCTCCATCACTTCCCTTTCACCGATACGGTTGTCTCCTTTTCTCCTTTCTCATTGGTAAAATTTTCCATCATTTTTACGGCACCAGAAGGCATAACTTCAAAAACAAAAGATAATTGATACTTGGGTGGCACCCCCGATATCGTGAAAGTGTTGTTAGTGATGTATTCTAAATTCATCCCGAAAGGCATACCATTTGCTTTATCGCCTTTTATCCATAATTGTTTGTCTTTTTTGATAAGTTCGGTTTTTTTATTCGCATCTTTTTCATTCACATAAATGCCAAGCAAACGGTCAAGTGCAGCAGGTTCTGCGGCGAGTTTTTTAGCCATACTGATGTCAAAAGATACTTTTTTGCTTCCATCTTTCAGGTTTTGGACTGCCAGAATCCTTCTTTTGGCGGTTGGAGAAGCCGAACTACTATCCTTTTCAAGCCAAGGGTCGCCCGTGAAATAAAGTTGTGTCACTAATGGCTGATAGCCTTCGGCTGAAACCATCATGTGAAAATGCGCTGGTCGGTAGTTGTTGCCCTCACCGTAAGGAACTGGCAAAATGGTTTTGAAAGAGTAATTACCTTCATTATCGGAATAGAGCGTACCTCGATATTTAAAATCAGCCGATTCGTTGTCATATACGCCGTTGCCATTGCAATGCCAAAGTTCTATTTTGGCGTTTTTGTAAGGTGTGATGCAATCGTCGTGTTTGATTTTGCCGAATAACTCAATCGGGTCACCTTTTTCGCCTTTAATGACGAGGCTGCTCCGAACTGGGCTGTCGGGGCGGTAAAAGGGTCCTAAAATATCGGAGGTTGTTTCGCAGTCGCCCACGTAGCGGTCGCCTTCTAAACGTACAAAGCCAGTAGCCGATACGGCAATGGCTGATAAACCCGAGGTTTTCAAAAATGTTCTTCTTTTCATTGGTATCAATTGTTTTATCGTTAAAAAATGGAGAAAGTTTTGAGCGATTTTTACCTTTTAAACGGCTGAAATTTCCAATACGTCAAGCTCCGCCACAGCCATTCTAAGGGACCAAAACGGAAATATCTCAACCATATCGGGCTGAAAATCAATTGAAAAACCCAAATACTAATAACGATGTAATACAATTCGTAGCGTTGCAATTTTCCGTACATCGAGAAGCCATAACCCAAGAAAATGAAATTGCAAATGATGGAATGGGTGATGTAATTGGTAAAGGCCATTTGCCCCACTGCCGCCAAGGCTTTTTGTAAAAATGGTAGAATTCCTGATTTGACAAAAAGCATGATGAGGGCAATATGCCCGCAGGTGGTGGGGATTCTTCCGAGGTCGTAAGTCAAAAAAGATTGATTGATTGATAAAATGGAGAAGTTGTTGGATACTTGGAGTAAACCCTCATAATAATTTATTGAGATGCCGATACCATAACCAATTAAGGCCATCAGTAAATAGAATCGCTTTGATTTGGCCGCTTTTAGAATGCCCAATTTAAAAAATGCCATTCCCCATAACATCATGGCTAAAGTATCCAGAAAATTGTAGCGATAAATAAATACGGTTTCTGCCATCATGTTTCCCGGGGCTTTGTGCATCACAATACTCCAATAGCCTTTGCTTCTGGCACTCATCTCTTCCTTCAATTGTTCAGGAGTGGCTTTGTCTTCTTTATTTTTTTCTGTCCATTTTCCAATTGCCTTAACTTCTTCTTTCGTTAGTTTCTGACCTTTGGCTTTTTTTAAAATTGCTGCAGTTGAAGTCTCAAAAGTGTTTTTTAGCTGAAAATAATCTTTTGCAGTCCAAGCAAATGCAAGGAGTAATATCACAACTGCGCCAATAATAAGCTGCTTGGGCAGTAGATGTCTAAAACTAAAAGCAAACATACCTACAAGTGCATAACAATATAATATTTCGCCATCCCACAGTAAGAGGTAACAATGGATGATACCAAAAAGTAGCATCCACATCAATCGGCGGAAAAAGAGATCGGTTACGACTGTGCCTGGCTTATTTTCGACCGAACGGCCAGTAAACAATAGAATCCCTGCGCCAAATAGCATCGAAAACATCCCTCGCATGGTGCCTTCAAAAAACAGCGTATTCATCCACCAAACCGTAAGGTTCCAGCCCGTGACACCGCCGTTGTTAGTCGGGTCAAAATAGGCTTTGTATAAACCAAAACCGATAATGTTCATCAAGAGTATGCCAAACAGAGAGATGCCTCTGATGGTGTCCATGGCAAAAATCCGCTCGGACTTTGTAGTAGGTTGTAGGATTTCTTGGGTTGTCATTTTTGGTAAAGGTTTAGGATTTCAATAGGGTTAAAAGTCTGAGGTTATTTTTGATGAGTCATCCTTTTCACTCTTAGGTTTGACTTACTGATATCAAGTAACTGATGTTACGCGAATTAGTATGCCGTAGGCATCGCCTGTTAATAGTATAAGGAGGTATTCATCCAACCCCGCTCGGTAAAGAGCCGACACCTAAGGTGTTGTTGAAGTCAGCGGATAGTACGCTACTAACGGAATATCCCTACGGGATTTTACAAAAACATTCCTTAGCCTAATATCAGTCAAGTAATGGGAATAGAGGAAACAATAAAAAAGCATTCGTCAAAAATGATTCTAACGAGCTTTTCTTATTGTTTCAAAAACTATGTCTATTGGTGCAGATTTGAGATAAGCTATACTAATTGTTGCATAGGCTTAGTTTTATCAAGCCTTGATGAGGGTTTACTAATCTTTGGTTGTTTTACTTTTCCACCAGTTATCGTTGGGTTTGTAATCTACCCTCAGAAAATTAAGCCTTTCTTTTTCGAGTTTTGGCATCAATACCTCTTCGTTGTTTTGGTGTTTTTTACGGGCCAATTCAACGTTGAACTCAGGGTCTGGAGCGGGATACTTGGCATTTACGCTTTTAAGCCAAGTGAGTAGTCTGGTATCCAGTTTTTGTGCTTCTTTTGCATTTTTTACGGCCAAATCGGTTTGTTCGTAGGGGTCTTTGACCAAATCATACAGCTCGATATGCCCGTCTTCCCAATAATGAATCAGTTTCCAGTTTTTGTATCTAATGGTAGAGTTGGGCTGTCCTCCTTGGTTTCCGTAGTGGGGATAATGCCAGTATAACTCCCTGTCTTTTAGCGCTTTTCCTTCAAATAACGGTTTCAGACTCACGCCGTCTATGTGTTGTTTTGGCAAAAGCGGAATATTAGCAAAATCTAAAAGAGTCGGGAAGAAATCTGCTCCAGTTGCTGGGAAATCAATCTGCCTGACCTGCTTTTTCAACCAAGGGATTTTAATAAAGTAGGGTTCTCTAATTCCGCCCTCCCATTGATAGCCCTTACCCCCTCGAAACGGCAAATTGGAAGTCGAAAAAGCATCGCCTGACGAAACCCCTCCGTTGTCTGACGTGAAAATGATGATGGTATTTTCTTCCAAATTCAAGCGTTTCAACGTATTCAACACTTCTCCTACGGCATCGTCCATACTTTCTACCAAACCGCCATACACGGGATTATCTTGCACTTGACGAATGGGTAAATCTTTTTCCATCACATAGCCGTTTTTGGCTATCCCATTTTTCTCGGCTTTATCACGGTACTTTTTCCACTTGGCTTCGGTAGTTTCAATAGGGCCATGTACCGCGTAGAATGACAGAAAGGCAAAAAAAGGTGTATCTTTTTGTTGTTCGATAAACGCTGAAGTCTCTTTGGCGAGTCGCATTTCGAGATTTTCGCCGTCTTTGAGATTGGGTAACGAAGGATTGTCCCAAGGAGAAAAATACCCGCCTTTGGGGCTGCCTACTTCCCATCCACCCTTATTGATATCAAAACCGTGCTCTTCTGGGTAGCTTCCTCGGTCGCCTAAATGCCATTTGCCCGCAAAAAAAGTTTTGTACCCGTTGGCTTTCATTACTTCAGGCAAGAGTAATCCGGCTTTCGGCAACTCATGGATGTACTCGGCAGGTAAAAGTTTTGAGAACCTTTTTTCTGCCCGCCATGCCGTACCCGATTTTGCTCCAATCCAGTCGGTTATGCCGTGCCTGGCCGTAAACTGACCCATCATAATGCTCGCTCTCGAAGGACTACAAACCGCACTACACGCATATCCCTGCGTAAACACAGTCCCTTCATTGGCAATTCTATCCACGTTTGGAGTTTCATAAAACTTACTTCCCGTACAGCTCAAATCTTTCAGCCCAAGGTCATCCACGAGTATAAAAACAACATTTGGTTTTCGGGGAGTTTTACTATTTTGGGCTATCGCGTTGGATAAAACCAATAAGAATAGGAGTGTGTATTTCAAGTACATATACAGTAGATAATAGAAAGCCCTTACCCATTTTTTACTCCAAAAATATTGCTTTAAAATGGAAGTATTAGGGCTTGAATTCATTTTTCTGAGAAGTTTTTTTGCGAAAAATCATGTTTGATGCTAAAGATAGCATTTCTTTCAATGATACATGGGTTCTTTTTACGGATTCGTCCCATTTCAAGTACGCTTGACGTCTCTTTCGCTGATGCCTAAGTAACTTTCCCTTTTTGTGATAGTTCTATATTCAACAAAAACTGAAACAAGTCTTCTTTGGGCGCCAGTTCAAGTTTTTTTCTTAATCGGTAGCGGCTTATTTCCACCCCACGTACCGATATGCTCATCAGTTTGGCCATTTCTTTGCTCGACAAATTCATTCTCAAATAGGCGCACAATTTTAGGTCGTGGGCATTTAGGTCAGGATAAGCATTTTTGAGCCGCAACAAAAAATCACTGTGTACACTATTGAAATGTACCGAAAACTGCTCCCATTCTTTGTCTAATCGCTCGTCGGAGGTGAGGCTACGTAGTATTTTTTTGAGTTCAGACTTATCTACCGTACCTTTTTCGGAACTGTTTAGCTTGTTTAATTCATCAGAGATTTTGTGAATAAATTCTTTTTTCTGCACCAGATTCGTTGCTATGGAGGTAAGCTCGGCATTTTTATGCTTGATTTCGGCCTCTAATTTTTCATTTTGTAGTTGAATTACTTCTTTGGCTTTTTTTTCCAAAGCGATTTGATGCTCATAACGTAGTTGCTTTTGCTCGTCTTCAAACCTTTTCAGTTCGGCAAGGCGGCTTTGTTCTTGTTTTTTTTGTTGGAGCTTTTCGAGAAATTTATAGGCCGCATAGAGCATTCCAAATATAGCAACGATATAGAGGACGTACGCCCACCAAGTACGGTGCCAGGGAGGTGCGATACTAAACCTAAAGGCATACTCAGTAGATTCGTGTGATGGGCTGTTTCGGGCTTTTAACCGAAAGGTGTAAGTACCTTCTGGCAAGTTTGTGTAGTCCTTCTCGTTTTTATCCGTCCAGTTGTACCATTCTTTATCAAATCCTTCGAGGTAATAGCTGTATTCTATTGGATTGTCAAGCTTGGAAGAGGCAAAGGCAAAATGAAGCGAATTGAATCTATAAGCAATTTCACTTATTGACGACGCACTACCAAATCCTCCCCAAAAAACGCTATCTCTATTGCCTACTGCCTTTACTGATTTAAGATAAGCACTAAATGAACGGCGACTTTTGAGGTATTTGGCGTAATTGATGTGATAAAAACCGTTTTCGGCGCCAACTAATACGTTCTGGGCATTGTAAGCATAAATATTTTCAAAGCCACTCAACATTTTGTTGTTGATTTCTGGCACGTAATGTATCGTTGGTTGCTTCTGGCTATAATCTGCCACACCGAGCATTTTTTCTTGTACAAACCAGATATTACCAAGTTTATCTTCTTTCAAATAGCGCACGGGCGTGTTTCCAAATACCTTCGAATAGCTGGGCGATACTACCATTTTATCTTGTCCAGCATCGTATTCATACACTCCTTTGATAGTAGCAAACACAATTTTGTTTTTTATTTTGAATACGTGGTTGTCTAAATCAGCAGGTAGGCCCTCCTTAACCGTATATTTCTTTACCGTCGAGGTTTTGGTATTGAGTTGAAACACCCCACGGTAAGGGTGAGATACCCATATAACGTACCCGTCAGTTTCGACATAACGACTTGATTCTTTAAAATTAGGAAACACCCCAACATTTGTGAACCCCCGCTCATTGACCTTAAAATATTGAAGACCTGTGTAGTTGCCAGCCACTATCGTATCGCCATTAGCCACGGGTTTAAAGTTCCAATACCCCGAATTGTTGGCGATAAGGCCCGCTTTGTGGTTCGTGATTTGCCAAAAACCATCGTCTTTACCCACAACCAAACGGTTATTTAAGGTGGCAACATTCCAAGCCTGCCCCGTTAAAATGGTAGTCGTAACATGACTTGCAGAAGTTATGTCTGTTGTATTGGGCAGAGGAGTGTATTGTAGGCCCGTAGATAAGGCAAAGTGTATTTCATTATTGAACACTTGAACGCCATATCCTGCCCCATTGTTGAAACCCACAGGGTTAATGTGTTTGATGCCCGTATTCAGGGCGATATAACTTATACCATTGTCTAACCCAGTCCAAATGTTTCCATCTGAATCTTCATAAAGACACCGAATCGTGTTGTTTTGCAGACCGTACTGCGCATTAATATTCTCAATTAAAGCGCCGTTTCGGCCAATATGGTATATGCCATTTGAATAAGTACCAACGTAGAAGCTATTGTCTTTGAGTACAGTAAGAGCGGTATAATGGTTTTGTGAAGGAACACCAACGACAGAAAATGGTGACAACTTGCGGTTGGCTAATAAAAATAACCCGTTTTTGACGGTACAAAGCAGCGTACTATCTTGTTGATATTGTGTTGCATCGGTAATGATAAACCCAGCGGGCAATTGTGCTTTCGCTAAATAAGTACGCCACTGTTTGCCTTCATAGACCAAGATACCCTTCTCTGCATCATGCGCAAGTAGCTCACCGCTGTGCATCAATATAGAAAGCCACGTAGAGGTAGTCGGGTGTACGATTAAGGTGTTGTTACTAAATTCAAATATTTCTTTGTTCGTCCTAAAAAACACCGACTCCTCCGCTATTTCAATGTCCCACACATCGGCAAAGTCTTTATTGTTTTCGGGAAGTTTACTTTTTAACGAAACAAATTGAAGCCTGCCAATCTTGTCGGGCGCAAAATAGCCAAACTCATTTTGAGCGCCAACAAACAGCTGACCGTCGCGTCCAAACTTCATACATCGCAAGATTGTCTTGTTGGGAATACTAAATTTCTCCCAATTAGTGCCATCGTATATTAGCAACCCTTCATTGTTTGCCACGTATAGACGACTGTAAGCGTCTTGAGCGATTGCCCAACTTTGTATTCCCCCTTTGTACTCAGCGCGGGTATAATTGACCACCTTGGGCATTCCCAAGTTGTGTTGGGTAAGGCCAAGCAATGGCAGCAGTACACACGCCAAAACCATCAAACCAAGAATCTTTTTTTCAAGTGTCATCATCCTATTTATTACACTAACCTCTTTGCGAAGAAAAGGTTAGAACTATGTATCTGGCTGACGTGCTATACGCTGTTTAGTACCCACAAATTTAACTTATTCGAGTTATTCTTGCAGTTTTTTTAGTTGATGTAGTAGTAGAGATGTAGTGTATTTTTTGAAAATCCGAGTATCAGCCTAATACATTTGTGCCAGATCAATTACACACTTAATACAGTGTAATACGCAAAACTGTTTTTTCTAACCAACGTGTCATTATGAAGAAATGTGCCTACGTTTTTATGCAGTTGTTAATGCTCTGTGCCTTATCTGTACAAGCACAAAATTCTGTTTCTGTCAAGCAGGTAGATGATGGGTATAAAGTAACCGCCGATGGTAAAGATTTTTTTATCAATGGGATGAACTGGGATTATTTCCCCATTGGCACCAATTTTTCGTACAGCTTATGGAAACAACCCAGCGATGTCATCAAAGCTGCCCTTGATTACGAAATGCCTCTACTTAAAAACATGGGCGTAAATACCATTCGTCAATATACGGGCGTACCTCCTAAGTGGATTCAATACATTTATGAAACATACGGTATTTATACCGTACTGAACCACTCCTTTGGCCGCTATGGTCTTACGCTAAAAGGCGGTAAATGGGCACCTAACACCGACTATTCAGACCCTCAGGTGAAAGAGATTTTGCTAAGAGAAGTAAAGGAAATGACCCAAGCATATAATAAAACTCCTGGCGTTTTGATGTTTTTATTGGGCAACGAAAACAACTACGGTCTTTTCTGGCGTGGCGCCGAAACGGAGAATATTCCCGTACAAAACCGCCAGTCAACCAAAGATGCCTACTACCTCTACAAGTTGTTTAATGATGCCGCCAAAGAAATGAAAGCCATTGACAAAAGCCACCCAGTGGCTATCTGCAACGGCGATTTACTGTTTTTGGACCTCATCGCCAAAGAGTGTACGGATGTGGATGTACTGGGCATAAATGTGTACCGAGGACTGTCTTTTGGGGACATGTTTGAAAAAGTTAAAAAAGAATATAATAAACCTGTCATGCTCACCGAATTTGGTGCTGACGCCTTTAATGCACAGGGAAATACCGAAGACCAAGCCTATCAGGCAAAATGCTTGGTAAGCAATTGGAAAGAAATTTACGCTAATGCGAGTGGTTTGGGCTTGGCTGGAAACAGTATCGGTGGGTTTACCTTTCAGTTCAGTGATGGATGGTGGAAAACAGGGCAAACCACGGGCTTAGATGAACACGATGCCGCCGCATCTTGGTCCAACGGCGGATACCTCAATGATTACAAGGAGGGTGAAAATAACATGAACGAAGAGTGGTTTGGCATTTGTGCAAAAGGTAAAACCAATGAAAGAGGTATTTATGAATTGTATCCCCGTACTGCCTATTATGCCCTCAAAGAAGCGCACCAGTTCAATCCATACAGCGCCGACGCAAAAAATCAAATTAACCGCTTCTCTTCCATTCAGCTTACAGATGCTGAGTTACGAGCCCGAGGCGACAAAGCAGCTTTACAAAGTGAAGACAAAGGTAAATTGTATTTGAGCGACCTGTGGGCCAACTTCAGTACCTATAATACAGGTGGTAGCCTAATTTCAACACCTGAAGTGGCTTCGCCTATCAACACAACCTATCCCAACAAACTGGGCTTTGACCACATGCAATCGTTCAACGTTGGAATCACGGCAAAACCCGCGCCCAATTTGATGGCCAATGTGCAGTTTAATGTACTGGGCAACGTTGCCGAAAATCCAATTGACGAAGTATTTTACGAAAATCGGGGCAGAAAAATCACTGTAAATACGCCTTTAGGTCCCCAGCAAATGAATCCAGGGAATAGAATTCAATTGTACAGAAGTACCATTACTTGGAATAACAAACTCTTTAATCTCACTGGGTTTTACAGGACGGGGCATTACCATTGGGGATATGAGGGTGACTTCTTCGGCCTGTATCCCGAAGCCAACTACGGGCCTAACATAGACATTTACAACGGAGAAGCACCCTTTGGCTTTGAGATAGAAGGTAAGCAAGCAATCAAAGGATTGAAACTTGCTTTTGGCCCCGAACTTTGGTGGGGGGCTAACCCCGCTGTATTGGCAAAATACAGCAAAACAGTGGCTGGATTTTCTGTAACGGGGATATTTCACGAGGACATCACCCAGCGTAGCAACCTCCAAAGCTCCTTTGCAGTACCTATGCCTAAAACAAGAAAATTATCCCTCGTAATTTCAAGAAAATTTGGGAATGTAGGCTTTGACCTTGGCGGCTTGTGGGCTGGACAACCACTCAACGGCAGAGACTTTCAGCTGATGAGAGATGGAAAAGTCTATAAAGACCAAATTAAATCAACCGACAATGTTGGGGGAAAGATAAAGCTTACCTACGCTGGTGGTGGTTTCAATTGGTATGGCCTTACTTCTTACATGGGACTGGTAGCCAATGGCGGCGTTGCCCAAACAAAAACATTTACGGGATGGAGTTTAAAAGACATTGGCAGTGGCAATATGTACAATGTTTTGAGTGGCTTTACGGTTAGGAAAGGGAAGTTTGAATTTGCGCCTAACTTCTTATACCAAAAACCCATCGAAGGGCCTATTCCCGCCGACGTACTGGTACCAGGCAGACCCAGAAATATTTTGGACGACCCATTCTCCGTACGCTCAAACCGAGAAACCGTTGCGGGTGAATTGCTCATCAGCTACGACCCTACCCCTGCTACGTGGATGTATGAATGGGATAACGACCGGGCAGAAGATGCCAAGTTTGCGATGAGTGCCAATGTGGTTTATCGTCATTTGCCTACGATTCAAGATGCTGCCATTGGTATATTAGGAAACGGAAGAACCACTTTTGTGTTCCCTGGTTCAGCACCTGCGCAAGATTTGTGGGAAGTAAACACCCGAATTGTTTCAAAACTGAGCCCCGACTTTGGTATCATCGCACTACTTTATACTGGAAACGGACAGGCCAATGGCAATGATACCCGCACTATCAGACGTAGTGGGCTTGACGTGCGGGCAATTTACAAAAAGACCAAATTCACGGCCATAACGAGATTTAACGACTGGGGGCCATTTGACTATCACCGTGACTTCAACCTCACCTTCCCCCTACAAGTCATTGCCGACCTCTCGACGGAAGTTGGACGCCCCGATTGGTTAATGCTGCCTGCCACCAAAGTGGGTATAAGAGGTACTTATCGTACACTCGACAGGTATTCAAATAGATATTCTCCTATCAAAACACTGGATGCCGCAGGCAACTGGGTACCCGATCCAACCGCCGTAGGATTCCCTAACGGACAAGAATGGGAAATAAGAACGTACGTCCAGATAAATATTGGCAAATAAGCAACCCCCTTTTATTCACTCATTTAAGGAAATGATTATGAAAAAAAATCAATTATTACTAAACCCCGTCTATCATCTTTTGGGATTGCTGATTCTCATTAGCGTGGGGTGTGAAAAACGGGAACTTTCGGAGCTACAAGCCCCCACTTTTGCAAAAACTGCCGAAGTGTTTATGGACGATTTCACGGGTGATTTAGCGTATGCGGCCTTCGGAGGTTCTGATGTAACAGCCTTCAAGATTGATAACAAAGAAACATACACTGGCACAAAAGCCTCCATGCGTTTTGAAGTACCCGACGCCAACAGCCCCAATGGCTCCTATGCAGGTGGGGTGTTTTATAGCAAAGTAGGGAGAGATTTGACGGGTTATAACGCCCTTACTTTTTACATCAAATCTTCACAAGCGGCCACTATCGGCGTGGTAGGTTTTGGAAACGATTTAGGTGAAAACAAATTTCAGGTAACGATGAGCAACTTACCAGTGAATAGTAACTGGAAAAAAGTAATCATTCCGATTCCTGATGCTGCTAAGCTTACCGCCGAAAAAGGTTTATTCTATTATTCAACAGGCCCAGAAAATGGAAGAGGTTATACCTTTTGGATTGACGAAGTGCGATTTGAGAAACTACCAGACCTTGCCAAGCCTACGGGTATTATTTTTAATGGGCAAAACAGAACAATTGGCAATGCCGAAACGGGAGATAAAATTACCATTGAAGGCCTGCTGACAACCGTAAATTTGCCAACGGGTGTTAACCAAACCGTAGCAGTTTCGCCGAGCTATTTCACTTTTACTTCTTCCAATGCGGGTATTGTAGGAGTAGATGCCAAAGGCATAGCTTCTGTTACAGATGCTGGCACGGCTACTATTACGGCAAAGTTGGGCGATCAGCCAGCGACGGGTTCCTTGGCTATCACTTCAATAGGTGCGCCTCTGCTGCCTACTACTCGTGCACCAGCACCTCCCGCCCGTGATGCTTCAAACGTTGTATCGTTATACAGCAACGCTTACACCAATGTACCCGTTGACACCTGGAACACCCGGTGGCAATTCTCAACTACGGATAACTTTTTTGTCAAAATCAACAACGACGACGTAATCCGCTACCGTAACCTCAACTTTGTAGGCATCGAATTTAAAACACCCCCCGTAAATGCTTCGGCCATGCGTTTTTTCCACATGGATATTTGGACGCCTAACGCCACTGAGCTACCCAACAATTTTAAAATATTGTTGGTTGATTTTGGCGCAAACGGGGCGTTTGGCGGTGGCGATGATTCACAGTCTGAAATAACGATTACCCGACCAACGCTTGTTTCCAACAACTGGGTGAGCATTGATGTACCGCTTAGTGCATTTACGGGTCTCAATTCAAGAGGGAATTTAGCTCAAATGGTGCTTTCAGGAACGCTGCCCAACGTTTTTGTGGACAATGTTTATTTCTACCGTGAGCCAGTAGCACCGACGATTGCGGCCCCCGTACCCAACCGTCCCGCGGCAAACGTCATTTCTATTTTTAGCGACGCTTATACCAATGTAGCAGGCTCTGACTTCTTTCCTAACTGGGGACAGTCAACCGTGGTAAAACAAACACCCATTGCGGGTAATAATACCCTACACTACGCCAATTTCAACTACCAGGGCTTGCAATTGGCTGCCAATCAAAACCTAACATCGTATCAATACCTTCACATTGATTATTACACCTCTAATGCTTCAGAATTGAATGTGTTTTTAATTTGTCCTCCTAATTCTCCTGGCGGTGCAGCCCCTTGGGAAAAAGGCTATAAATTGCCCGTACCTACGGCTGGGTGGAATAGTGTGGATATACCGCTGTCGCAATTCCTGCCCAACGTTGCGCTCAATAGTGTCTTTCAATTTAAGTTTGACGGCGGAGGTGGTAGTGACATCTTCTTGGATAACATATATTTCTGGAAAACTCCCACTGCCCCTACTACGGCAGCCCCCGTACCAAACTACCCCGCCGCAGATGTTATATCCATCTTTAGCGACTCCTACACCAACGTAGCCGCTTCAGATCTTAACCCTAACTGGGGGCAGGCAACGGTAGTAACTCAAACACCCATCGGAGGCAACAATACCCTGCTGTACACTGGACTCAACTATCAAGGCTTGCAATTGGGTAGTAATCAGAACGTATCGGCCATGAAATTTTTGCACTTAGATTACTATTCGGCCAATTCCACTTCGTTGAAGGTTTTCCTGATTAGCCCTGGGCCAGTAGAAGCCTCTGCGACCCTCACCGTACCCACCAATGCAGGATGGAATAGTGTTGATATTCCGCTGTCGTCTTTTGCGCCAGTGGCTTTGAACAACGTGTTCCAGATGAAGTTTGAAGGCAATGGCAACATTTATTTGGACAACATCTTGTTCCGTAAGTAGCAAAATGGGAAATGTAAAAACAAAACATTAAATCCGTTAAAAAACAGAAGCATGACAACTACCTGTAAAAGCCAACTAATTCATTTTCTGAGTGTTGGACTACTTTTTGCCGCCATGAGTGGTTGCGAAAGGGATGCCGTACAATCGTTGCCACAACGAGAATGGCAACTCACTTGGAGTGATGATTTCAACGGAGCCGCTGGAAGTGCCCCCGACAAAGCAAAATGGGCTTTCGATATTGGCACGGGCAACAATGGTTGGGGTAATAATGAATTGCAATACTATACAAACCTACCTTCCAATATACAATTAGACGGTAGCGGTAAGCTCGTAATCACTGCTCGAAACGAAGCGTTTGCAGGCTCGGGCTTTACCTCGGCACGAATCAAAACGCAGGGGCTATTTGCTCAGGCATATGGTCGCATCGAAGCCCGCATTAAAACCACCACTGGGCCAGGCATTTGGCCTGCCTTCTGGATGTTGGGGGCAGATATTGACACCAAGCCGTGGCCACAGTGTGGTGAAATTGATATTATGGAACAGAGAGGACAGCAGCCTTCGGTAACACATGGCAGTGTTCACGGCCCAGGTTACTCTGGGGGTAATGCCAAAACAAAATCATACACTTTGCCCAATGGCCGATTTGATGCCGACTATCACATTTATGCCGTAGAATGGGGCGAAGACTACATTGACTACTTTGTTGACGATTTCTTATATTACAGAATCACCCCCCAAGACGTAACGGGAGAATGGGTTTACAACAAGCCTTTTTTCTTGTTACTCAACGTAGCCGTTGGCGGTAACTTTGTTGGATTTCCTACTTCGGGTACTCCTTTTCCGCAATCTATGCTGGTTGATTACGTAAAAGTCTATAAGCAAAAATAACCCGACTTTTCCAAGAAAATTCAGGTACTCAGACAATTTTAGTGGACAATAAGGTTACACAGAGTGTTACACAGAGAACCTCGGACTTCAAAGCTTTGACAATCAGATATATAACCCTCTTTGGCTCTCTTTTTTATCTCTGAGGTTCTCCGTGTAATTTTGATAACCACAAAAATTGTCAGAGAACCAAAATTCATAAGTAGCCATCAGCAGTTAGCAGTCGGCTATCAGACTGTAAATCAGGCGAATAATTAAAGAATAGTAAAGACTAATTTTGCGCAAGCACTTACATACTCAGATACTTTTAATGAAGTTTTGAATGAAAAGAGAAGCGATTTTCGAAACAAGTCTCGAAAGAGTTGAAATCAACAACGAAACGTTTTACAAGATTTCGGATGTGGATACTATGCGTCCGTTCTTTATGAGTATTGTAAGCGATTCCGACCATTGGCTGTTTGTGTCGAGCAATGGCGGAATTAGTGCAGGCAGAAAGAACCCTGATTTTGCCTTATTTCCTTACTATACCGACGATAAAATAACGGAGTCCGCAGAGATCACTGGCAGCAAAACCATTTTCCACATTACTAAAAACAACCACACTTTTTTGTGGGAACCTTTTTCGATTCGCAACGAAGGCAAGTTTGCCGTAAGCCGAAATCTGTATCAAAACAACTGGTGTAATAAAATTCTGTTTGAAGAAATCAATCACGACCTGCAACTATGTTTTCAATACGAATGGAGCAGCAGCGACGTGTATGGCTTTGTGAAACAGTCAAAATTGCTCAATCTTTCGGAGGATACCATTGAGGTACAATTGGCCGACGGGTTACAAAACATTTTACCTTTTGGTGTACCTGCCGACTTACAAACCACCACAAGTAACCTTGCGGATGCCTACAAACGCGCTGAATTGATTCCCGAAACGGGCTTGGGCATTTTTGCCCTCAGTGCCATCATCGTTGATAAAGCCGAACCAGCCGAAGCGCTAAAAGCAAATACCGCCTGGAGTTTAGGACTGAAAAATCCGACTTATCTGCTTTCTGCGTTACAACTTCCACAATTCAGAGCAGACAAATCAGTACAGCAAGAAGAAGATGTAAAAGGCGAAAAAGGGGCTTATTTTGTAGTCAGTCGTTTCGCTTTGACAGCTGGAGTAGAGCAAAAATGGATGATTGTAGCCAACGTAAATCAGAACCATTCGGCAGTTATCGCCCTTTCCGAACAAATTAAAAACGAGAGCCAACTTTCCGACAAGGTGCTGGCAGATATAGAAGCTGGCACTTTGCATTTACGACAATTGACGGGGGCGGCAGATAGTTTTCAATGTACCTCAGATGACTTAAAAGATACCCGCCACTACACCAACGTATTGTTCAACATCATGCGGGGGGGTATATTTGACAACAACTATCAGATTGAAAAGTGGGATTTTGACCATTACCTACACAAGGCCAATAACGAGGTTTATGAGGCGGTACAAACGCACCTTGCACACCTGAAAGATGAATTTTCGTTGTTTGAACTAAAGGCCATTGCCGAGCAATCAAACAACCGTGATTTCGTTCGTTTGGCCACTGAATACCTACCCTTGAAATTCAGTCGCCGACACGGCGACCCCAGCCGTCCCTGGAATCAGTTCTCTATCAATACCAGAAATGAAATTGACGGTTCTAAAATTTTAGATTACCAGGGCAATTGGAGAGATATATTTCAAAACTGGGAAGCCTTGGCTCATTCCTACCCCGCTTTTATCGAAGGAATGATTGCTAAATTTTTGAATGCCTCTACTTTTGATGGGTATAATCCTTATCGTGTGACCAAAGATGGTTTTGATTGGGAAGCCATTGAACCAGACAATCCGTGGTCGTATATTGGTTATTGGGGCGATCATCAGATTATCTATTTGCTCAAGTTTTTAGAGTTTGCCGAACAACAGCAAGCGGGTACAGTAGAAGCACTGCTCAATAAAAATGATTTTGTATATGCCAATGTGCCGTATCGTATCAAATCTTACCAAGACATTGTCAAGAACCCGAAAGATACCATAGACTTTGAGCATGTTAGCGAAAAACGTATTCTGGAGCGTATCAAGCAGTTGGGGGCTGACGGAGCTTTGCTCACTACATTTGATGGAAGTATTTACCGCGTAAATTTTACGGAGAAAATACTGGCTACCCTACTATCAAAGCTCTCCAACTTTGTGCCAGAAGGTGGCATCTGGATGAACACCCAACGGCCCGAATGGAATGATGCCAACAATGCCCTGGTGGGCAATGGCCTTTCGATGGTTACGCTGTATTATCTGAGAAGATTTCTGAAATTTTTGCAAACCGTAATGGATAATTCAGCAGTTCAGGAGATTTCAATATCAGCCGAATTACATTCGTTTTTTACTGAACTGTCAACTGCGTTTTCAAATCACTTACCCCTGCTCTCATCCTCCATTGAAGATAAAAATCGAAAAATAATCACCGATGCTCTCGGTATTGCGGGCAGCCATTACCGCAATCAAATCTATGAGCGTGGGTTTTCGGGAAACAAAAAAGCCCTTTCAAAAGCAGCCCTTTCTACTTTTATTGATACCGCCCTCCTATTCGTCGAACATTCCATCTTAGCTAATAAAAGAAACGATGGTTTGTACCATGCTTACAACCTGTTGAGTTTTGAAAATGATGAACTAAAGGTTTCGCACCTCAGCGAAATGCTCGAAGGGCAGGTGGCGGTGCTGAGTTCGGGGCTACTTTCGGCAGGGGATAGCCTGCAATTGTTGGATGCTTTAAAACAAAGTGCACTTTATCGAAAAGACCAGAACAGTTATATCCTTTACCCCAATAAAGCGTTACCTAAATTTTTGGAGAAAAACACCATTCCACCCTCTTCGGTAGAGCGTTCGATATTGCTCACCCAGTTAGTAAAAGACAATAACTTGTCTATTCTTGAAAAAGATGTCAAAGGGGGCTATCATTTCAACGGTAATTTCAAAAATGCAGAGGATGTTGCCAAAGCACTCCACAAGTTGGACAAACGTTACGACTCGCTTGTCGAGAAAGAAGAAGGCTTGGTACTTCAGATTTTTGAGGAGGTGTTCAATCACAAAGAGTTTACGGGGAGGTCGGGAACGTTCTTTGCCTTTGAAGGATTGGGTTCTATTTACTGGCACATGGTATCAAAACTGTTGTTAGCCGTACAGGAAACTTGTCGCAGGGCCATCACTCAAAAGGCCGAAGCAAAAATCGTCAATCGCCTAATTGAACATTATTTCGATGTCAACGCGGGAATAGGTGTTCACAAATCACCTCAATTGTACGGTGCTTTCCCTATCATACCTTATTCACACACGCCCTTGCACAAAGGCGCACAGCAGCCGGGGATGACAGGACAAGTAAAAGAAGATATTATTTGCCGCATAGGCGAATTGGGAGCGTATGTACAGCATCAGCAATTGATTTTTGAGCCTTTATTACTCCACAAAAGTGAACTGCTGGAAAATAAAACCGAAACGGTTTATGTGGATGTGTTAGGGAAAAATCAAAACTTACAACTTGAAAAACACTCATTGCTTTTTACCTATTGTGGCGTACCAGTAGTGTATAAATTGGCTGATAATGAACGAATTGAGATTGAACAAAACGATAACCTCAAATACGCATACGAGGGCTTGAAATTGAATAAAGCTGATACAGAGTTGGTGTTGCGGAGAACAGGTGTCATTAAAAAAATCAGCGTGTCTTTAAACCCATCGCGATTCATAAACTTAGCAGTTGTGTAAATCTGAAAAAAACAAAAGAAAATACGGAACTATTTAAAATACCAAAACCCAACAACCAATATGAATCATAGCCAGACCAATCCCAAAGACATTGTACCCATAGGCCAGAAGCTCGCTTTCGGTGCTGGGCATTTAGTGAACAACCTGCTCCCAGGGGCATTGGGGGTATTTAGTTTCTTTTTGTTGACCGCTTTTGGGATGGATCCCTTCTTGGCTGGCTTGCTGGGGGGATTGCCCAGGATATATGATGCCATCACCGACCCTATCATGGGGTACATTTCCGACAACACCGCTTCCAAGTGGGGGCGGCGCAGACCTTACATATTTGTAGGGGCGATACTCTGCGGAATTTTGTTTGCTATACTTTGGCAATTAGACTCAAAAAATACCCAAATGTACAATTTCTGGTATTTCCTCATCCTTTCACTGGTCTATCTCACTGCCAATACCATTTTTTCTACCCCACTTATCGGACTGGGCTATGAAATGTCGTCCGACTACAATGAACGCACTCGGCTGATGGCTTTTTCACAAACCATTGGACAAATGGCTTGGATGATAGTCCCCTGGTTTTGGGTTATCATTGCCAACCCTGACCTGTTTAAAACACAAGCTGAGGGCGTGCGAAAACTTTCAATCATCGTGGGGGCAATATGTATGGTGTTGGGCGTGTTGCCTGCTCTATTTTGTAAAGAAATGGACCAAACACATTTAGAAAATCGTGCAGAGCTTTCGCTAAAAAATATTTTATCCAATATCAAAGACCTCTTCCAAAGCATTGTTAAAATAACCAAGAATCAGCCATTTATGCGCTTGTGCGGGGCTACTTTTCTGGTATTTAATGGTTTTCAGATGGTGGGTTCTTTCAGTTATTTTATCATCGTTTTTTATTTGTTCAAAGGCGATTATGGGTTGGCAGGCAATTGGCCTGCGTGGTTTAGTACCATCAGTGCCATCGCTACGGCCTTTTTAGTAATACCTATCGTTTCTGCCATGGCTACCAAGTGGGGCAAAAGAAATGCCTTTATTATTTCCACCGTGATTTCTATCGTAGGCTACGCGTTAAAATGGTGGGGATTTACGCCTGGCAGTCCTTGGATGATGATGATTCCCATCCCTTTAATGGCATTTGGCATTGGTGGATTATTCACCTTAATGATGAGTATGACCGCCGATGTATGCGACTTAGATGAACTAAGAAACGGAATGCCTCGCAAAGAAGGCACATTCGGGGCTATTTATTGGTGGATGGTAAAATTAGGACAAGGTATTGCGTTAGTATTGGGTGGCTTGGTTTTAAAAGTGGTAGGCTTCGACCAAAATCTTGCGGTGCAGTCTGCCGATACGCTTACCAACCTTCGCCTTGCCGACATCCTAATACCCGCTGCCACCGCAGCACTGGCGGTCTGGGTAATGTGGAACTATGACCTCACAGAAGACAAAGCAAAGGAGATAAAAGCAATATTAGTAAGCAGAAGGGGTGAACTATAAACTTCTAAACTCAAAAAATTACAACCATGTCATTTAGAGAAGACCATATTCTTTCACTGCGGCCTGAGGTTGATAGCCGCTACGTAGCTGGCGAATCAGAAGAAACACTGAAAGATTTATTTGTCGAAATACTTCAAAACGGCGTACATGGCTTTTGTTTTAGTCTTTATGAAGAGGGGCAAAAACCTGGCGATATCATTTCCGAAGCACAGGTGCGCCGCCGAATGAGCATACTCAAGCCACATACCCAATGGATTCGTTCGTTTTCCTGTATTGAGGGAAATGAATGGATCCCCATTGTGGCAAAAGAGATGGGTCTCAAAACCCTCGTGGGGGCTTGGCTTGGAGATGACCCTAAAAAGAACGAACAGGAAATAGAAGGACTGTTAAAACTGGCCAAAGAAGGCTTTGTTGACATTGCTGCGGTAGGCAACGAGGTAATGTACCGAAAAGAGTTGTCGGAAGAAGAATTATTGGGATTCATCAACAAAGTAAAATCCGAAATCCCGCACATACCCGTAGGCTATGTAGATGCGTATTATGAATTTTCGGACCGCCCTGCGATTACAGAAGCCTGCGATTTGATTTTGTGTAATTGTTATCCCTTTTGGGAAGGCTGCCCTTTTGAGAACTCCTTGGATTACATGAAAGAAATGTACAGTCAGGCAAAAGCTGCGGCCAATGGCAAAGAAGTAATCATCACCGAAACGGGATGGCCGAGCGAAGGCGAAAATACCAAGGGAGCACAGCCTTCTGTGCAAAGCGCAAGAGATTATTTTATCAACACCCAGCTATGGTCGGCCAACGATAATATCCCCATATTCTACTTCTCCTCCTTTGACGAATCATGGAAAGTAGGAGCCGAAGGCGTAGTGGGTGCTTATTGGGGCATTTGGGATAAAAATGAAAAACTTAAATTTTAAGAATGAATTTTTTTGATCAATCTGGGCTACCACCTGCAAGGGCTATTTGCTATTCTGGTTTTAGAGACGGTCAGCAGCCCGGCCTGCTTTATCCTTCGTACGAAGAAGTAAAAGAAGATTTGTTATTGTTGCAGCCAAATTGGAAATACCTGCGTTTGTACGATTGCGACAAACATGCCGAAACCATATTGCACGTTATTAATAACGAGAAACTGGATTTCAAAATCATGCTTGGCGCCTATATTGAGGCTGAAATGAACAATTTCGATTGTCCGTGGGGCGGAGGCGTGTATGACCCAAAGCAATTAGAAAACAACCAGAAAAGCAACCTTCTTAAAGTTCACAAACTGATTGAATATGCCAATCAATTTCCTGACGTTATTTTCTCTTTGTCGGTGGGCAACGAAGCTTGCGTGGATTGGACAGATCATTCCGTTTCGGTCAGCAGCGTCATTGAGTATGCACAGCTGGTGAAGCACTCGGCAAAACAGCCTGTTACTTTTTGCGAAAATTACGTGCCGTGGCTTAATAAACTAAAACCTTTAGCCAACGTATTGGATTTTATTTCTATTCATACCTATCCCGTGTGGGAATACAAACATATCCACGAAGCACTCGACTATACCAAAGAAAATTATTACAGTGTCACCGAGCTTTATCCCAATAAGCCTGTGGTAATTACTGAGGCAGGTTGGGCTACCAACTCCAACGGCAGAGGTATTGATCCACAACACGTCAATGAAGACAATCAAAAACAATATTTTGAAGAATTGATGGAATGGGCTGAAAAAGAAAAAATTCTTACGTTTTATTTTGAGGCATTTGATGAACCTTGGAAAGGGTCGTCTCATCCCTTAGAACCCGAAAAACACTGGGGTTTGTACAAAAAAGACCGCACGCCAAAAATGGTGGCTACTCATTAAAAGGGAGTTTATCTTGATGGTTGTGACAACTATCCCCAACTGACACAACCATCAACTGCTACCGCTTCATCGGCTGCATTTTCCAGTAGGTTAGGCTACGCCACACCCACTCAAAAGGGCCAAAACGAAAGTAATTGAGCCAAATAGGTGATAGTATCAACTGGAATACCCATACCCCAAAAACAACATAGTAGAGTTGGTGAAAAGACAGTTTGCCGTAGTAACCAAGCCCATAGCCATGAAAAATAAGCGTACAAATGATGGACTGCATCAGGTAATTAGTAAAAGCCATTTGGCCCACCGCCGTGAGGGCTTTCATCAGCCACGGAACGATACCCCAGCGATAGACAAGAATCAGTAAACTGGCGTGGCCTAAAGCCAACAATGCCCTGCGTATATCGTACACATCCCAAGGGACAACGCGGTAATAGTCAACCACTTTTGCTACGTTTGAAATCCAATCTACCTCCGTTTTCATGAAAAACCAGCTAATGGGTAGCCCTAAGCCATAACCGACCAGTAGGGTAGTAGCGTAGGTAGAAGTAGGGAGTTTGTTGGAAAAGAATCCCCAACTTAGCAACGCCATGCCAATAAACATCATGGCGAGCATATCCCAAGACCCAAAATAGGCCCCCCAAGGTTCAATATTGCTATTGTCGGGCAGTAGCAGCATAAATACCGTACCGTAGCCACTCCGTCTTTCTTTCAAGGTTTTTTCATCTTTTTTCTTGTCGGGTTTGAAGTTTTTCTCAAAGGCTTCCCAAGCGGATTTCGCTTCCAATTGTTTCGCACTTGGTTTTTTCTTGGCTTTTTCGATACGTATCGCTTCGAGATAACCCGCACGATTGGCACGTAAGTCGCTGTACGATAAATCATTTCTAAAAATATTGATAAACATGCACACCAAAGCCAGTACAATCAGCCACCCAGGTTTTAGTTTGCGAAAGGGAAATAACAACATACCGCATAAGCCATATAGAAAACAGAATATCACCTGGCCAAAGTAACACGTAGGCATTAAAAATCCCAAAAAGTACCAACCAAATCAATCGTCGGTAATAGTATTCAGCCACAGGAACTCCGTTTTCAGCGGCTTTTTTATTGGTCATGAACAGCACCATGCCTGCGCCAAAGAGCATGGAAAATAAAGCCCGCATCGTACCCGAGAAGGCCGTTTCAACGACAGCAAATGTGTAAAAATCAGCACTTTGGGGGTGTTTTACCATTTCAAGAATGGAGGAATTTAAGTAGCCAAAACCTGGTATATTCATCATCAAAATGCCCAGTAGGGCAAATCCGCGCACAAGGTCAATGGTTTGGATACGGTCGGCTTTGGCCACGGGGCGGGGTGCATCAAGCATTTCCACCGCCATTAATTCGGTGCTGTGAGAATTGTTGGTTTCCATGAGATAAGGTGGGTTAGGCGGTGATAGATGATTCTTCGGACAGGTTTGATTCGGTTGCTTCAGATCGCAACATCGGTTGCCGTTTCCACAAAACAAGCGAATGCCAGAGCCACTCGGCAGGGCCAAATTGATAGTAACGCAACCAAACCACGCTCAATACCGTTTGGAGTAACCAGATTTCGGCCACGATGAAGTAGAGTTGGTAGAATTTTAGCTCCCCAAAGTAGCTCATGCCATACCCAAAGAAGAACAGGGTACAAAGTATGGTTTGAACCAAATAGTTAGTCAAGGCCATTTGTCCTACGGCTCCAATGGCTTGCCATAGCCACGCCATCACTTCCAGCCGATAGAGCAAAATCACCAGCGACGCCCAACCCACGGCCATTAGGGCTTGTGCAAAGGGCTGGAGTATTTCGTGAAGCGGTACGAGGCTTCCGCTCACGTATTTGGTAATGTCCGTAATGGACAGTTCAGCATAACTCATTGACAGCCAAGACAAAGATAATCCTACGGTCAGCCCCAGTGCCGCCAAAATGACGTATAGTTTTTTGCTAAATGAATGGGCAAAGAAACCCCACTTAAACAACGCCATGCCCAATAGCATCAGCGAAGCCAACTCCCAAAGCCCGTAGCGATACAGCCAGCGGGCCTCTCTTTCTTGTGTTTTGGGGAGTACATAGTTCCATACTTTGGCGTAGCCAGAACGCATGGCTTTTATTTCGGCTTCGTTGGCTTTTTTATCAAACTTCATACTGTTTACAATGCCTTTCCAAGCAGTGGTGTCTTTCTTTTGCTCATCGCTAAGCTTTGCCATTTTTTTCAAGGCAACAGTATCGGCCAATTGCTTCGCGGTGGGTTTTACTATTTTGTGTTTTTTTTCATAGGCCAATACCTTCAGGTACTTCTCATATTTTTGCTTGGTTTCGGCAAAATCCCAATAACTTTTTCCGCTAAAAATCAGCGCCATCAACACCGCTCCAATCAATAAAGCACGAACCGACAGGCGATGAAGGGGAAACAAAAGAATGCCTACGATGCTGAATGGAAAGAGTAGATCGTATTGCCAAATCAAAAGAATGGCGTTGATGAGCCCGAATAGCATCAGCCAAAACTGCCGCCTTATGTACAAGTCAACGACCGAGAAACCATTGGTGGGTTTAGCTTTCGCAAAAAACAGGGCGATACTTGCCCCAAAAAGAAGGGTCAGCAAGGCCACCATTTTAGTGCCAAAAAGGGCATTAACGATTGTAAGAAGCCAGTAGTTGCCACCGTGGGGGTGCACAATCAGCTGATTAATAGTTGCTTTGGTAAGGCCAAAGTCTTGAATATTGAACAGTAAAACACCAAGTATCGCCACCCCCCAAAGAAGGGAATAAGCGGAAACTCGCTCGGTTTGAGGTGAAGAAGTAGGGTACATGTAGAGAAGGGTTAAGTGAAAAGCTAAAAAATATAGGGTAAATAGGCGAAAGTAGATCTATTTTTCTTCCAGTTCAAAGGCAATCAAGACATTACCAGGCAGTTCTCCAAAAATTCCGTAGCCCGAATTGACAAAAAGCATCTTACCAATAACCGTAGGCGATGCGCCGTCCATTGAGCCTCCTTTAGCTGGAATCCCGTTGACGGTATCAAAAGGTTTTATGCTGTCAAACTCCCACAGAATCTTTCCGTTATCGGCATCGTAAGCTCTGATAAATCCATCCAATGCACCCGCAAAAACCAAGCTTGGAGTAACCAACGGCGCAGCTGAATTTGCCTCGGTATATCTTCCTTTGGCGGGTGGGGTTGGGGTTTTCCAAGCAATCTCTCCATTCGTTAGGTTTAAAGCATAGATGCCCGGAGAAGGTTTTAAAGTGGAATCCTGCTTATCTATGGTATAAACATTGTCTGAATTGGCTACGTAAACTTTCTTTCCGTCAGTAGCCATTCCCCAGTGAATTCCACCTAAAAGACCTCCTTTACCGACTCTTTTTTGCCAAATCACTTTACCAGTTGCGGGTTCAAGTGCATGTACAACTCCTGATTTTTGACCCACTACCAAAATATCTTGACCGCCTTCTTTTTTTACCAACAAGGGGGCCATGCCAAAATCCAAATCTGGGCCTATTTTTTCTGGACAATTGGGGTTACCTGGGCAACCACCATTCCAAGTGTCGTGTGAAGTAGCTTGAAAATTCCATTTGAGTTTTCCAGTGGTAATATCAATGGCCTGAATGGCATCCGAAGTGTTGGTTGCAGGATTGGTGTAGTTTTCTCCTGTTCCGATATAAATAAGGTTTCTTTGGGTATCTATTGTAGGACTGCACCATACTATCGCGCCCGATGGCCCATAAAAAGGCTGTCCATTTGTCTTTTTTCCTGCTTCTTTGGGTTCTTCGGCAATAACGCGATGCCGCCATTTGGTTTGCCCGTTGGTGGCATTCAAAGCTACCAATTCTCCCGACGACGTGCAGCAAGCATAATTGGGGTCGCCTGCGCTGGCTACTTCATAGGAAGTTAGGGGAACAAAAACGGTATTTTTATAAACAGTCACCGTACCCGTATTGCCTGATTGCGGATGAATGCCCGTTCTAACCTTCCAGATTTCTTTACCAGCAACCGATAAGGCATAAACGTTGGTAGAATAATCAGCAAAAAAAACACGCACTCCCGCAGAACTTTGATCAATGGCGATTCCTCCTCTGATGGCCGCCGTGGCTTTGTATATCCAACCAATCTTTCCCGTGTTTTTATGGATGGCATATACTTCGCCAAATTGAGTACCTACAATCAGCCAATCCCCAACTATGGCAGGTTTAGAGCGTACTTGCGTTCCGTCAGGAAACCCAAATGCCCACTTTACTTTTAAATTTCCTACATTTTCTTTGGCAATGGAAGTATTTTTCTGGAATCCTGTCCCTTCCAAGTTGCCTCCCCAACCTGAAAGAATGGCGGGGTTTTTGGGCAGACTAAACTTCGTAAAAGCTTCCTTTGGAATGACAATCTCTACCAATGCTTGATTGGTGATAAACTGAGAAATGGCTTTTTTTTGATTATCCGATAGGCTTGCTGCTTGCGATTTCATTTTACCAGTAGTCAGTGCCGAATAAACCGTTCGGGAAGTCATAGCGAACAAAATGCGAGTAGAAGGTGCACTGGTTTTTACTCCAGCAGTCGTTGTATGGCAAGCTGCACAGGTACTTTCAAACAGTTTTTGACCTTCCTCTTTTACCGCAGTCGGAATGCCTTTGCCATCTCTGGTTTCAAATTGGGCAACTACAACGTTTGTTTTACAAAATAAAAATCCATGCCATAATAAAAGGAAGAAGATATTCTGGTTTTTCATACAAAAGGGTTTTTAAAATTGCAAGTATGGGCTTACAATTTTACCTTTAATTATGTGAAAACCAAATAATTGTAATTTTGGCAAAGCAGCTATTAACGGCACACTCCTACGGGAATGTACATACAGCTAATTAAATAATTGGATAGCTTGAAAATGATAGATGAGTATCTGACGATCAAACACAATTTTCGAGCGGTCACCGCCGTAATTATCCAGTAACTTTTCAAATGACTTACCCCCATTTTGGTTCAGAATAGGCCATTTATCAAAGAAGA
>JBGAUP010000008.1:0-7267 GCA_044228585.1 Runella sp. | reverse complement strand
GCTCAAGTAGAGAAATGGCTTTTTTTTTATTTTTTAGGAGACTATACTTCAGAAAATCAATTTTTAGGCGAATTGGCTTGTCCATCGTTTATAATTACTTGGTATTCACCGCAGTTGCCCAGCAACGACCAACCTTTGATCAACAACATCGTATTAATCAACTCTATCAACGATTACAACACGAAGTACTGTCGCAACCTCTTGTGGACGTACCCTGTAACACACAGGCTCTATCGCAAGTAAAAAAAAGCGCAGAAGCTGAAATAGGAAATGAGTTCGATCAAATAAAATCGCTCCAAAAAAACGGAAAAAGTGCCTGCGCTTTTCAAATGCTACAAGCCCTTCGTCCTACCCAAGAAAATCACCAATGGTTATTAAATTTAGCCCAATTACTACGCGCCACTGAACAGCCCGACTCTGCTTCGGTCATTCTCCAGCAACTGGAGAGAATGCATCCCAAACCCCGCTTCCAAGGCTGGGTAAAATACGAACAAGCCGCTTTGTTTCGTAACAATATCCAATTTGAAAAAGCACTTAAAGTAGGCAATGAAGCCTTGCAATTGGCTCGTTCAACGAAGGAACTTCCACTGGAATTCTTGGTATTAAGTGAGATTGGAAAAACTTCTCGCGACATTTACCGCCAAGAACCCGACAAGTACTTACCATTTTTTAGGGAAGCACTCAACACGGCCAATAAGCTAAATGACTCATTGTCAATAACCCAAGCTTTTGAAAACTTAGTATTTGTTTATTGCTTTGACGATTCGGTTGATTTAGACCAAGCCCTCGATCATTTCGATAAAGCACTAACCTATTTCTCTCGGCATAGTAGCATTTATGATCGTTATAGCTTAGTTTACACCTTTGCAACCATCATTAGCTACCTCCCTTCGGAATCCGAAAAGGTGATTTATCTGTACAGTCTTTCGATAGAAATGGTAAAAAAACTCAAGCGTCCCGTTGATATTCGTAAGCTTTACCTTTATTTGGCTGACACCTTCATTTTTAAAAAAGATTTTCCAAAGGCTTCGGCTTCCTTAGATTCGGCCCTGCGGTATGATTCGCCCAGTTGGGAAAAGGACAACTTTTACGCCAATCGCGCAAGGGTAGCCCAAGCCATGGGAAATCTGTCGCTGGCCAATGAATATTACCAAAAAGCCCTGGCCGAAAAAGAGCACGTTTACCTGCGTCGTAATAGCCAAAGCATGACGCAGTGGGAAACGCAGTTTCGTACCCGGGAGAAAGAATTGCAATTGGAACAACAACAACGCCAACAATGGCTACTTTGGGGCATTGTGGCATTGGTATCGTCGTTGCTGGCACTATCCGTATATTCTTTTCTACGCAACCAAAAGCAATTGCAAAAATTGGCCGAGCAAAACGCCATCATCGAAAAGCAAAGCGATGAATTGAGAAGTTTAGACAAAGCCAAAACTCGTTTTTTCTCGAACATTACCCACGAATTTCGCACCCCTTTAACGCTGATTTTGAGTCCATTAGAAGACCTACTAAAAGAGTTCCCCCAGCAAGCTACCCTACGAATGGTATATACCAATGCCAATCGGCTGTTGTCGCTCATCAATCAGCTCCTCGACCTCTCCAAAATAGACGCGGGGGCACTCAAGCCCGACATAAACAAAGGAGACCTGTCTTCATTTCTCCAACTGCAAGTGGAATCATTTCACTCTTTGGCCCAAAGCCGTGGGGTAGATTTGCAGCTGATTAGCCACCTTCTCCCCGATACGCAAGCTTATTTTGATGCCGACAAACTCAGCAAAATTATTACGAATTTACTCAGTAATGCCTTGAAGTTTACACCGAAGGGAGGAAAAGTGAAGGTAGAAAGCCTCCCAGCCTCCGAAGGAGGAGGAATTGTTAATCCCCCTTTGGGGGTTTGGGGGCTTCAAATTTCTGACAGTGGTATCGGCATTCCCCCCGAACAATTGGCTTCTATTTTTGACCGATTTTATCAGGTGGACAGTTCCGTACGGCGTTCGTTTGAAGGTTCGGGCATTGGTCTTTCGCTGGTAAAAGAGCTCGTAGATGTATTAAAAGGTGAGATTAGGGTCGAAAGTGAAATAGGCAAAGGCACTACTTTTTACCTCAGATTTCCCGTAGATGCCCAAACGTGGGGAATGAACCCAGCCCCCCACCCAATAACACTGGATTACTCCGAAGGGGAAAGCCTAACTCCCTTCCTACCAGAGAGAATCAGGGAAGAGTTTGTTCCTCCATCGGGGGATAGGGGGCTGGCAGGGGCTCAAAATGCCCCTATTTTGTTGGTGGTCGAAGACAACCCCGACCTACGTACCTATATTTCCAGCTTGTTTGTGGGTAGCTATCAAGTTGTGACGGCCAATGATGGCATAGAGGGGCTTAACAAAGCTTTTGAACACTTGCCCGATGTAATCATCACCGACTGGATGATGCCCGAGATGGATGGAGCGGCTATGTGCCAACGCCTCAAAAACGATACCCGCACCAGTCACGTACCTGTGCTGATGCTTACGGCTAAGTCGGCCATCGAAAGCCGCTTGGAAGGCTTTGAGAGCGGTGCCGACGGCTACATAGTAAAACCTTTCCACGCCACTGAGTTGCAGTTGAAAGTACGCAATTGGCTGCAACGCCAAGAACGTCTCCGCCAACACTATGCGCAACGGCTGGCTCAACCCCACGAAACCCCTCCCCTCCCCGAAGCAGAAGCAGACTTTATGGAACGTATTTTTGGGGTCATAGACCAGCACTTAGATGATACTTCTTTTGGGGTAGAGGCTCTTTCTGAACGTTTACAACTCAATCGCCGTACGCTGCAACGCAAAATAAATACGCTTACCGACCTCTCCCCCAACGAACTTATCCGTAATCACCGTCTCCGCCGCGCCTTACCCCTGCTCAAACGAGGCGATAATATCGCCGATGTGGCCTTTCAGGTGGGCTTTGAAAACCCTTCTTATTTCAGCAAATGCTTTAAAGAAGTATTTGGACAACGGCCTTCGGAGATAACCGAAAATAGGTAGCCATCCCTTTTTTACGTCAAAATTTTGTTCAAATGCAACAAATCGGACAACCAGTGTCCGATTTGTTGTAGCAGCTGGTAGGGGAAAATGGCGTGATTTGTAGCTATAAAACGAATCTGCCCAAATTTCATGAAAAAGCATTTTTACTTTCCCCTTTTTACAAAACCAGCACATTTTTTAGTACGACATTATAGTGTTTTTGCTATTTGGCTGGCCAGTAGTTTGTTATCCGTTCATGCCCAAATCACCATCTCCGAAGACTTCGATTACGGCAACACTTCTGGTAATTTAAGTGGTCAGGCTGGGGGAACTGGCTTTGCGGCTGCTTGGACGGGTGGCTCAGGGGCTTATACTGCCACAGGGCTTAGCTTTGGTGCCTTGTCGGGAACAGGCGGGGCCATGGTAGTGACCAGTGGTACGAACTCCGCCCGCCAAATCACCACGGGCTTTGCAGCATCTGGTCCAGTTTCGGGAAGTTTTTTGTTTAAGATGAACGCTGCTCCCAATTCACAATCGGTATTGATGTTAGGTTTGGGAACAGCGGGTTCTTCAAACAATCAAAACCATTACCTCGGCTTCATGCCTGCCAATGACGGGCAGTCAGGATTGCCCGCTTTGGGCATCAAGGGAACGAGCATATCGGCCATGACGGGTGGAGGTGCTTTGACCGTGGGTACTACTTACCTGTATGCCTTTTCTTACGACAACAACTCCACGTCGGCATGGATTTTGACTTTAGCCCAATACAATAACTTTTATAATGGCACTACCCTCGATCAAACGGCCATGAATGCTGCTACGATTGGTTCTGGTGCTACCAACGTAACTGGGAAAGTTACTTTGTCAACCAACCCTGCCAATCTGGCTACGATGGACTACCTGTATTCGTATTTTTTCAGTAACGGAAGTATGACGGTGGACCGAATCCGAATGTCGGGAACGGCTGCGTTGGGAGGGTTAGGCAGTACAACCACTACGTACACTTTCAACGGCACCACCAACACCGACTGGGCAACGGCAAGCAATTGGAGTACGGGCGTAGTGCCAACCACCGCCCTGCTGGCAAGCGGCGATGCGGTGGTGATTGCGGCTAACTGTACCATGAATGATGTAACCATTACTTTTCCTTCGGGTACTTCAATGACAGTCAATACAGGTATTACACTCAGCCCAAGCCTTAACACCTACATCACGATTTCCTCAGGGGCAACCTTAACGCTCAATGCCTCTGCTTCTATGAGTCAAGGACGCATTACCAATGCGGGTACGATGGACATTTACGGTACTTACTCGGCTTTTTATATGACCAATAATTCGGGCGGGGTGATGAACGTCAAGTCGGGTGGCTTGTACTCTTGTCAGGCTTGCGCACAAGCGTTCAACTCGGGCGGTACCGTCAATAACGACGGCACATTGTACTTCGGTACAGGCGGCAACGCAGGTACCATCAATAACAACGCAAGCGGCCTTATTAGCGACGGGGCAGGGGGGGCACAGCTTACCAATTCAGGTACTATCAATAATGCGGGGACGTTTACCAGTAGAAGTTCGAGTACAACTGGGTCTTTCGTCAATACAGGCATCTTGAATATGCCTACCTCCTGCTTTTTTACAGTGGGTAGCGGCGGCTCGTTTTCCAATACAGGAAGCCTCACTGTACCCAGCGGGAGTAGCTTTAATATCAATGCTTCAGGTACATTGACTAATAATAGTGCAGGAACAATTACCAATAACGGTGCGTTTGCGGTCAATGCCAGCGGTACTATGACCAACAACGGCACCTACAAAGGCTCAGGCGCATACAACACCAGTTTGTTTACCAACCCAAGCGGAGGTATCGTTGCCCCAGGCACATCGCCAGGTTGCCAAACGTATAGCAATGGGTTTACCAACGCAGGTACGCTTCAAATAGAACTCGGCGGCACCACCGCCTGTACGGGGTACGACCGCCTCAACGTAACGGGCACAGCTACGCTCGGCGGTACACTCGATGTTTCGCTCATCAACAGCTACGTAGGCAACAACGGCGACCTACTCACCATCATCAACGCCACGGCTTTATCAGGTACGTTTGCGACGGTTAATTTACCTGCCAATTGGTTCATCAACTACAACCTACCTGTGGCGGGGCAAGTAACGCTGTCGTACAATGCGCCATTAACAGCAGCGTCAGCACTATCTTTTGACGGTATTGATGATAATGTCACTACTGGGAGCGCATTGATAGCTGGGCAGTCGCAGGTGACGTTTGAGGCTTGGGTTAAGCCTATGTTACGAAGCGACGGAACGACACTAAATCAATTTCCAAATAATGTGATAAGTACTGATATTTCAGGCTCTTACGGTAGAGGATTCGGGGTGAACCTCACGTCATCGGAGTCAGGTATTGGTATTGAATACCATAACGGATTCCGAAATATCAGCTATGCTTTTACAACAAACACCTGGTATCATGTTGCCGTTGTTTATACTTCAACCAATGTTCGCACGTATGTAAATGGTACCTTGGTAGATGACTTTAATGTATCCAATACAGCAACCAATGGCACAGTATTCATTGGCAAACATAACGATGATGTAAGCTACGGAACGAGACGATTCTTTAACGGATCTATGGATGGCGTTCGTATCTGGAATACTGCCCGTACCTGCGACCAAATCAGCCAACTCCGTAACTGCGAACTTACACCTGCCAATGAGCCTAATCTGGTAGCTTATTATAAGTTCAATCAAGGCGTTGCGGCAGGCACTAACACAGGCGTAACTACTCTGACGGATGCTACCTCAAATGCTAATAACGGTACGCTAAATGGGTTTGCATTAACAGGAACAACCTCCAACTGGGTAACCCCGGGTGGCGTAACCACAGGCACAAGTTGCTCGGCGGTGGTTGCACCCGAAATCAACCTACAAGGCGGTAGCCCACTGACTGACATTGCCGACGGTAGCACTACCACTTCTACTACTAATACCACCGACTTTGGCAGTGTATTAGTAAACGGTTCAGTAACCAAAACATTCACCATCAGCAACGCAACGGGTACGGGCGACTTGGTAATCAGTAGCATCACCAAAAGCGGCACAAATCAAAGCGAGTTTGTAGTCAGTGGCATTACACTTCCGATGACCATCACGGCGGGGAATACTACTACCTTCACCGTTACGTTTACTCCTACGGCATCAGGCACACGCACGGCTACCCTTATCGTCAACAACAACGACTGCAACGAAGCCGCTTATGATTTTGCCGTAACGGGCAATGGGGCCTTAGCTGGTGCTGCATTAGATTTAAGCAACACAAACGACTATGTGTCGCTTCCAGGAACAGCAACGTTGTTGGACGGCACTGCCAAATTCACCATTGAGCATTGGATCAAGTCAAATGGTACGAGCAGCATAGGTATTGTGGGCAAAGGGGGAAGTGGCTGCTGTACCAATACCATTCATACAGGTTTAGCTGCAAATGGTATTTTTTTCCTAAAAGTAGGAAATCAAGACGGGGGGATTACAGGAACAGGGGTTGTTCCTACAGGAACGTGGGTACATTTGACTGCCGTTTATGACGGTACACAAAGCAATCCTGCTGACCGTATAAAAATTTATAAAAACGGTGTTTTACAAACCACTTCTATGTTTGGCAAGATACCCGCTATGGCACCATCGCCCAATGTCCCCTTTGTTATTGGCGGAGCAACCTCAGACGGGAATTTCAATTTCAGTGGTCAAATAGACGAAGTTCGTATTTGGAATACTGCGCTCTCATGCGAACAGATTAAACAACGCTATGCTTGTGAGTTAGTTGGAAATGAGAACAATCTTGCTGCTTACTACAAATTCAATCAGGGATTGGCTAACAGCGATAACGCTTCGAGCGTTACGAGTCTTGCTGATTCTGGCCCCAATGCCTACACGGGGACGTTCCAGAATATGCCTCGTACAGGAAGCACTTCCAATTTCATCACCCCAGGCGGTGTCACCACGGGTACAAGTTGCTCGGCGGTGGTTGCACCCGAAATCAACCTACAAGGTGGTAGCCCATTGACTGACATTGCCGACGGTAGCACTACCACTTCTACTACTAATACCACCGACTTTGGCAGTGTATTAGTAAACGGTTCAGTAACCAAAACATTCACCATCAGCAACGCAACCGGAACAGCCGACTTGGTAATCAGTAGCATCACCAAAAGCGGCACAAATCAAAGCGAGTTTGTAGTCAGTGGCATTACGCTTCCGATGACCATCACGGC
>JBGAUP010000292.1:0-7025 GCA_044228585.1 Runella sp. | reverse complement strand
TTTCCCGACGTTGGGCGCACCAATTATCGCCACGGGTACCCCTTCTTTGAGCGCATTGCCAAAATCAAAGGATTCAATCAATGGCCCAATGGTACTTTGAAGGTTGATAATCAACCTTTTGAGGTCATCACGGTCGGCAAATTCAACGTCTTCTTCGCCAAAATCCAATTCCAACTCTACCATGCTGGCAAAATGAATGAGCTCTTCGCGCAATGAAGCCAATTGTTTGGAAAAACCACCCCGTAGCTGATTCAAAGCGGTTCGGTGGCTGGCAGCCGAATCAGCGGCAATAAGGTCAGCAACGGCTTCCGCTTGTACCAAATCAAATTGACCATTCAAAAATGCTCGTTGTGTAAACTCCCCTGGACGCGCCAAACGCGCACCGTGTTTGACAAGCAGTTTTAAAATTTGTCGGATGATATAATCAGAACCGTGTCAAGAAATCTCTACGGTATCTTCTTTGGTGAAAGACTTGGGACTTTTGAAAACGGAGACAAGTACCTCATCCACAATGGTATTGCCTTCTCGAATCGTACCAAAGTGTATAGTGTGGCTTTCTACTTGAATGAGATCTTTTCCCCTAAAAATTTGATTGACAATCGAAAAGGTTTGCTCGCCCGATACTCTGATAACGGCAATGGCTCCTACTCCCGAAGGTGTAGCGAGCGCACAGATAGCTTCTTGTTGATAAATTGCGTTCATGAACGCAAAGGTACTACTTTCCTCTTTTTTTGCGTTAGAAGTATGCCAAGACTAAAGCCCCCTGAGAGGCTAACAATAGGTTCATAATTACCTGGTCGTAAGCTACGAAGGTTAAATAAATCGGACTGTATCAAGTTGGTATTAGCTTGCCCTGAAGGGTCATCATTACTAACAATAAGTTTCCGAAAACCACCCCCTACGTAAATATCCACTACCATTCGATCGGGAATTAACCACTGATAGCCAACTTTTCCATGTAGCGCCGACACCCGACGACGAGTCCGTAAAATACCTTCTTCAAAATACGCGCATGTTCCCGTCAGTGGGTTGCATTGCCGACCAATAGCTTGATACTGACGGATAAACACCTCTTTACGAAAATACTCCAAGGCAAAATAACTTCCACTTAATTTTGAATTAGGTTTTTCAAAATAATAGCGTAGCTGCGTCCGAAAACGCCAGTTATTTTTTTCAGCATAACGCGAACGTTCATCCCACAGATTCATATAGGCATTGCCCCAACCTACTTCTTGTTGAACACTCCAACGGCGGCTAAGGGGGATTTCTGCCCCCAACGTAAGCGTATTATCAGGGTCTAACAGCATGGAGGGCGTAAACTTTAGTATCACTGCTGGACGGACAGTATCCTGAGCTTGAAGGGAAGAAGTAACCCAAAGCACAATCAACCCGTTTAGCAATTTTAAGAGTGTTTTAAAAATCTGTGTTTTCTGCATAATTTTATCTGCGACTGCGGGGAAAAATTTAGATTACTTAGCTTACAGTTCAATCGAAATTTTACTTAGTAGCTCCATCTTTCCTCCATTCTGATAACTATACTGCAAAAATCCCCCGTCGCCCGTTACAAGCAGTATTTTGTTGAGTGGTATCACGTCAAAGGACTTTACATCTCCCAGTGTTTGCTGTAATTTAGGCAAAGTAGGCTGAGTGATGTCAAAAATTTTCAACCCATTGTCGCCTTCACAAACAAACAACTGCGTACCATCTACGCCCAAACCATAGGGGCTTTGCAGATTTTGGGTATGAACCATGCGGGGGCTTTTTAAATCCGAAATATCCACCACATCCAACGAACTCATCGTAGCAAATCGCCGACACCCAGCCCCTCCACGCAATGTTACGTAGGCATAGTTTCCCTGAACTACCACGGGGTCGCAACTCTGTACGTGGGTATATTTGGAAAGCAAGGTAGGGCTTTCAGGCTGCTGATTATCAAAAATATACATCCCAATAAAAAGGCTGTTTTTGTAAGGAAAAATCGTTTCTAAACCCACACTAAGAGCTACGGGATTTTTAGCCACGGGGTTGGCGGGCGTAGAGATGTCATACACTTGTAATTTATCGGGCAAAACACAGTAAAGCGCATTTCCCACAATGGCAAAACGTGCCATAGAGCCGCCCGTACCCGTTTGGCCATTAGGATTCACGTCGGCACTTTTTTCGGCGGAGCATCCAATAAAAAAACTCCACAAAGCCGCAATCATTAACACTGTTAGAAAATTTCTCATGTTCATTTTCAGAGTTTAGCGATAACATTTAGGCCGATTCATTTTTACTTTTTCCCAGCCTACTACTACCCCTTTCGAGTCATCTACGCACTCAAAATAGGTCTGAATATAGGGAGGGTAAGATTGTACAGGAAAGGCATTTTCAATGCGTTTTACCAATTGTATATTGGTTGGGTCAGCGATATTGAGTACTACAAAATCGCGCCCATTATCGGCATAAAGGAGATTACCTTTCACGGCAATGTCCACATTACCAGGTATTTTGATAAAAGATAGTTTACGCGGTGCTCGGGGGTCAGCATTATCAATCAAATGAAGCCCTTTGCCCTGTTCATTGATAAATAGATAATTACCTCTCACATAAATCTTTCCGGGTTTGCGTAGGGCCTGCGGTGCTTCGGTGCTTACTTGCCGCATTTCAGATTGAGGCAAATAGATCGGACGGTAACCTTCTCCACTGAACGCGGGAGCACCAGGTGGAGCCGTATCGGTATCAATGTTGGTATGGCATCCTAACACACCAAGCAGCATCAAAACTAACCAAGTAGTTATTTTTTTCATAAGTATAGCGTATGATTTAATGAATGTAAAACTTGCCCTTTGCCTATTTACCCTTTATTTCATACCCTCCTTTTCCAGCATTCCTGTGTCCATCTCAATTTTCCATTTTTCACTCACTACTACCTTGTCTTCTACGTCGCGGTATTCGATGGTAAGCCTTTCATTTTGGAAAGTCAGCCAAGCAAAACCGTTATAACCTACTCCAATTCGCCGTAGCGTGGTGCGCTTGCGTTGGTCATAAAAAGCAATCATCTCTTTTTCATTTCTCGAAGGATCTATCTCTACGGGCATTCCCCCGTGGCCAATGCAACGCCCCTCAATAGGCAAATCCGCCACTTCGCGACGCTTATAACCCACCAACCGATGCTCATGCCCCCAAAACCACAATACAGGACGTAAAAAGTCGCCAAATAGTTGGCTCAACTGCTGTGCAGGTTTGGGGTAAGCTTTCCGAAACGCTGAAAAAGGGGGATGATGGCTCAAAAAAATAATGCCTCGGCGGTCGTTGGGGTTTTCTAACTTCAACTGATGACGTAGCCAACGTAGCTGTTCACGACGAAGATGACAGTCGGGTGGAGAAAGAATTTCGATAAAAGGACGCCCTACGGAGGTATAGCCAGTATCCAGTCCAATCACACGCCAGTAGTCGTTTTCAAGACAGAAAAAACTCGCCTTTTGCGTCCGTACACTATCGCCTTCTCGTACACCCATGGTAGGGAGTAAGGATTTGAAAAACGCATCCCCGTTGGAGTACATTTCATGGTTGCCAGGCAAAGCCAAACTTCCCAATTTTCCTCGGGGCCAAGATGCCTCGGGGCTGATAAAATTGTCCTGAATTTCGGCAGGAGTGCCTACAAAATAGACATCGCCTAAATGAATAGAATAATGGGGTTTATGAGCTGCTACCACCGCTCCTATTTTGTCTGATTCGGGCGTATCCGAAGCCCAGTCAGACAGCAACGCTAAGCGTGTAGCCGTATTTCCGATTGGCATTTTGAAGATGCCATTGTCATCGCCTACGGGGTAAAATCGGAATTTATGACGACGGCCAAAGCGACTTTTGAGGTAATGATAGGCAAAACCAAACACATTAAGCCACAAAAAATCAGTAAGTTTTCGACCCGCATTGGCCGAATTAAGCGTTTGCTGGAGTTGAGCATTTTGGGTACGCAGGTGATTTTCGGCTTCGGAATGACCTACATTGACGTACTCTTCTAAATTCCGTTTTTGAGCTTCTGGCATCTGACTTATTTTAGAGTCAGCTAAGTAACTAAAAAAAAGCCGAAGTTATACTTTCAAAATCGTAAACTCTACCCGACGATTTTTTTTACGGGTTTCTTCAATTTCGTTGCTGGCAATCGGTTTGGTTGAACCCCAACCTTTGATTTGAAGACGATTTTCGGGAATGCCTTTACTCACTAAATATTTTTTCACTTCTTTTACCCGATTTTCAGAAAGCTCCATATTGAGGTTAAAATCACCCTGATTATCCGTATGACCTTCAATCAAGATTTCCATCGTAGCGTATTTAAGCATCATTTCAGCAATGCGGTCTAAATCGGGCAGGGATTGCTCTACCAACTCAAACTTACTTTGTTCAAACATCACGCTATTGGGTGTAATCTTTTTCCCTTCTTTAATCGGAACGAGCAAAATATTTCGTTTTATATCTCGAAAACGTTTGTCTTTCGATAAATCTACAATCTCATCCAAAGGAAAAAAACCCTCTTTAATGGCACTCAACCGATACGATTCCTGCACGGGAAGAATGATTTTGTATTCGCCCGTTTCGGGGTCGTATTCTACCTTTGAAACATTGGTATTGTCTTTCAATAGATTCGTAACAATCTCAGTATTAACTGGCTTCTTGGTATCGGCATCCAACACACTTCCCGAAATAATCGCCACGGGTTCGGGACGAATGGCTGAATAGACTTTAAAGCGAAAAATATCTTCTCCACCCAATGTGTTCTGCATGGAACTTACGTAGGCGTATTCACCCGAGGCAGGAATACTCAAAAAACCATCCCATTGAGGCGTATTAATGGCAGGACCAAGATTCTCAGGTTGACTCCATTTTGTCCAACTTTCGTCCAAACGACGCGTCATAAAAATATCTCCGCCACCGTAACCCGCGTGGCCATAAGAAGTAAAATAGAGCGTTTTGTTATCGGTCGCAATAAAAGGAGCACTTTCCACGTCAGCAGTGTTGATGATGTCGCCCATGTTTTGAGGCTTACTCCACGTACCGTCATTTTTCAGAAAACATACGTACAAATCGCGGTCGCCATGGGTATCTTGACGTTTTACTGACATGACCAATACATTTCCCTTGGGAGAAAGGGTAAACTCTGTATTATTTTTTTTGTCAAGATTATAAATATCTTCAATCTTGCACTCTACGGGCGTATTCCAGCCCGTTTTGTTACGGGTGGCTTTCGAGAGGCCAAACGTCATGGTTCCATCGGGGCGATAGACGTTCATCAGATACAGCGTCTTCCCGTCGGGCGAAATACTTACAATGGCGTTGTTGTCGGCATTGTTAATGGGTGCTCCCATGTTTTGGGCTTCGCTCCACGTGTCTCCTTGACGCGTTGCAAACCATACATCTTGGTTTTCGGCTCCGCCTACGTTTTGCTCGTACTTTCCTCTCGTAAAGAAAATAGTTTTTCCATCGGGAGAAATAACGGGGGCTACTTCTTGCGCTTTGGTATTGACACCCGACCCAAGGTTCTCTTTTATGATTTCTTTGGGGGCATCTTTATACACGTTGATTTTGAGTTCAAACGGTTTAGGAGAGTTGGTTAAACCAATGGCATCTATTTGGTTGTATCCTTTTACCCGAATCGGGTTTAATACAACATTCACCGAACTAATTACCATATTGGTATCTGGTACTGTCAAAGCCAAGACACGCCCTAATTCAGATACTACTTGCATCCCATTTTCTAAAACCACCAATTCTTTACCTGCCGCATCATAAGCTGATACGCGTGTAATACAGCCTTGATTAAAATTTTCAACAATCAAGATTTGGCGTGCTTTTTGTGGTTTCTCGAATCCCACCCGAATCCATTCTTCTACGTTCGAATCAGCGTTGTAGGGCGACCACGCACAGGCACTTTCACCAAAAGGGGGAATGGTATTGGGGTAGCCCAGCACCTGCACTGCTCGGTATTCTTTCCCATTGACTTCCTTAATATACTCGGACGAAAAACCCACTAACTTACTGGCCCACTGCACCTCTTGGGCACGGCTCACACCAACCGACACTAAAATACACCATAACCAATAAGTATGCTTGGGCATTATGAGAGAGGGTGAAATAGTATTTATGCTTTTTAATCGTGTAAAATTAAGCAAAAATCGTTCCAGAAGGTGGGTTCTTTTATTTTTTAATGATGATAAAATTTTCAGAAAAACCTCACTGTACTACTTCCTGCCCACATTTCCTACCAACAGCAACCAGTCTTCGTCGAGGGTAGGTGGGGTCAGTTCACGAATACCCTGTGGTTTGAAATAGCCTCCAATCCAGCGTTTGTTGGTACGAGGGCTAATCCACAAGGCACGGATATTACTTCCATTTATTTTCTCAACATTGATTTTTACGGTACGGCTTGTGGGCAAGTAAATTGCTGCCATGCGGTAGTTAGGCAAAACCGATACTACACCATAATCATCACTTCCGTAAGTCCCCCTCCCCTCTACCAAAATATCATTGGTCGTATCGGGGCGAAATAAATACCAAGGTAACCCACTAAAAATCTTGTAAAATAGAGCCATTTGATGCGCCCCAGGCAATTCCATCACCTCTCTCCAGCTTTTCCCAAACTCCCAAAGCGAACTCCCGTAACAATGCCCACTTCCCCCGCTGAGAATCGCCCAATAAGCTTGCCTACGCATCATTTGTACGTTCCCTACGTTTTCGTCTTCGTATTGCGACTCCCCCAAAACAAATGGCTTTCGGGGTATTTTTTGCAATTCGTTCAATGCCACCTCATACACCTGTGGCATCTCGGTCGTCCAAGTACCCTGCTTACCCCGAAAGTAGGTATAAACCATGCTAAAATCTAACCAGTGTTCGCCCGAAAAAACGTCGGTACTCGAATGAGAACTTGCCGCATGATAAGTAAGCAAATGCTGCGGAGAAGCCGATTTTAGCCCCTCCGCCATGGCCCTTTGGACAAACTCTTCGCGTAGTGGGTCACGGTCGCCCCCCATGATCCAGATAATATT
>JBGAUP010000291.1:0-7596 GCA_044228585.1 Runella sp. | reverse complement strand
GTCTTTTTTGTTGGGGTCTAAAGCCACGTAATTGCTTTCTTTTGGGATAGTTTCGCCCATCATGTGAGAACCTACGCTCCAGTTGCCATACTTTTTCTCCGCAAGGCTACTCTTTAAGGTTTCGCCCATGCCAGAACGGTCGGTGTAAGTCATGCGACTTCCACCAAATCCTGCGGCGTACCCGCGTAAGAAGTCAGTTTCTTGTTTGAGTAAGTTACGGAAGCGCGGGATGTAACCACTATTGGGGCGAATCCCTTCGGTAGTGGTGTCCAAGAATCCTTCGTATTCGGCTGAAATACTCGTGCGGTAGTTGTGGAAGGCCACGTACTTACCCAGCAGACCATTGTCATTGCCTAAACCATGCTGGAAACGGTTGGAGGTAGAATTCAGCAAAATCAAGTTGGTATTTAAGGCTGCGGCATTCACAAAGATAATTTTGGCGTAGTATTCGGTGGCTTCTTTGGTTTTGGCGTCAATTACCCGCACACCCGAGGCTTTGCCAAGTTTTTCATCGTAAATAATCGAATGAACCACAGAATCTGGTTTTAACGTCATTTTACCCGTTTTCATGGCCCACGGAATTGTGGAAGCATTGCTGCTGAAATAGCCGCCATAAGGACAGCCTCGTTGACACAAAGCACGGTTTTGGCACTGGGCTCGACCTTGGTCGAAATGAATCTGGTTGGGTTTGGTCAAGTGTGCACAACGACCAATAATAATAGGGCGGGCGCCGTTATAATGCTTGGCCATTTGTTCACTAAAGTATTTTTCTACGCAGTTCATCTCATGAGGAGGCAAAAACTCACCGTCGGGCAATTGCGGTAAGCCATCTTTATTTCCCGAAATCCCCGCAAATTTTTCGACATAGCTGTACCAAGGCGCAATGTCTTTATAACTGATGGGCCATTCTACGGCAAAACCATCACGGGCGGGGCCTTCAAAATCGTATTGAGACCAGCGTTGGGTTTGACGTGCCCAAAGCAACGACTTTCCGCCCACTTGATAGCCCCGAATCCAGTCAAAAGGTTTTTCTTGGACGTAAGGATGCTCGGCGTCTTTTACAAAAAAGTGCGCTGCGTCTTCGTTAAATGCGTAGCAACGGCTCACGACGGGATTGGCATCTTTGACCTCTTTCGGCATTTGGCCTAAATGCGGAAACTCCCACGGACGCATCATGGTAGTAGGGTAGTCGGTGACGTGCTGTACGTTACGCCCCCGTTCGAGGACGAGTGTGCGTAAGCCTTTGCCCGTTAGTTCTTTGGCTGCCCAGCCTCCGCTGATGCCCGAGCCAATCACGATGGCATCAAACGTACGGTCTTTGATAGAATCTATGTTGAAGTAAGACATAAGCCCCCGAACCCCCAAAGGGGTGTTTTACTGTTCTCTATCCCCGAATAGAGAGTTGGTTATTGTAAATTTATTAATTTCAATTTAGCCTCCTTCGGGGGTGGGGGACTGTTGGTTTAGTTGGTTTTTTTAACAGGTACACACCCGTGATAAAAGCCTGGTGCCATGTTGTATTTTTGAATATAGACCATGACGTATTCCGAATTTTGGTATCCTTGAATGGTCAGGTTTTTAATCATATTCACAAACTGTTTGGCGGGCTGATTGGTAGAACCAACCATTTTATTGAGCAAATCCATTCGCTGCGTTTTATCACATTCCACAAAGGGTTTGTTGTATGTTTGTTTGGCAGCTACGTCGGTGATAGTGAGTCCTTGTTTCAAGGTTTTCTGGGCTTCTGCGCCATAGCAGTCGTTGATCATACGCATCGCAAACTGGTGTACCTTGAGCGATTTTGCCCCAGGAGTGGCCGTTTCAGGAATGATTGTTTCTACAATTTCAGCCAATAGCCCATCTTCTTCGAGGGATAAGTTTGAGGCCTGTCCAATGGATTCGGGAGTCCAGCCAGAAGCCCAAGTTGGAAGGCTCATCAGCCCCCCAACGGCCATTGTTAAATTTTTTAGGGCGGAGCGTCGTTGCATATTTTTTTCGTTGATGGTAAATTTGTTGCCAGTTAGTCGTATCTATAAAGTATTTTGGTTAGTTTTACTTACCCATTCAAAGTAAAATAAAAAGTTTGACATTTTACCCCACTTTCTGCTTTGAAAGTAATGAAGATTCTCGCATAATTAATTGGGTCTTGAGCACAACCGTTTCTGGTGTGGTATGTTCAGCCTCCAGTTGTTTGATAAGCAATCGTACCACTTGCGCTCCCATCTCTTGAATAGGCTGATTTACACTCGTGAGTGACGGCGAAAGATAGATGCAAGTCGGCTCGTTGTTGAAACTTACCAACGCTACGTCTTCGGGAATTCTGATTCCTTTTTGTTTAAGGATAAGCATCGTTGAAAAAGCAATGCGATCACTCATGGTTAAGATGCCATCGGGGGGAGCGGGCAAACGCATCATGTTGGTCGCTTGCATCATCGTATTTTCTTGCGTAAAATCACAGTGAAACACATAACGTTCGTTGTAAGGCAAATTATATTTCTCAAGTGCTTCTTTAAAGCCATTTAATCGCTGATTACTTATCAATAGATTGGGAGGACCAGCCAGAAAGCCTAATCGTTGACAACCATTTTCAATGAGGTGTTCGGTAGCTCTAAACGCAGCCAATGTGTTATCAACAACTACTTTAGACGCCTCAATTTCTTCGGCATAGCGGTCAAAGATAACAACGGGTATTTGTTTGCGAATCAATCGGTTGATGTGAGATAGGTCATGGGTGTCACGTGCTAATGAAATAATAAACCCTTCCACTTGACTATTGAGCAGGTTTTGGATTTGGGCTACCTCTCGCAGGTAGGATTCGTTGGTTTGACAAACAACGATGCTGTATCCCGCTTGCATGGCCGCTTCTTCGATACTATTGAGCATGGAAGAAAAAAAATAATAGCTCAACGTGGGGACAATCAGGCCAATGGTTTTGGTTCGACTTTTGGCGAGATTCTTGGCCAATTGGTTGGGTTGATAGTCCAGTTCTTGGGCCAACTGTAAAACTGCTTGACGGGTTTCAGGATGAATTTCTGGCATTCCACGCAGGGCTCGTGAGACTGTCGAGGCAGAAATATTTAGTGACGTAGCAATGTCTTTAATCGTAACAGGTGCATTTTTTGTCATAAAATTAGAAAATGTAATTTTTACAATATCAATAAACCATCAAACTTCTATTCCAGGGCTAAATCATAAGTGGTACTGGTCGAATTATTAAAGAAAAATAATTTGACTTTTTTAAGGCGTTATCATAAATCCCTTCAAAGCCGCAATCGTTTGCGGTTACGTTTGCAAAGAACCGTGACTCAATTTAGCTTATTTTTTTGCGTTTTTTCTTTTTAAAATATTAATTTAACCTTACTTTTAAAGAAAAAAAAGACTAAATCTCATTTTTGCTAAAATTTCAATCTTACTGATGTAGAAATGGGTAGTTATATTTTTTTGTATTTTTTTTATATTCAACCTTCTATTCTTTGGTTTCATAAAACACGTATTTAAAATGAAGAAATTTCTTACTTACGTACTTACACTGTTTACATTTTCGGCTTGGAGTCAGGCGAAAATTGACGTCAAAAAAGAATTTGAATTTGCGGCCAAACAATACGAAGGGATGTTGGCCTCTCACCAAGACATCACTCAATTCCCGCAATCTACCAACCCCGATGGCTCGCCACGCAACATGAAATCAAGCTGGTGGTGTAGCGGTTTTTTTGGCGGTTCACTTTGGTATATTTATGAATTCAACAAAGACCCAAAATGGAAAGACGCGGCGCATAAATGGACTATGGCCGTCGAGAAAGAACAGTACAATACAGGTACGCACGATTTGGGTTTTATGATTTACTGTCCTTTCGGAAATGGCTATCGTTTGACCAAAAACGAAGCTTACAAGCCCATCATGCTCACGGGGGCGAAATCGCTCTCTACTCGTTTTGACCCAAAAAGGGGCGTAATTAAATCATGGAATAGCTTCAAAGGCGGGTACGATTATCCTGTGATTATTGACAATATGATGAATTTGGAGTTTTTGTTTTGGGCAGCGAAAGAGTCGGGCAACAAAGAGTTTTATAACCTGAGCGTGACCCACGCCGACAACACCCTCAAAAACCACTATCGCCCCGACCACAGTGCTTACCACGTATTGTGCTACGGCCCCAACGGTGAGGTTTTGGCCAAGAAAAACCACCAAGGCGCCGCCGACGAATCGGCTTGGTCGCGGGGACAGGCATGGGGATTATACGGCTATACGGTCTGTACCCGCCAAGAGCCAAAGACAAAAAATACCTCGACCACGCCCGCAATATCGCTGATTTCATTTTAAACAATCCCACGCTTCCTGCCGATAAGATTCCTTATTGGGATTACAGCAAACCTGGCGAAGAACGCGACGCTTTAGGCGGAGCAATTGCAACTGGCGGAAGTTGGCTGGGATTCTGGAGGTAGCCATGAGGTAAAAAATGCCAAAAAATACTACAATGATGCGGTCATCATGCTCGAAAGCCTTTCTAAAGCACCTTACAAAGCCGAATTAGGTAAAAATAACCATTTCATTTTGCAACACAGCACGGGACACAAGTTGGGAATTTCAGAAATTGATGTTCCTCTTGTTTATGCCGATTATTATTATTTGGAAGGTCTTTTACGCTATCAAGCCTTGAACAAGAAATAACATTTTTTTGTATGAAACTAAACGACACTCATTCTAATTTTTTGGACGTTCAACTCTGGAAACAGTTGAAGAATGGGTGTGAATTATCTTTAGGAAAATTAGTCAAAAAGTACTTCAATCCTTTACAAAATTACGGCTACAAATTTGTGCAAGACGAAGATTTTGTAAAGGATTGCGTACAAGAAGTTTTTATCGAAGTTTGGCAGAGGGGCGAACGTTTAACCACTCCCGATAGCGTTCGGGCTTATTTGCTGAGTTCGGTTCGGAAACGGGTTTTACGGGAAGGGTTTCGTCAAAAAATCCTTCGAGAAGATACTACTATCAATCTTGAGAACGATTGGCATTCGGTAGAATTGCCCTACGAGTGGGCGATGATTCAACAAGAAAATGTGGAATTGTTGACCCAAAAAGTAAAAAATATGCTTTCCCAATTACCTAAGCGCCAGCGCGAAGCAGTTTATTTGCAATTTTATCAGAACCTTGAGCGTGAAGAAATTGCCCAGATTATGGATATTCATCCACAGTCGGTTTCAAACCTGTTGCAGTCGGCCTTCAAAGTATTTCGCGAAAACTGGCAAATTTTATATGTTTTGATTAGCACGGTGTTACAAGATTTTTTTAAAATAACCACCTAAAAAAGAGTATCTGATTTTGCGCTTTGCTATCTATTGAGCAAAAGCCCATCCTACCTGTATGAATCATTATCGCTCGTACTGTTTGGAAGATTTTGCTCGCGACGAGTCTTTTCGTCGGTGGGTGCTTGAGCATGAGTCAGAAAGTACGCTTTTTTGGAATGAATGGCTGAAATTAAATCCTGATTGTAAGGAAACAGTCAATTTGGCCAGGGCCTTTTTGTTGGCGTTAGAAGAAAAAGATACGGTTATCTCATTCAATGAATTAGAGGAGATAACAGAAAATATCTTGTCGGCTTCGCCACGCCCCGTTATTACTTTTTGGCAAAGCACATTATTCAGAATGGCCGCCTCCATAGTGTTGATGTTAGGAATCGCATTAGGTGGAGCTTATATGTATTATCAAAACACCGCCCCAGTGGCTGATTTGGAAGAAAAGCCCTTTTTGCCTCTACTATCCGATAAGTATCGCGAAGCAAAAAATGAGACTAATCGTCCTCAGCAAATAAAACTACACGATGGCAGTGTTGTCACGTTGTATCCCCAAAGCAGCCTTCGTTATCCAGTTTCTTTTGAGGCTATTCGTCGCGAAGTCTATCTTAATGGAAAGGCATTTTTTGAGATTGTTAAAAATCCCCAAAAACCGTTTTGGGTTTATACTGAGGCCATTTCTACCCAAGTATTAGGCACAAGTTTTATGGTAAATGCTTTTGCGGAAGCCAATGAGGCCAAAGTAGAAGTAAAAACGGGAAAAGTGTCAGTCTATACCCGTAAAGACCTCGAAAAGGCAAAATTAACTCACCAAAATGCTACTGCGGGCGTGGTACTTACCCCCAATCAACAAGTGGCTTTTTTAGCATCAGAAGAACGGCTATTGAAATCTATTGTAGAAGCCCCACAGGCTATTGTGAAAGCCCCTACCCAAGACTTTATTTTTGACGAAGCCCCTATTGCACAAGTATTTGATTTCTTAGAAAAAATCTACGGTGTGTCGGTCATTTATGATGCCAAAAACATGGAAGCTTGCTATCTGACCGCCAATCTTTCGGACGAATCATTGTTTGACAAATTGAATCTTATCTGTAAAATCACCCATTCTACCTATGAAATGGTTGATGCTCAGATAATTATTCATAGCAAGGGATGTAAATAGAGTTTTTTTTAGAAAAAACTCTAAAAAAACAAGTATCTTAATACGTAATCTGCTATCCATGAAAAAACCTCTATTTCAACATGAATAAAATCTACAATCAAAACTTTTGCTGGACACTCATGAAAATCTCCCTAACACAGATGCTGATTGCGATACTGTGCGTGAGTGTATCCTACGCCCGCGATGTGTATGGTCAAGAAATGCTTGACCAGAAGGTAACGCTTAAACTTACAAACGAAGACCTCAAAACTACTTTGGGGACAATCGAGCGTACGGCCAATGTACGGTTTATTTATAATCCCAAAGAAATTAAGTCAGGTCAAAAAATCAACTTAAATGCTAAAAACGAGAAGCTGAAAGTGATTCTGGAGCAAGTACTGACTCCGCTCAACATCAGTTACGAAGCCCAAGGCAAGCAGATTGCGCTTTTCAAAAAAGAAGTGGGGGCAATTGAAACTCCTGAGCAAACTCCCAACAGCCTCCTCAATCAAGCCGTTGACCAGAATGTAACTGGAACGGTAACCGACGAAAAAGGTGAGCCGCTTGTAGGAGTAAACGTACAAGTCAAAGGTACTACGCGTGGCACTACTACAGATGCTGGTGGGAAATACCGCATTTCAGTGGCCGACGAAAAAGTCGTTCTGGTATTTTCATACATCGGTTATATAAAGCAGGAATTTACCGTTGGTAATCAGACCAGTATCAATGTCAAGCTGGCGGAAGATGACAAAAGCTTGGAAGAGGTGGTTGTGGTAGGTTATGGTACACAAAAGAAAGTGAACATGACTGGAGCGGTTTCAACGATTGATTCCAAAGCGATTGAAAATCGTCCTTCAAGCAACTTAGCCAATGCTTTGCAGGGAACAAGCCCTGGACTTATCATTACCCGTTCAAATGGACAGCCAGGCAGTGAAGGTATTGGAATTCAAATTCGCGGAGCTTCATCGGCCAACGGAAGCATTGAGCCTTTGGTTGTGTTGGATGGAGTTACCGTGCCGGGCAATACCTTACAATCTCTAAACCCAAATGACGTAGAAAATATCAGCGTACTGAAAGATGCTGCTGCCGCTGCTATTTATGGTGCTCAAGCAGCGGGTGGGGTGATTTTGGTGACTACAAAAAAAGCAAAATCTGGCAAAATC
>JBGAUP010000290.1:0-7226 GCA_044228585.1 Runella sp. | reverse complement strand
GGGCAAAACCAAAGTTCACTTGACAAGATAGTCATCACCTCCGAAAAGGGAAAAACGCAAGTATCCCCCCATGAAAATGGAGGTTTACGTATAAACGTATCCCCCAAGAATGTCGCCAAATTTAAAGCTAATGGATGGGTTCGCTACCGTGACTTCGGGGCCAAAGGCGATGGAAAAACCGACGATATAGACGCTATCGCCGCTACTCATGCCTTTGCCAACCTGCATCATCTTTTGGTAAAAGCCGACGAGGGAGCCACGTATTACATCAGTGGCAAAGAACGCACAGCGGTCATCCGCACGGATACAGATTTCGGTAAGGCAGCGTTTATCATTGACGATACCGAGGTTCAGAATCGCAATGCTTCCGTTTTTACGGTAAGTTCAGACCTCAAACCGTTTAAACTGGAAGCAATAACTTCGCTCAAAAGAAACCAGAACAAGATAGACGTGTCTTTGCCCAGTTCTTGCCTGATTACGGTCGTCAATGCTAAAGTGAAGCAATATATTCGCTTTGGACTCAACCAAAACAACGGTTCTTCGCAGACCGATATTTTTGCCGTTGACAAAAACGGCAACGTAGATATGAAAGCCCCTATCATCTGGGATTTTGACCAAATCACCGACATCTCCGCGCTTCCCATTGATGAGACGCCACTGAAAATCACGGGAGGGCGTTTTACTACCATTGCCAATAAAGCCGAATCAAAATACACCTATTATAGCCGAAACATCGCCATCAGGCGGTCTAATGTACTCTTGGAAGGACTCGAACACCGCATCGAAGCAGAAGGCGACCACGGTGCACCCTACGGAGGTTTTATCAACATCGGCGATTGTGCTTATGTAACCATAAAAAATACCCTCCTGACTGGACACCGAACTTATAGCACGATTGGCGCGGCAGGGAAACCCGTCTCTATGGGTACGTACGACTTGTCGGTCAACCGAGCCGTGAACGGCTATCTTTCGTGAATTGTAGCCAGACCAACGATTATCAACGATAATACTTATTGGGGTATTTTGGGGTCTAATTTCTGCAAAATTTGCTGTATGACCATTGCATCCTCGCGGTTTGATGCCCACCAAGGCGTGGCTAATGCTACTATTCGTCATTCAACCCTCGGACACATGGGCATCAATGCCATTGGGAGCGGGGTTTTACTCATAGAAAATTCTACCATTCGCGGTAGGAGTATTGTCAACTTACGCCCCGACTACGGCAGTACATGGCAGGGAGAACTCGTGATTCGTAATTGTGTTTTTGTGCCGGCGGGAGGCAAACCCATCAGTACCGACTTGATAAGTGGCTCGTATTCAGGTCAACACGATTTTGGCTACACCTGCTATATGCCCGAACGAATCACGATTGAGAATCTCCGTATTGACGACTCTAAGCATCCAGAAAACTACCGAGGGCCTGCCATTTTTGCCAATTTCAATCCGCAAATGAAGGACGATTCTTACCAAGAAAAATTTCCCTACGTTAAAACGAAAGAGGTGATTCTCAGAAATGTAACCACTGCCAGCGGTATGACATTAAGGCTCAGTGATAATTCGTTTATGTTTCGAGAGGTAAAGGTGAATACGGGTCAGTGATGGCATGTTTCTATTCCTGCCAGTCGTAACTGCTATCGGGTCAAACGATAAATAAACAAGGCAGCTCGTTGGGTGAGGAGTGGAAATTCTTTGGCGTACATCATTTCTTCGATACTGTGCTGTCCTTTTCCTGGAGCGCCTAATCCATCTAAACAAGGCAAATAGGGACCGACAAATGAAATGTCGCTTCCACCCCATTTGCCCGCATCAACCGCCTGAACTGGTCCTAAGCCTAAGTCGAGGCTGGCTTTCTCTACTTGTTTACGCAATTCTTCATTGGCCGCAGTAGGTTCCATAGCGGGGAGAAGGTCGATAAATGAAATCGTTGCTTTGGTGAGCGGCAGACTTTTTTCGACGATTTCCCGCATTTTAGCCTTTGCATTTTCTTTTTGAACATTGGTCAGAAATCGTAAATCTCCCTTGACCAATGCGGTTCCAGCCACAATGTTATTTTTGCCCACCGTTCGGGCTTCCGCTGTTTTAGCATTGTAGTTAAGTTCTGCTCCGCCTACAAATAATCCAGGATTGAAGGTTAAGTTTTCCTCCTGTCCCAATACTCGCCGAAATTCATTCACAATTCGGGCTGCTTCATAAATAGCGCCGTAGCCCATTTCGGCAAAAATTTTAGAGGAATGGCCCGAACGGGCTTTTACGTCGAGTGTCCATGCACTTGCGCCTCGTTTGGCCGTCACTACCTCACTAAAGGTAGGGGCAGGTTCAAAACCGAGTGCTATATCACATTTTTTTGCTCTTTCGATAAAATCTCGACGGCTTTCAGGACTTCCTCCCGTTTCTTCATCTCCCGTAAAATAAATGGTAAAGGAAGCATCATCGAGCAGATTTTGAGCGTGTAAGGCTTTGAGAAGTGCAATAATCATCACGTCTCCGCCTTTCATATCTCTCACACCCTGTCCCGTAATGGTGGAGTCGTTGACTCTCGTAAAGGGTTCCATCGGCAGGCTTTTCTCAAACACAGTATCTAAATGCCCAATCAGAAACAACTTCTTGCCTTTTTTGCCCTGCCGGGTAGCCACCAGATGCCCTGCCACGGGAAGCGAATCGGGGAAGGTAATCCACTCGGTTTTGAAACCCAGTTTGTCAAACTCTTCAGCCATAAGTTTTCCTACCTGCCTCACGCCTTCTTTGTTGAGCGTACCGCTGTTGATGTTGACTACTTTTTCGAGAAAGGCTTCATTTTCTGCCTGTTGTTGGCGAAGCGTTTGGATGATTTTCTGTTCGGTTTGGGTCAATTGTTGGCTGTAAGCTGCCGTACAGAGCATGAACAGGACAAGGCTGAGATACCGCGTTTTTTTCATGTGAGTAAAAAAAGTTTAGGTTATTGTGGCAGTGATGTCTGTCGGTTGTTTCTACCACAGTTGTTGTGAGGGAGATTATTGGTTTTTGAAGGCTACGTTGACTTGTTTATTGCCTTTGGCGTCTACATAGGTGCGGGTCATTTTTACCGAACCATCCTGCTGAATTTCAAACACACAGGTATTGGTCAGACCGACAGGTAATCCGCTTTGTGTGAATGTGTTATTGCCGATATAGTCGTAGTTTAGTCCATAGATAATCCATCCTGCTTTTCGCCATAGCTGACCATTGCGTTTAAAGAATTCGGTTTTCAACGACTTGTTCTGCTCATCCATATAGGTGCCTGTCAATCGGTCAATGACTGCTGGTTCGGCCAATAGTTTTTCGGCCATCGTCACGTCAAACGATACCACTTTTCGACCCTCAGCTGTCGCTTTAACATCCAAAATTCTTCGTTTGGCGGTTGCTGAAGCAGCATAGGCATCGGTGGTCAGATAGGGGTCGCCGGTAAAGTAAAGTTGCGTAACCAGACTTTGATATCCGGGGGCCGATACGAGTAAATGGAAATGGGCGGGGCGCATATTTCCGCTGCCATCATCGTAGGGCACCGGCAGCGTGGTCAAAAACGCATAGTTGCCTTCTTCGTTGCAGTAGGTGGTGGCTCGATACCGAAACTCGGGGGAAGTGTTGTCATATTCTCCCTTTGCATTGCAATGCCAGAGTTCTACTTTGGCCCCTTTGTAAGGCGTGATACAGTCTTTGTGTTTGACGATTCCGGTCAACATCACTTCTGTGTCAGCGTCTCCCTTCATCCGCAGATTGGTTCGGACGGGGGCATCGGGTCGGTAAAAGGGACCAAGAATATCGGTGGTCGTTTCGCAATCACCGGTATAGGCGTTCCCATTAAACTGGACAAAGCCAGTTGTACTAACGGCTACGGCACATACAGCCGTGTTTTGGAGAAAATTTCGGCGGTTCATAGATGAATTGGAGAAAGTTTGGATGTTAGGAAAGAAACTTAGGAAGACAGGTATTTAATGCTTATGGTGTTTTTCCAAATGCTCTTTCAGCAAATCTTTACCATAATCGTTGCCATTGGGCGTTCTGACTACGGTATGAATATGGGTTTTTACTGGTCCGGGTCTTACTTTGGTTCTGTCCCACAGAGCAACGGGGATTTGGTGGTCAAACTCAATCAAAATCACGGGACTGTGAATGCGATAATAAAAAGGGCTGTCAGGATTTTCGTTTTGCACCCACGTAAAGTTAGTTTCATTGAAGTGTCGCATCACTTCTTCCATTTTAATTTTGGCATGGTCTTCTCGCATGTTTCCTACGTATTCAGATATCAAATCAAGCAAATCTCCTTGCTGTTTGGCAGATAAATCTGTGGCTGAAATGCCGGTAGTGGCCACGATTTCATTGTCTCTGAAGGCTTCCGTTCGGTTAAAATCAAAGTCTTTTTTGTGCCAAAGCGTTGCTTTTTTCTTTTGTGCTGGACTAAATGAAGCGTAAAGTTCTGCCCCTTTTTTTTCTTCTGCTTCGTATGTCCGAAGCCCTTTATTAGCACCCGATTCGATATAGGTGGGTTCAGAACCCATAAACGTGGGTGTCATTACTACTTGGTCGCCCAGTACAAAATAATTGATTACTAAATGATGCCCGTCAATTTGCCATCCCCACGGTTCGGTATCCGAAGGCGTTCCCATAAAAGTAAACCAATACTTTTCTCCGCCCAATAGTTTATTGCTCGGGGTCAGGAAAGCCAAATACGTTTCCATACTCATAATGTCTTTTGATTTTTTGACTCCTTTGGCACTGAGGCCCGCCTCTAAAATGCCGAAAGCCAGGGCTTTTTGTTCAGGAGTCAATTCTTCTAAGCCAATCCCCGTTCGTTGATACAGCTCTATGTTATGCCATTTTCGCCATTCGTCAGAATCAACTGGAAAGCTGCATTTGGCCCGTTGCTCTTTGGAGAGGGAATTGAGAAAAGTGGTGACTGCTGTTTGTAAAGGCTTGGTGGACACGCCCGTTTTTTTGAGAGGAAATAAATTTTTGACCGGCTTGCCGTCGGTAGTAACGCCTACAAACGGTTTGGCCAATTCTCTTGCTTCTTCGGTGGTATTGGTTTGAAGTACGGGAATACCTTGACCCGGCTTCACCTTTCCATTCATTCCGTCTGCGTAACCCCAATTATCGGTTATTAGGGTTGGTTGTGGGCTGTCGAGGCGGAAATTTCGCCGTATATCAAAACGCTTATCGGCTGATTGATAGCGATAAGAGATGGTCTTTCCAAGTGCTGAATCGGAGAGGGATACGGTTAAATGATACAAACCGTCAGCCTTAGAAAACGTCATAAAAAAAGGGCCTTGGGTAGCATTTTGTGCGATTTTTCCTTTTTGCAGGGGCATTAGGTACCACGTAACCGCAACCGAATCGGGATGCGCAATTTCTGTTATTTTCAGTTTAAACGTGATTTGTATCTTATTGTTGGTCGGCACGTTGATAACAGCAGTACTAATGACAAATAGGAGCAATGTCCCGAAAATAAGTAGTGAAAAACGAAAAGGATTCATGTTAATGACAGTTAAGGGTATATCTTTGATAATCAGTTAGTTTTAAGAGGTAATCGAATAGTAAATTTACTTCCTTGCCCTTCTGTACTCTCTACTTCCATTGTCCCCCCATGCCCTTTCGTCACAATATCATAGGCTAAACTCAATCCCAAACCCGTACCTTCACCCGTGGGTTTGGTGGTGAAAAACGGTTGGAAGATTTTAGGCAGGATGTTTTCGGGGATTCCCATGCCGTTGTCTTTGATTTTAATGATGATTTGATTCTCAAGGGCTTGGGTCGTGACGGTTACTTTGGGTTGGTAATCTTCCAACGCTGACAAGGTTTGATTATCGCGGTTTTCCAACCCTGTCAGCATTTTCTGCTGTACAGCATAGAAAGCATTGTTGAGCAGGTTCAGCAACACCCTTCCAATATCCTGCGGAACAACACTAATTTGGGGTAAATTCGGGTCAGTAATCAATTCATAATCGCAATTAAATCGGGTCGCCGAACCGTCTTTATCTTTTGCCCTTAAACCGTGATAAGCAAGGCGTAGGTATTCATCACAAAGCACATTCAAATCGGTCAGTTGCCGCTCGCCTGTACCCATGCGGGAATGTTCTAACATCCCTTTGACAATGGAAGAAGCCCGTTTGCCGTGGTGGTTGATTTTTTCTTGGTTTTGTCCAAGGTCACTCAGCAAGTCGTTTTCCAATTCTTCATCCCGCTCTTCTTTCACTTTTGACCTTTCCACTTTTAACTCTTCAATCAGTTCCACCGACAACTCCGAGAAATTATTGACAAAATTCAAAGGGTTTTGAATTTCATGGGCGATACCTGCGGTGAGTTCGCCGAGTGAGGCGAGTTTTTCTTTTTGGATGAGTTGGTTTTGCGTCCTGCGGAGTTCGGTGAGGGTACTTTCTACTTTGTCTTTTTGTTGTTGAAGTAAATTTTTGGCTTTCTTTTCCTTTTGATTACTACGATATAGGATAAATGCAATTAGAAAAAACACGCCAAGACCAGACAACAATGCATATTGTTTGATTTTATTTTTATAAGCAATTTGTTCGGTTTCAATTTCGTATTGCCGTTCTTTTTCATCAAAGTCGGTGACACTTTTGTAAGCGTATTTTTCTGAAAGTTTAAAAAGGTCATCTTTGGCAGTAATGGCTATTTTACTATATTTATAAGCAATTTTAAAATCTCTTGTATTATAAAAATCTGCTAAAAAACTGCTCGTTTCAATCATGTTTTTATAGAAATTGCCTTTTATAGCGGCTTCAAGCGACTGATTTGCATAATAAACAACAGAATCAGGGATATTCAATTTTTGATATACTTTGGCAATTTGATAATTCGTACTGCCAATATCCCCATAGCTGTAATCTTTTGAGGAATAATTTAAACTTTGATAAAAATAATTCAACGCGGAATCTAAATCTCCTTTTTTGTCATAAACTAAGCCTAATGTATTTAATATAGTTGCTTTACCTCCGACAGTTTTATTATTTAATTTTATCATCTGGTTATAGGACGATTGGGCATATTTCAAAGCTGTGTCTAACCGATGCATTTTTAAATAGATTTTTGCCAATGACTGCTCAACCAGTTGGCTCATATCCGTCAAAGGGATTGAATCAAACATATTCTTTGATTGTAGCATGTAGTTTATTTGTATTAGCCACTACTTAATCTGACAGTTGTGAGTTAACTTACAGTTTGCTGTGTGAAAAGAAAAACAGGTTCAATTCTTTTCT
>JBGAUP010000289.1:0-7112 GCA_044228585.1 Runella sp. | reverse complement strand
TAAGGTCTTCTATTAGTGCCATATCGTTTTTGATACAAAATTACAGCTTGCAAGTAAAATCATAAAGTGCCTTATTTTTTTATTCGGAATAGAACAATTTCTATGATTTCATAGTTTTATAGGTAACTGTTAGTAAAAATACTTTGTGGGAATAAAAGTAATCCAAGCGAAGGAAATTTATATAATGGTAGAGGTTTAGGTAGTGTACAGATCCGCCATCCTTTCTGGGGATGGTGGATTTTTATTTTTAGCCAATCCCCAGCATCGTAAAACGATCCACCATTTCATCGGGATGTACTTCCAAGACATTGGCTAATACAAGTAAAACCAAGGTTTTCGACGCTAAATTGCGAGGAATTCCTGCAACTGTTGCAAAAGCATCTACTGTGACACTCTGATGTTTATCTAAGTGTTGCATGAGTTTCCGTTCCTTATCGCCATACTGAAATTTTACATTTCTGTCGTCGTTTTTACGTCGCAAAATTTCGCGCATTTCCCAACTTGCCTGAATAGACTTATCGGCTACTCGGATGTAAGTCTTTTTGATTAAAGTGTTTTTTTGTTTTTGTGGAACAAATTTTTTGCGTACTAACGTGTTAGTAGTTTGCTGATTGCCAGCTTCTTGTAGTACATAGTGGGGACGCTTGTGGCTTGGCAAAATGGTAAATACCAACACATCACGTTCTTCGCCAACTGGAATTCTATCTATATGGTATTCAATGCCAGGAGAGCAATACTTTTCAATAGCTCTTACTAAAAGATATTCATCTTCATCCACGTATTTGAGTCCTTTGATGCTGCGGTCGTCGCCGACGCCGATGAGAAGACGTCCGCCGCCAGAGTTAGCAAAAGCTACTACTTCACGGACAATTTTTTCGGGGTGATTGGTCTTGAGTTTAAACTCAATGTATTTGCCTTCACCCTGTCTGACCAATTCTCTGAGTGCCTTGTAGTCCATTGGAAAGGTCTTGAAATTGGAGGGACTTATCTGTTGGATAAAGCTACTATTTCCCCCCGAAACCCCAAAGGAATCAAGATTATTTTTTTGTGGTGTCGAAAAGATGCTCATTTTTTTAAATATTGCATTCGCAATTAAACACAAAAATCCTAATTATGATTCTATACAGTGTTACAGTCAACATTGACCGAGCCATCGAGCAAGAGTGGCTGCAATGGATGAAAACGATTCATATTCCAGAAGTGATGGCCACGGGGCTGTTGCTTGATAATAAAATACTACGTCTGTTGACCGAAATTGAGAACGAAGGCACGACTTTTTCTTGCCAATTTTACTTTCAAACGATGGAGGATTATTTTACGTATGACCAACTCTATTCCAGTGAAATTCAGCAAAAACACCATGACCGCTACGTAAATAAGTACGTGTCTTTCAGGACCTTGTTGGAAGAAGTATAAATATATTTTTTGTCATGCTGAAAGCAACTAAAAACGCCAAACAGTTGTTGAAAAATGCCTTCAGTAGGATAAAAAAACGGACTTTTTGGCTCATTATCAGCCCTTTTCTGTTGTTCTTGTTGGCTGATTTGGCGTTTCCCTTTAAGGTCAATCCGTCTTATTCCACCCTTGTTTCGGCGACTGATGGTACGGTTTTGCACGCTTTTTTGAACGATGAAGACAAATGGCGGCTTTATACTGAGTTGGACGAAATCACGCCTACGCTTCGTCAAACCATTCTTCAAAAAGAAGACAAATACTTCTATTACCATGTTGGAATTAACCCCATTTCGCTGGGAAAAGCCTTTTTTCGGAATGTCACTACTGGCAAACGTACCTCGGGGGCTTCTACCATCACGATGCAAGTAGTACGACTTTTAGAGCCTCGCAAGCGTACCTACGGGAGTAAACTCATTGAGATGTGGCGGTCGTTGCAGTTAGAATTACACTATTCCAAAGATGAAATATTGCAGTTATACCTCAACCTGATTCCGTACGGTAGCAATATCGAAGGCATGAAATCGGCTTCGATGCTGTATTTTGGCAAGCCGCCGCAGTTGTTGAGTTTGGCCGAAATTACTACCTTGACCATTATTCCTAACCGCCCCTCAAGTTTGCGATTGGGGCGAAAAAATCAGTACATCGTTCAAGAACGCAACAAATGGCTGAGGCGATTTGAAAAAGCACAACTGTTTGACAAACAGACGATAGAAGACGCTATCAACGAACCCCTGAATGCCTATCGCCGCGAAGCCCCCAAAGCCGCCCCGCACTTGGCGATTCGAATGAAGAAAGAAAACCGAGGACTGCCCATCATCAAAACCACGCTCGTGCCTACCCGCCAAGCGCAGGCTGAACAAATGACCCGCAACTACGTGAATCGGTTGCGAAGCATGAACATCCACAACGCGGCAGTCATCGTGGTCAACAACCAAACCATGAACGTAGAAGCGTACGTAGGTTCGGCCGATTTCAATAACCCGTACGATGGCGGGCAGGTGGATGGCATCCGCGCCGTGCGTTCGCCAGGCAGTACCCTAAAACCATTGTTGTACGCCATTGGGTTCGACAAAGGGCTTATTACGCCCAAATCAGCGGTCAATGATGTGTCAACCAATTTTGGCGGTTTTGAACCCGAAAATTTCGACCGTCGGTTCAATGGCAAAGTTACCGTAGAGTTTGCGTTGGCTAATTCGCTCAATATTCCCGCCGTGAAAGTCTTGCAAACCATGACCCCAAGTGTGTTGATTGAGTATTTGAAAAAAGCCGATTTTCAAACCGTTAAAAAACAATCTAAGGGTTTAGGGCTTTCGATGATTTTGGGCGGTTGCGGTGTAACTTTGGAAGAACTCACGCGCCTCTTTGCGGCTTTTGCCAACGAGGGGCGGCTGCAAGGCTTGCATTATCGAGCAGACCGCCATGCAGAAGAGGGCAAGTCAGAAACGCTCATCTCCCCAGAATCGGCTTTTTTAATTACCAACATTCTGACCCAAATCACGCGCCCCGACTTGCCCAATAATTTTGACAATACCTACCACCTACCACGCATTGCGTGGAAAACGGGGACTTCTTACGGCAAAAAAGACGCGTGGAGCATTGGGTACAACAAGCATTTTACGGTAGGGGTTTGGATTGGAAACTTCTCGGGTATGGGCGTGCCAGAACTCAACGGGGCTAATATTGCTACTCCGCTATTGTTTGATATTTTCAACGCGCTGGATTATAACTCCCCCACGGGTTGGTTTAAACCTGCTGCTGATTTGACCCGCCGAAAAGTATGTGCTGAAAGCGGTGACGCACCGAGCGATTTTTGTACGCATCAAATCTTGGATTATGCCATCATGGGTATCTCGCCCACGCGCAAATGCCAACATTTAAAATGGGTTTTTACCGACCCCGCCGCCCACCTTTCGTATTGTACGGAGTGTTTGCCCGATAGCGGCTACCTGCGGAAACTGTACCCCAACCTCGCGCCCGAACTAATTGCATACAACGAACTGAATCGAATCCCTTACCAACGCATCCCCCCGCACAATCCTGCCTGTACGCGGGTGTTGGAAGTGGGTGCGCCCGTGATTGTAAGCCCCAACGACGGCAGCGAGTATTATTTGGAAGGGCAGCAGTTGCAATTGGCCTGCCAAGCCGCCAACGACGTAAAAGAGGTGTATTGGTATCTCAACGACCGATTGCTCCAAAAAACCACGCCCCAAAAGCCCCTCTTTGTAACTCCCCCTTTGGGCAAAGTAAAAATCTCGTGCAGCGACGACAAAGGACGGAATACGGATATTAGAATTAACGTAATTGCGGTAAATTAGTAGCAATAGTGGCAGATAGCGAATAATAGGTGGTTTAGAGAGAAGTTTTTAAACTTTCGATTTCCTCTTCGGTAAGCCCTGTATATTTGGCTATTTTACTGATAGCCTCTCCTTCTTTTAGCATTTTAATTGCAACTTTATTGATTGTTTTTTCAACGCCTTTACGCTCTCCTTCGTCTTCTGCGGTATCAATCACATTTTTTAGGTCGCGATAGTATTTTAAACTACTTTCATAAAGCTCAGATTCTTTTTTTGAGAATTTGGCAATTTCGGCAGCTTCAAAAAGTTTCTGGAAAATCCTTTCTTGTAGGGCTGCTGGGCGTTTTTCGAGTTCTGGAAGACGTTTAAGCACATACAACCATTTATCAAAACTGCTCTTTAAATCATCTTCTGTTTTATTGAATTTGGGAAGTTCAAGATAAATGTAGGTTAGTTTGTCAAAGAAGATGACGTTTTTTTGATTCTTTAATTGAACAGTGTGTAAAACTTCATTATCGTGTTTATCCTCAGAGAAAATAAAATCTAAAATCCCAACAGTGTAAATGGCAGAAAGCTTAAAGTTCCAATCGCCACGTAATGCTTGTTCTTGGATTGGGAAAGTGGAATAATAAACGCTTCGGTCTTTAAAGTAGTTTTGCTTTGCTTTTTGCATCTCTACAATGAATCTTTCTCCCGAATTGCTGACGCAATAGAGGTCAAAAACAGCTTTTCTGTCTAATTCAGCATTACCCAGATGCTCATTGTTCAGATAAGTTAAATCCTGTATTTGGTGAATAGGCGGTAGTACTTGGTTCAGAAAGTCAATCAATAAATCTTTATTGGGTTCTGTTCCAAACAGTTTCTTAAAACCGAAATCCGTAAAAGGATTGATGTATTTTTCGGCGATTTTCATGGATTTACTAAAGCAATTGGCGACAGGCGTTGATTCATTACTTAACCTACCTCAAAGTACGGAATAATCTTACACATCCCCAAAAGCCCGTTTTTGTGACCCCACCGCTGGGTAAAGTAAAAATCTTGTGCAGCGACGACAAAGGACGGAATACGGATATTAGAATTAAGGTAATTGCCGTAAATTAGCCACTTTCAGCACGATAACGCGTTGCTTTATGCAAAACCACCCCCAAACCTTCCCCAACAGCCCCGTTTCTTTCAATATGATAGCGATTGAAGGGAATGGCTTCAAAAGATACTTTCTTTTTTAGAAATGAAACATCACACTCAACTTGGCATTGAAAGGAGTTCCTGGTGTAAAGTGAATCTCCTCGACAGGCTCCGTTTCGTTTTTGAGGCGGCTTTCGGTAGCAAATTGAGTCTCTTTCCACTGCGTATTGAAGATGTTGTTCACTGATATTCCCACAGAAAAACGATTTTTGGAATAATTGACCAACGCATCCGAAACAAAATACCCTTGAGCTACAATGCTATAATCTTCGTTGGCGGGGCGATTGCCCACGTAGCGATAACGTAAGCTACCGCTAAAACCGTGTTCACTTTTGAGGGTCAATCCCCCTACACTGGTAAAATTAACAGCCAATGGTAAATAATTCTCTCCTTGGGCTTCTCCTACTGCCCGAGGTTTGGCCCAGTTGGCGTCAAAATCAAAGAACAATTTCTTTGACAACTGATACCGCATCGAAACATCAATACCTTTCCGAACCGATTTTCCCGAAGGCTCTACCACGCCTGCATCGCCAACATAGACAAACTCCTGATTGAGCCACAAATACCAGTACGACGCGTTCAAAAGCATCCGCGGAAACGGCTTCCAAATAGCCCCAATGTCGGAACCATAGGCGGCTGGCAGAATCTCCAAACCGTTTTGGGCGACCACCGCACGGGTATCGTTGGAGTGAAACCCTTTCCCCAAGTTTACGTACAACTGAACGTTGGGGTTGTATGTATAATAGAGGTTCAATTTGGGCGAAACGATGGCGGCATTGGCCTTAAACCTTGCATTATTTTGAAGTTTATCGAGGTATTGGTTGTTAAAATAGTCAAAACGAACCCCTGCCGTTGCCGACAATCGGGGACTCAGCTGAATACTTTCATCCACATAAACTCCTACGTTTGCTTCATTGACATCTCCCAGCTTGATGGCTTCCAGCAATTGACTACGGTCTTTGGTGCGTGATAACTCCGAATCATTCGTAAGGTCGTGGCGGTAGTTTAAGCCTGCGTTAAACGTAGCTTGTTTGTCGCCAATCGCGTGGCCAATCGAATAGTTTGAATTATAACCCCACAAATTACGCCCTTCTTTCTGGCGAATTTGGTCGCTATTGATAGGGTCCACCAAGAAAAAAGTAAAATTAGAGTACAGTTTAAAGTGGTAGTTTGAATAGAAAATTTGATTCTTCCAAACGTGATTTCGTTTCGTCAACGTGACAAATTCGGCATTTACATTGGTGCGACTGGTTTCTCCGCCTTCGTTGGGGTCAATTGCCCCAAAGAAACCAATCGAGCCATCGGCGACGGCCCGGTCGGGAATTTGCCCCGACGCGTTCCATTTACTCCAAAAAGTGGAAGCCGTCAACGTCAAATTGGTATTTTTGGCCAAGTGACCGTGGTATTTTCCAACTAAATTGATTCGGTTAAAATTTTGAGGGGCTTCAAAATACGCATCCGAATAACTGTACTCTCCTGCGAGGTACGCATTGTGGTTGTCAGTTTTTAAAACATTTACCCCCGACACCAAACGATAGGTATTAAATTGCCCCACTTCGGCTTTGGCAAAGCTTTTTTCCAAGGTGGTTTTGGTGCGGAAATTGGCCCATCCCGCCGTCGTAAAATTTCCCTTATCGGTATCGTACAAACCCTTTTTGAAATCAACGCCTTCAATCAACTCAGGAATGATGAAGTGAGCGTCGGCGTAGCCTTGGCCGTGGGCGTGTGAGACTATGTTGATGGGCACTCCGTCCACCGTCAAACGAATATCCGTACCATGATCAATATCAAATCCGCGCAGAAAGATTTGTTCTGCCTTTCCTCCCCCTGCATGTTGGCCAATCACCAAGCCGGGTACAATGCGCAGTACCTCCTGCGAGTTACTAATGGGTCGGGTTTTGATGTCGAGGCTCGAAATCAGCTGTTGGTGCTGCGGATTAGCCGCTGATACTTTCACTTCGCTTAGTTGTACTTGCGCTTCGGCCATCATAAACACCAAATTGGTGGTTTCATCGCCCTTCACTGTTACAAGTTGGCTCTGACCTGCATAGCCCACAAACGAAACCTCGATTCGGTAGGTATTAGGCTCAAGGTTATTGATTTGAAAAAAGCCTGTTGCGTCGGTGGTTGCCCCTTTTTTATGGTCGGCCACCACAATAGTTGCGCCTACAATTGGTT
>JBGAUP010000288.1:0-6964 GCA_044228585.1 Runella sp. | reverse complement strand
AAATGAGCCATCTATCCACACTTCAGCCGTGACATTTAACGCTTTAAATTCGTTCAGAAAATTACCAAATCCTATCAGCAAATTGACCCGGCAATCTTTTGCCTGATGGTTGAAAGGACTCACAAACTCCGTATGCAGATCTGACTCAGCTATGTCTTTGAATCCTTCTGCCAATAAAGGTGGGTATTCTACTTCTCTCATTCGTTACTTTTCCATTAGTCAACCAAGTATTTTATAAACCAGTTGGGTACATGATTGGTGTCAATGATTTGTACATCAATGCCGTCTGTTATTTCTGCTATCAACAAACCGGCAGCACCCGAATTATCCCACAAATAGGCTCTATTGCTTTTCCTTACGGCTATTTTTAATTGTTGCAGGCTTTTGTAGTATCTGTTTTTAACCACTTCAGGGGCCACAAAGTGTCCATGTTGGGCCACTCTGACATTGACCCGGCTAACGTTGATTTCCGGGTCTTCGGTGGCAATAAAGTATAAATAAACCCGATAGCCATTGTCTCGGGCCTGCTGTAAAAACGTAACTTTGGCTTCGTGGCTCATCACGGTTTCGTACGTAAAAGATATACCGCTTGACAATAAATTTTGCCTGATAAATTCGGCTAAATCTGCCGCCAAATAAGAATCTACCACGGTGTCGATATGCAACACGTTGTCGTTTACGGTTAGCTTTTGCCACAAATCAGGCTCGTTTCGCCTGACCGGTGCAAATTGACTTGCCTTGAAAAATGCCTGCAGTTGAGTTTGGCTTATGGAGAGCTGATAAGCATCAAAAAGCAATACCCTGCTTTCTCTCAGCAGGCGTTCTATATCGTCGGCGTTTACATAAACACCAAAACCTATTTCGCTCCGTAAACTGTTGATGATGGTGGTTTTGCCCGAACCATTGGGCCCTGCAAATACCCTCATTCGTTTGGCGGCCATGTTATTTGAGCTTGAAGCGTTTTGGCAACGGTTGGCTTGGTTTCACAATGGTTCTGACAAAATGCTTGCTGCCGTCGGCTTTTATTTCGTACAAGGCATTGTTTTCTTCGACCAGCATGGGTACGTGGGTCTGCGCGGCCTGCTGATTGGCCTTAAACGTAGCCAAAAGGGCAGCACCCGCCAATGCCCCGAGCGTGGCGCCATCGCTCTTGTTTTTGGACAACAAAGCCCCAAGGGCTGCGCCTATCATCCCCCCTTTTATGAGCGAATCCAGTATTTCTTCGTCCTGTTGCATATTTGTGTTTATTTTCAACAAACTTACTATTCTTACCTCATTGTTTTGCCCTATCACTCAGTTTCCACCTCCTCGGTTACTGCTTCTTCCACAGATTCAACAAACTCAACTCCCCAAACATCTGCCAATATTTGGTTGATTTTTCTTTCTGCATCAGTTTTCATTACTGATAATCCATCGATAACAACTATTTGAGAATTAATTTCAGAAATAACATCTTCTTGCTTGTCAATTGAAGGAAATGCAATTTCAAAATCATTAAGCTGGTCTGAATTTAGATTTGGAAACATAGCACCAAATGCAATTCCTAAAATTTTGTTTTTATAGCAATTCAAGTAGTAATTAATGTACTTCTGACTTCTTTCATCTTTTGCACGAATGGCAGCTGTGCCTCTCCCAATACACGCCTCAAATGAAGCAATATTAGTTCTTCCCGTTGTTGCTCCTCTAACGCATATTAGTAAATCATTTTCCTGACACATTTTTGTTGGCTGAGTTGTCCATTTTATTTTTTTAGGATTATCAAACGAACCTTTGCCAAATTCTGTTGGACCATTTATTAAAACAGTTCCAATTCCATTGTCGTTGTATGTATCTCCTTTGGGGCTTTGTCCCATTATCAAATGAGCTACATCAGATAGCTTCTTTATTTCAAAATCAACAAATATTCTTTCATCAACTTCGTAATTTTTAATGACTTTCTCCGCTCCTTCAATAATCGCTTTTTGTTTTTCTATTTGAGCAACAATGTCGTTTTGTTCGTCAAGAGAAGGCAAGGGAATTTCCCAAGCTTCCATATCTTCAAACTTAAAGTTCATTCTTACTCCGCCATTGGCTTTGTCGTTTACATAATTCAAAAAGCCTTTGCTTTTAAAAAGGGTGTCTAAATATTTTGGGTTGAGTTCATCTTCTTTGCAAGCAAATACAATGTAAGCACCGCTTATAATTTGGTTATCGTAATCGTTGGTGTTTAAGCCAATGCTCCCAACATTTATTCTGTATGGGTTGTAACAAAATTCATTTTTAGCTACAACAAAATAGCTTTGGTTTGTTTCTTCAGCTTGTAATTTCTCGTTTAGAAAAATGCCTACTTCATTGCTTACGCCAAGCACTTTGTAATTAACATCAGGTTTTTTGTTCGGCTTTATTTTGTTTTCATTCAATATCAAATAGTCTTTCAATTTAACCATTGGATATTTTGCCCCACTTTTCAAAATCTCCTTTATCACATTCAACTCCTTATGTTTTGCAATAAGGTCGTTGTCCAAATTGCTTACATATTCTCGGGCAATGTCGGCTTCCAGTGCATTGGTAGGGTTTAGTTTAAGTAGATAAGGTAAAATGTTTTCGGGCTTACCGTTATTTAGTTTTTTATAAACTTCTTCCAATGACGTTGCACCGTTTGGCTGAATATGTTTGAGTGCTTCTGTCCATTCTACAATTTGGCTGTCGCTAATGGTGCTTTTGTAGTTGGCAAGGTTGAAGGAATAATTATGAGCTTTGTCAATACGTTTGGCAATTTCGTTTTGTATGCGGTTTTCCAGCATTTGGTCAAAGGTTTTTAATTCCATTGACTTGTCGGCTTCAGTAGCTTTCTTGGCTTTTATCTTTTTATCAAGGTCGGCTTCTTTTTTCTCTCTTTCAATTTTGCCTTTGGCTTCCATATCGGCACGGGTTTCTGTGCGGATTTTCTCTTTTATTCGTGGGTCAAGCGTTTTAATCCATTCGGCAGGTATGCAAAATTGGTTTTTAGTTTCAGGCGGTTGTTTTCCGTGTTTCACATATTCGTGCCACAGCGTTAAACATTCAATGAGTTGATTTCCTTTTTGCTCTTTGCGGTTGGTTCCCATTGTATAACCATCGTTGGTTATTTTGTAAAACCAAGTCCAGTCAGTCTTACCGCCTTTTTCAAAAATGAGAATAGAAGTTTTTGGTCCTTGTCCGCTTTTGCTCACAAACAAACCTTGTGGCAAAGAAATTACTGCTTTCAGTTGTGCTTCGTCCAATAGCATTTTACGCAATGCCTTTGCACTGAACTGGTCCCAAGTGTGAAAACCTTCTGAAACAACAACGGCACATTTTCCACCTGCTTTGAGTTGCTCAAACATCAGTTTTACAAACAAAATAGTGGTTTCCGATTCTTTGGAATATTCGCCCCAAACATCAGGATAACTCTCTTGGTCACGTTGTGCACCAAATGGTGGATTAGCCAAAATAATCGATTTACTTTCGTGGTCGGTTACGGGTCTGTATTTTGCTAAACTGTCGCCTTGCTCAATGTTGGCAGGGTTTAAGCCCCGAACATAAAAGTTGATAGCCGCCATTTTGCGAATCATTCCCAAATATTCAATACCTGTTACACCGTTTCTGTAAAACTGTGTTGTCTGTTCAATGCTCGGAAAGTCTAATTGATTGAACTTAAAATATTCGTCAAACCAAGCCGATAATTCGGAATGAGCTTTTTCGCCCGGCCATTCACGGTCAGGGTCAACTCTTCTCATTACAAATTCAAAAGCGTCAAACAAGAAACCACCTGTACCACAAGCAGGGTCAAAAATCACATCATCAAAAGTCGGCTCTATCATAGCCGTCATAAATTGGCGAATGTGGTCAGGTGTTCGGAATAGTCCTACATCTTTTGTTCCGCCTGTTTCACTCAATGCCGATTCAATGGCATCACCCAACAAGTCGGTTTTTAAAAGTCTTGCTTCTTCAATGTCGTTAGCAACAATGCTGATTACTTCGCCAAGGTTTCCGCTGTTTACGTTATTAGTGAAATTTGAATTGCTGAAAACTTCTTCTATCAAAACCAATTGGTCTTGTACTTTTTGCGGAAGGTTTCCTTCAAATACTTGTCTTGCACTGCTTAAAATGCTAGAATAGAATGGAAAAAAGTTGTCGTTGAGTTCTGATAAAATTTGGTCGTTTGAAACGGTCGGCAAATAAGAGAACAAACGATTTTCGTTAGTTTCTTCAGGTGCGTCAGCACCTTTCTTAGGATTTTTCCATTTGTAGTCAGCCGAAAAGAGTTTGCGTAACGGTTTAAATTCTTCGTCTTGTTTTATTTTGGTTTCAAAAATCCGAAGCAATAAAAGTTCAATAATGTATTCAACTCGTTGAACAGGTGTACCTGCTGGTCGTAACTTGTTATGTAGCTTTTTTAAAGCATTGTTTGTTTTATTGTCTGCGTAATGTACTGTCGAACGTCCCATATATGAAATAAACAATTAACTATCAAGTTATTTAACCTTCTTTTTTCTCAATTCTTCCCAAACCGTTTCAACCAATCCAACAGTCTTTCGACATCGGCGCGAAGGAAAAGCTGCGTCCCTTCGTTCATGGTGGCTGCCGAACCACAGGCTACTCCCCAACGGAGCATTTCGGGATAGCTAAGTCCTTGGGTGAGTGCCCACGTCATCCCTGCCACCATGCTATCGCCCGCACCTACGGTACTGCGTTTTTGTACGGGTGGGGCGGGTACGTGTTCACAAAGGTCTTTGGTAACGAGAATCGCCCCCTTTGGCCCCATCGAAACGATTACCACTTCGCATTTTCCATCACCAATGAGGGTACGGGCTGCATCGTCCACGTCGTCTATTTGAAGATTAGTAGCACCCACCAATGCTTCGAGTTCGCCGATGTTGGGCTTGAGTAAAAATACCCCTTCGTCGCAAGCCGCTTTGAGCGATTCCCCAGAGGTATCTAAAATCAAACGTGCGCCCATATTTTTGGAAATGGATGCCACTTTCTCGTAAAAATTAGCCTCCATTTGGGGAGGAAGACTGCCACTCGCCACTACGTAATCGGCTTTTGAGTGTTCCAAAGCCGTCAAAAAAGACTGTGTTTCAGCCTCAGAGAGGGCTGCGCCAGGCATTCCAAAACGATACTGCGCGTTGGTAGATGTTTCGGCTACAATAAAGTTTTCTCGCGTCCAGCCTTTTGTCTCAATCACCTCACAATCAATACCCTCTTGGGATACCAAATCCCGAAGAACTTGCCCAGAAGGACCTCCTACGGTAAAGATAGCGGTACTTTCTCCGCCGAGCCGCTTGATGGCCTTAGAAACATTAATACCTCCCCCACCTGCATCAAAACGGGGTGCGTCGCAACGCAATTTTTGTTCGGGAATGAGGCGGTCTATGTGCGTACTTTTGTCAACCGCAGGGTTAATGGTGAGCGTGACTATTTTCATGAATTTTATCATTTATTCCATTCGTCGATTTGTGCCAACAACTCCTTTTGCCCCACCCGCGACTCCGACGATGTCACAAAAATCAAAGGTACTTCTTGCCACGTTTCCAGCAATTTAGCGCGGTAATTGTCGAGTTGCGTTTGGAGTTGATGCGGGCGAAGTTTGTCGGTTTTGGTAAAAACAATGCAAAAAGGTACGCCATTAGCCCCCAATTTCTCCATAAACTCAAGGTCTATTTTTTGGGGTTCAATGCGCGAATCCACCAGCACAAAAGTACAAGTAAGATTTTTGCGGTTGAAAAGGTAACCATCAATCATCCCTGCCCACTTTTGGCGGTCGGTTTGCGATACTTTGGCGTAACCGTAGCCTGGCAAATCCACCAAATACCACGAATCATTGATCAAGAAATGATTAATTACCTGCGTTTTACCAGGTTTTGAGGAAGTTTTAGCCAAATTACCGTTTCCCGTAAGGGCATTTATCAAAGAAGATTTACCCACATTTGAGCGTCCAATAAACGCGTATTCGGGTCGGTCGGCTTTGGGACATTGCTCATGCAGCGACGAGCTTTTGACAAAAACGGCGGTTTTGATTTTCATAGGGCAAAATTACGAAGAAAGTATGCGGTTTTGCTCACATTTCATAAAACTCAATCGGTAAATTGTCGGGGTCGGCGATAAAAAAGAAACGCTTTTGCGTAAATTCATCTATCCGAATACATTCACAATCAACCCCTTGTTCAGTTAAATAGGCATAGGTTTCGGAAATATCCGACACACTAAATGCCAAATGCCTTAGCCCAGTAGCCTCAGGGCGCGATACCCGCGCAGGTGGGTTAGGAAACGAAAACAGTTCAATTTGATAATGGCCGTTGATGGCCAAATCCAATTTGTAAGAATCACGCTCTGCCCGATACACCTCAGCCAGTATTTTTAGTCCCAATACTTGGGTGTAGAAGTGTTTTGAACGCTGATAATCCGAGCAAATAATGGCTACGTGGTGGATGTTTTGGAGGCGAATCATGGGATTTGATTTTAAAGGCAAATAACAAAAATTCTCGCATCTTTGCGGCGTTTTTGTCTATTCGGCTATTCTTCTGCTTTCAATTTTTTGCTTTATGAAACCTTTTCCCGTGTATGATTCGAGGCTTTCGGCTTCGCATCTGGGTACGTATTTACAAACTCATTACCAACTTAGTACACCCGTAAGTTGCCGAATTTTGAAAACAGGCATTAGCCATTCTTATTTGATTGATGATGGGGCGAACAAGTACGTTTTTCGGTTGTATTGTTTGAACTGGCGCACCGCCAAAGAGATTGAAGAGGAAATCAGGGTTTTGCTTCTATTGAAAGAAAACAATGTCCCCATCTCCTATCCTATTGCCAATTTATCGGGCAAGTTTCTCCAAGAAATTTTAGCCCCCGAAGGGCTTAGGTATGGGGTGTTGTTTTCGTTTGCCGAAGGCGAGAAAGTGCGTTTTTTCTCTGCCGAAAACAGCCACGAGATTGGCTCGGCGATGGCTCATTTTCATAAAGT
>JBGAUP010000287.1:0-7142 GCA_044228585.1 Runella sp. | reverse complement strand
GATGTCATAGAAAGTGCCGTAGTAGGTTACCCACATGACATCAAAGGGCAAGGTATCTACGCGTTTGTGATTTGTGAAAATACCCTCGACGACGAAGACCTCTCTCGTCGTGACATTTTGGCCACCGTTACGCGTATCATTGGGCCAATTGCCAAACCAGATAAGATTCAGTTTGTCAGAGGTTTACCCAAAACTCGTTCGGGAAAAATCATGCGCCGTATCTTGCGTAAAATAGCCGAAGGTGATACTTCCAACTTGGGCGATACTACTACTCTACTCGACCCCACAGTAGTAGAAGACATCAAAGAAGGGGCGTTGTAATCATGTTTATCCGCTGTTTTTCATGAAGGCTGTCTCATCAGAGGCAGCCTTTATTGATATGCAAGATTAATAAATTGAGTAATTATTAAAAAGTTGTTAGTGAGAAGGCAACTGGTTTCTCTTTTTGCAAACGATTGATGTATCATTCTTCCGAAAGAAACGCACAAAAGACTTGCTTTTTCGACAGAAAACCCTTGATTTGCAGTAATTTATTTCTAAACCCTTAAACTTTCTTATCTCTTCATGGAAAACACAACTTCTTTTGTAGGGGAGCCTACCAACTACGCCAGTTTTGGCCGCCGTTTCGTCGCTCTTATTATTGACGGCTTGGTTTTGGGTATCGCCCAAATGATTGTGATTGCCCCCTTTATGGCTGCCATTGGTTTCGGAGCCGCTGCTAATGCTGATGCCCTCTCAGACATGAGCGAACAACAAGCCTTGGGACTTGTATCGGGAATCATGGGCGCGGGTCTTGCTATTCAAGTAGTAAGTTGGGCGATTGGTGGCGTTTACTTTGTCATGATGGAATCATCAGCCAAACAGGCAACGTTAGGTAAAATGGCAATGGGGCTAAAAGTAACCGACCTCAATGGGAATCGTATCAATCCAACCACAGCCATCATCCGCTACATAGGTCGTATCGTATCAGGAATGATTATGCTCATTGGCTACATAATGGCCGCGTTTACGGCGAAAAAGCAAGCATTACACGATATGATGGCAAGTACGTTGGTTTTGAAGCAATAACTGTTTGACTAAAAGACATTTTAAAATGTAGGATAAAAATAGAGGCGAGGCAACTCGCCTTTCATTATTTTTGCCAATTACGAATCATAAAACACCAACTGTTATAATGTTCTCTATTGACCTCCGTTCCGACACCGTCACCAAGCCCACCAAAGCAATGCTCGAAGCCATGTTTACCGCCGAAGTCGGCGACGATGTCTTTGGCGATGACCCTACCGTAAACGCGCTTGAGACAAAAGCTGCTGCGCTATTCGGTATGGAAGCTGCTTTGTTTTGCTCTTCTGGTACGCAAACCAATCAGTTGGCCATTCGTGTCCATACTCACCCAGGTAGTGAGGTAATTTGTGATAAACTTTCACACATCTATCTCTACGAAGGCGGAGGAATTGCCCTCAACTCTTTGAGCTCAGTAAAACTACTCGATGGTGATAAGGGGCGTATCAACGCGCAACAAGTAAAAGATGCTATCAATAACCCCGACGATGTACACGCTCCCGTATCGCGTTTGGTTTCGCTCGAAAATACCATGAATAAGGGCGGCGGTTGCTATTATCAATTTTCGGATATTCAAGCCATCAAAGAAGTGTGTCAGCAAAACGGACTAACACTTCACTTAGACGGAGCAAGACTTTTCAACGCACTCGTTGAAACGGGTGAAAGCCCATTTCAGTACGGACAGGTATTCGACAGCATTAGTATTTGCCTATCCAAAGGTCTGGGCTGTCCCGTAGGCTCATTGTTATTGGGAAGTAAAGCATTTATCAAACAGGCACGTCGGGCACGTAAAGCAATGGGAGGAGGCTGGCGGCAAGCAGGCTATTTGGCTGCCGCAGGAATCTATGCTTTAGACCATCATGTAGAGCGTCTCCGCCAAGATCATATCCGTGCCCGCTCCATTGGAGAAATGCTGACCAAACTCCCCGAAGTACAGGAAATTTATCCCATAGATACCAACATTGTCATTTTCCGTTTACCCGAAAATATTTTGGCAACCGACTACGTAGCTCAATTAGGACAAAAAGGAGTTAGAGCTGTTACTTTTGGAAAACATTTGGTACGGTTTGTGACGCACTTAGATTTTACCGATAACCACCTCGAAGAATTAAGTAAACGACTGTGAAAGTTATCTAACGATCTAAAAAATACGTATTTCTACGCTAAAAAGAATGTTTAAAAATTGGCACTTTTGTTGCTGTAATTTTATTGTTATTTTTTAAACCTTTTTGTACTTTTTCGCGTCTAAGAATAAAGTAATTTAAGTTTTAAGAGTACAATATCAAGACAAAAAGTCCGTTAATCAGCACAAGTACGAGTATCTGTTTTATTCACATCTCTAAATCGGTCATAAGCCATGAAAAAAGTAGTCAAACTCCTGTCAGTAGCTTTAGCAGTAAGTGCCGCGGTATATACCTTCAAAAAACTGCAAGCCAAAAAGGCCTAAAAGCAGAGCCGTAGAAAGTTACGGCTCTACATTTTTGCATGGGTAAATTTTCGATAATCAACAATTGTCCCACTGGACAACTGTTTGGTATCCGTAATTTCAATTAGCCAAGGGTTTGTCCTAAATTTTAGGATGACTCATCGCTACACTCGTAGAAACTCCCTCACAAAGTCCAACTCAATCGTCGTATTGTATTCTTCGGTTTTATTGTAAGTAAAATTATTTCAGAGACCCTGTTTCCCAGGGATACTTTGGGTCTCAACTACTTTTTACAAAAACACAGGACTAAAAGGTTAATCTTCCACAAAATAAAAAATAGGATAAATGGTTAAGGGTTAAAGATGAATCCTTAACCATTTTGTTTTTAATTTTACTCAAAACAACAACATGAACAAATACCTGCTCCTCGCCCAATTGACACTGATTCAGCTTTGCTCATTCGCCAACGACGAGCAGCGTGTCAGTGCAACACTTACCCACGCAACGGTATTTTTGAACCGAGCCCAACTCACCGCTACGGCCAAAGTTACCCTCATCCCAGGCGTTACGGAGGTCATCATAGACAATATTCCTGTAAATACCGACGCACAAAGTCTTCAGGCCAAAGGAAAAGGTGACGCCCTGATTATGGGGGTACAATTTGGGCGAAATTTCCTAAAAAATGCTACTAAACCCGTAGGAATACAGCGATTGGAAGACTCTCTCAAAATTGCTAAAAATGACCTCAAAATTACGGAGATGAATCTCTCAGTAGCCGAAAATGAAAAGGCATTGATTTTGAACAATAAAACCATCGGAGGCACCCAAACGGGCGCAAAAGTAGTTGAATTGGAAGATATGGCTGATTTTTATCGCGAAAGACTCACCGAGGTAGGTACAAAGCTGATTCAATTAGAGCAGAAAATAATAGCACAAAAAGAAAAAGTAGAGCGATTACAAAACCAACTCAACCAACAAAACGCACTACGAAACCGACCAAGCGGACAAATTAAGGTTACGCTCTCAACTCAAGTGCGAAGTCAAGTTGAACTCGAAGTAAGCTATTTAGTCTATGAAGCAGGCTGGTCGCCGATATATGATTTACGTGCCAAAGACACCAAAAGCCCCATCAAACTAATTTACAAAGCCCAAGTATATCAGAATACGGGTATGGATTGGGACAAAGTTCGCCTTACACTTTCTACGGCTAACCCTGCTTTAGGAGGCACGGCCCCTCAGCTTTCAACCAAATACGTTGATTTTTCTGAAACAGATTCCGAAAAAGTTAAAGTTGGGTATGCAACAAGGAAAGCCGCCGCCCCAATAATGGCCGCAGAAGCCACCGCTCCTCAAGCCATGCAAGATATAGCAACCGTAGCTACCATCACTCAAGTCACCGACGCTCCTATCTCAGTTAGTTTTGACATAACCCAACCCTATACCCTTACATCGGGTGGAGAAGCCCAGTCGGTTGATGTTCAATCGGTAGAACTCCCTGCTATATTTACGCATCAAGCCGTGCCTAAGTTAGATTTAGATGCTTTTTTGGTAGCTAAAGTTAGCGGGTGGGAAAAGTACAGCCTCCTTAGTGGCCCTGCTAACCTCTATTTTGAAGGAACTTACGTAGGCCAATCACAGTTAAATATTACGAATCCCAACGACACATTGCTACTCTCATTGGGAAGAGATAAGAAAATTTTAGTGAAGCGCGAGCAACTGAATGAGTTTACAACTCGTAAGACCTTAGGAAGCAATGTAAGGGAGTCTTTTTCATACCGAATTACTATCCGTAATACCAAAAATGAAACAGTAAAACTACATCTTGAAGACCAAATTCCTATTTCGCGCAACAGCCAAATTGAGGTAGAACTATCAGATGACCACAATGGACAGTACTATTCAGAAAGTGGAAAATTAGCGTGGGATTTACAGTTAAATCCGAGTGAAAACCGTATCATAGAATTGCAATACAGTATCAAATACCCGAAAGGGAAAACCATTACTCACCCCTAATTGAACAAGGTATTCAGCAAACAATTTATTTTATCTGATGCTTCAAAACCGTCTTGTAAAACGTCTCTTAGCTTACTTTGCCAGAGGTCTTGTACTCATAGCCCCCACTTACTTTACCTTCCTGATTATCAAGGAAAGCATTAGCTATTTAGATAGTATTCTTCCCATTTATATTGATACCGATGGTAAAAACTCACTTTATTTACCTGGCTTAGGGCTGCTGATTATCCTCTCCAGTATCGTTTTTTTGGGATTTATTTTCTCCCGATTTATTCCTCAGTCATTTTTTAGCTTTGGCAAAAGCCTGCTCAATAAAATGCCTCTGGTAAGCCTCATTTATTATTCTATCAAGGATTTGATATCAGCATTTGTAGGTGATAAGCGTAAATTTAACCAACCTGTTTTGGTCACTATTAACCAGCAATCAGACCTCAAAAAATTAGGATTTATTACCCAGACCGACCTCTCTCACCTCGACATTGAAGGGTACGTAGCCGTATATTGTCCTCATTCTTACGCATTTTCAGGAGAATTATTTATCGTTCCAGCCACAAGCGTAAGACACCTTGATAACGTGTCAAGTGCAGATGTAATGAAAATGATAGTTTCGGGAGGGGTATCTGTCAAGTAAGGGTAATTTCTGCTTTCTTTAGAGAAATTACAGGCCGCGAATTACACGCCGAGCCCATGAATTTTTACCTCGTGAGCTCTCTGGACTTTTAAACACATCGGACCAATTTAAATGCTTCTTTAACTTTAAAGCACGCATTTTTAAGAAATAACCTGCCCCTAAATACAAGCAGAAAAGACCTACCAAAACAAAAAACGCTTGGGTATTAGTAATAAACCGAAACGTGACAAAATAACCTATCACATTTACTAAAGTCATCATCCACAACAAAAAAGAAGTTTGGAAGTGAGATAAACCATTGTCTAACAAAACATGGTGCATGTGGTTGCGATCAGCTTTGAAAGGCGAACGCCGATTAAGAATCCGCACTAAAAATACCCTTAGTGTATCGAAAATAGGTACAATCAACAACACTACTGCCAATATCGGGGCATTGAAAAATGCAGTGGTATCGTGCTGATAAGTTACGTTAAGTCGAATAAATTTTACCGCAAAAAATGCCAATAAAAATCCAACGATTAGTGAGCCAGTATCGCCCATAAAAATCTTGCTGGTTTTGGAAAAATTGAAACGCAAAAAACCTAACAAGGCTCCTGATAACGAAAACGCCATGCAAGCCATTGAAAAATGGTGATTCAACAAAAACCAAGTACCAAAACTTAGCCCTGCAATAAAGGCAATTCCACCCGCCAGTCCATCTACCCCGTCAATCAAATTGACGGCATTGATGATAGCAATAAAAATAAATATAGTAAAAGGAATACTTATAATATCAGGTATATGATACCAGCCAAAAATCCCGAAAAAATTATCTACCTTGAGGCCACCGAGTAAAATCAACGTCGAAACAGCCACTACTTGAAGCAACAGTTTTTTGTTAGGATCAAGGACCAATATGTCATCTTTCAAACCCAAGAAAAACAAAATCGTCAAACCTACAACCGCTAAACTCGTAAGGTAAGCATCGGTTTGTTCGTTGGTGTGAGGCCACAAAAAATGGGCTATCAATAAAGACGCATAGATAGCTATACCGCCAAACTCTGGCGTTTCTTCTTGGTGAGCACTCCGAAAATTTGGTTTTTTCTTGAGCTCTAATAAGCCACTAATATTGATAATAACGGGAATCGAAGTAATAGCGATAGCGCAAGCAACCAAAAACGAAATAAGACACTGATATACTTCGTGTTGAAGTATATTTTGGTATTGGCTTCGAAGTACGTCTATTAGTATATCTGCATTCATAGAATTCCGCTTCTGAACTTTCTTGCCCTCCATAAAGAAAGACAAAAATTATAAAAAATAGCTTAGGACGCAAAAAACAAGGTCGAAAATAACCTTCTATTTATTATTCGGTAATTTTGGCCTGTAAACAAATTGTAAAACCTTACGAATAGGCTTCAACCACAGGGTAAACCAATAAGGTCTTAGCCCATTAATCTGCCAAGCAACTCTATCACTCTTGTTGGCTTTTAGACGATTCCCAACGGTATGATTGCTGACCCCTCCCGTTCTCATCACCGTAACAATTTCGGGTAAGTAAGCCATCTTTACGTTGTATTTATATATCATCCGCAGCATCAATTCATAATCAGCCGCACTTCCTAAGTCTGTTCGGTAGTGGCCAAATTGTTCATAAGACGCACGCCGTAAGAAAAACGTTGGGTGGGGAGGCATCCATCCGTACAAAAACTTATCTTTATGAAACTCGCCTGATTTCCAATAGCGTTTTATACATTCTGTATTCTTGCTATCTACGTAAATCAAATCTCCATAGATGCCGTCGGCGTTTGTTTTATTGAGCTGAGACACTATCTTTTCAATCACATAGGTATCTTGATAAAAATCGTCGGCATTCAAGATTCCTATCACTTCGCCAGTGGCTCGGGCTATGCCCTTATTCATGGCATCATATATACCCGCATCTTTTTCGGATATAAATACAGCAATTTTCGTGCCGTAACTTCTGACGATTTCAGGGGTTTTATCGGTTGATTTTCCGTCAATAATAAT
>JBGAUP010000286.1:0-9335 GCA_044228585.1 Runella sp. | reverse complement strand
CTTATAATTTGGCAGAATCTAACGCCAAACTTCAAGAGGCATACACGTTGATAGAACAGCTTCGTTACGACAAAAATATTTTATCTGACAATAAAATAATCAGAATTTATCCTCTTTCCCCTAAAGAGAGTCGTCAGCAATTTTTAAATATTCTCAATCAAGCAGAATCTGGTTTTAAATTTGATGATAATGCCGAAGAGGGAGAGCTTAAGATTACCAAAGAATTTGATGCACAAGCAGAAGCTTGGTGGATATTTGATAAAACACTGGATACAATTCTGGAAGTAGTACTTCAATTTCAGCCCCATAGGTTTGATACTAATAAGACGCTCCTTTTGGTAGAGCCTAAATTACTTCAAAAAACGCGCTTCAGCAATAAGCCCTTTGAAGAGCAGCAGGATGTCGAAAAGGTAAAACTTTATCGAGACAAAGTATTGAAGATGTTAGAAGGGAGTCTTGCCAAATCATCTGAAAAATAATTAAGTCTAACGTTTTTATGAAAAACTTTTTACTTCTGGTCATTGCTTGGGGAGTAGGGTTGATTTGGTGTCAGGCACAAAATACGATTGTCTCGGGAAGGGTAATTCGGGCTACTAATGGTGAACCCTTAGTGGGGACGTCTGTTTTTATAAAAGCCACTAATCGAGGGACGATTACCGACGCAAATGGCCGTTATCGTCTTACTATTTCAAAACCTGTCACCTTGGTGGTTCGGTTTGTGGGATTTCGAGACATTGAACAAAATATAACTCCGCAAGAAGGAAGACTGCTTTTGGATTTTAAGATGATTAGCAGCGAAGTTCAACTGTCTGATTTGAAAGTAGCTGCCAATCGCGTAGAAGAGTTCTTGCAACAGGTTCCTGTATCTGCTTCGGTTGTTTCAAATCGCGATTTGGAAGCACGTAGTATTTACAATACCATGGAGGCGCTTAACACAACGCCCAATCTTATCACCGATTCGTGGCTTAGTTCTCAGGTAACTTTCTCTTTGAGAGGACTTTCTACTGTTTTTGATAATGTTGGTTTTGAGTCAACGGTGGCCCTTTACATTGATGATGTATATTTTTCCCGAAGTTTTAGCTTTAATTCAACACTAATGGATATCGAACGCGTTGAGATTTTGCGAGGTCCTCAAGGAACACTGTTTGGAAAAAATACAATAGGAGGGGTAATCCATGTGGTCTCGGAAAAGCCAGAAATGGCAAATAATGGGCAAATTGAGCTAAACTATGGGAACTACAATTTTATTCAAGCACGTGGTAAATTCAACAAAGAACAGATTAAAAATAAATTAGCGTGGCGTGTAACAGGAGCTTTGACCAGAAGAAATGGTTACATAAACGACCGAGTGCCTGAAGTAGAAGCCCAAAATAAGACCAATTTCTTTGGTTTTCGTAGTTCGTTGCTCTATACTCCCAATACTAAAACCAGTATCTCTTTTAGGGCACATTATGGCAAAGACAATAATGCAGAGAACACTTTTGTCTATGCCAGTAAGCCAGATTATGATCCTTTGGGAATTTCTGCCGATGAAAAAGATGAAACTGAGCAAAACCTGCCTGCTTACTTTCAACGCCAACAGTACGGAGGGGTGGTAAAAGCTGAAGTAGAGCTAAATCCCCAGAATAAGTTGACCGTAATTTCGGCTTACAATAATTCCATAGATGATTATTTGGGAGATAACGACGTGGCGCGAGCTGATGTATCGCGCTGGGGGCGTATTCAAAAACTCCGTAATGTCAGTCAAGAAATCCGAATTAACTCCCCAAGAGAACAGAAATTTGCTTATGTAGGGGGGCTTTACTTTTTGAATGAACGGATAGGTGCTTTAGATACTTTTACCCTTAATCGGGATTTTATCCCTATTGGCGAAGACTTATTAGGCACTAAAATTAACGCTCCTAATTTTGACTATGAAGGCTACACTACCCAAGGGAATATCCGTTCAAGAAGCGTTGCTGCGTTTATTTCAGGGAGTTTAGAATTAAATGAACGTTGGAAATTGAATGGAGGGCTGCGGTTTACTTCCGAAAAGAAAACCTTAGCCTATTACCAAAAACTTAGGTATCATTACGAAAACGGAATACCAGTGGGGTTGATAGATATATACGCGACCGATGTAGGTACAGAAGACACCCCCGTTGAGCGTACTACAACAGACAATGTTTTATCCTACGATGTGGGCTTAGATTATAAGGTGAATCCTTTTGTCATGGGCTACGCCAAGTTTGTTCGGGGATTTAAAGGGGCGGGATTTAATACCAGTGTTATTACAGACCCTGACGGAGGTGGCTTGGTATTTAAACCAGAGTATGTGAATAGCTACGAGTTAGGTGTAAAATCGAAATTTAGTGACCGGGTTCGGCTCAATGCCGCCTTATTTTATACAGATTATATCAACAAGCAGGAGTTGTTAGACCAAGGTACGCGGGTAAAAGTTGCAAATGCGAACAAAACCCGTGGTTGGGGATTTGAGACAGAATTTTCGGGTATGCTTAAAAAGTTTAGGCTTGATGTATCATTAGGCTACCTTAATTTCAAATATATTGACTTTCCTTTTGGAGACGATGAAAACGGAAACCCCATAAATTACGCAGGAAACCGTTTGTTGAAAGCTCCAAATTTTACGTTTTCATTTGCTCCTGAGTATATTACTTCATTGGGAGATAAAAAGAAACTATTCATTGGGCTAAATATCAATCAAACGGGGAAGGTGTATAATGATATCTCTAACTCTGAAATTATTGCCCGCCAATCGGCTGCCATTGTTAATGGCCGAGTTGCGATTGCCCCTCGTGATGGTAAATGGAGTATAGCACTTTGGGGTAAAAATTTAACCAATAGGCAGTTTATTCAACACGGTTGGGAATATGATTGGGGGGATCAAATTGCGTGGAGTCGTCCAAGGTATTGGGGAATAGAAGTATATCTGAATTTCCTATAAAAAACTATTTGTTAAAAACTTTAACGCATTAATTTTGGGGCCGATTGGGGTATTTGATTCGGGATATGGGGGGCTTACCGTTCTACAAGAATTGGTCAAAGCATTGCCTCAATACGATTATTTATATTTAGGTGATAATGCACGTGCCCCCTACGGTACGCGCTCGTTTGATACGGTTTATCACTATACTTTAGAATGTGTCAAGCATTTGTTCTCGAAAGGCTGTCCACTGGTGATTTTGGCCTGTAATACCGCTTCTGCTAAGGCCTTACGAAATATTCAGCAATTAGATTTGCCGCATATCGCCCCCGAAAGACGAGTTTTAGGCGTCATTCGCCCCACTACAGAGGTCATTGGAAATTACACCCACACCAATCACATTGGTATTTTTGCTACGGCAGGAACCGTGGCCTCAGAATCGTATTTGGTGGAGATTGAAAAATTTTTTCCACAACTGAAAGTATATCAGGAAGCCTGCCCAATGTGGGTTCCGTTGATTGAAAATGGAGAGTTTGACAGCGATGGAGCTGATTATTTCGTCAAAAAACACGTAAATAAGCTATTGGAGCAATCACCAAAAATTGATGCTGTTTTGTTGGGTTGTACTCATTATCCGCTATTAATCAATAAAATACGTCAGTTTTGCCTGCACACATTCAAATTATCAATCAAGCGGAGATTGTGGCTCATAGTTTGGCAAATTACTTACAACGTCATCCTGAAATAGAAGCCCAATGCAGCAAAAACGGTAAGCGCATTTTTTATACTACCGACTCTACCGAAGCCTTTGACCGCCAATCGAAAGTGTTTTTTGGGGAAGAAGTGAGGAGTTTACACCAAGATTTGGGGGTGTAAACTCCTCCTTATAAGCTACTCCTCTGCCAATGTCCGTGACAAATTGATTCGGTAAATTCCCAAAGACGGAATAGCAGCCGCCAAAATTCCGAGTAAAATAGCCCCTCCAAACAACCAGATTTCTTCGGGAAGTAAGCTAAAATCCGCAAATGAGTAGTGATAATCAGACTCGGCAGCGCGACTGAAAAGCCACAGCCCCAGACGACTCAACAAAACACCTGCTCCGTAGCCTACAACAGCCAATATGATACCTTCTAACAACAACATGACAAACAGCTTCGTACGAGTAGCACCCATCGAAAGCATTAGAGCCATTTCGTATTTGCGTTCTTTGAGTGAATTGTAGAGCGACACGAAGACACTAATGCCTGCTATTAAAATGATTATCAGAGCAATAGCGCGTAGTGTATCAATGCCCACTCCGAGCATTGAAAACAAACGATTGATTTCAAAAGCTACCGAAGCGGCCTGCATTTTAGTATTTTCGTTGATAAAACGTGGTAAGGCAACCATTCCCATTGGGTTACGAAATTTTACCAAAAGGCTCGTAATTTCTTGACTTGGGTCGTCTTTTTGGGTAGAATCTCCGCCCGTAAGCATAGAAGTTACATTGGCCCCTTTGCCTTCTTCTTCGGCATGTTCGTGGATAGACCAAACACTCGAAATATCCGTCAAAATAAGTTGGTCAACTACCGAGTTATTGGTTTCAAAAATCCCAACGACTTTGTATTTTTTGTCGCCGTGTACATCGTCCATATTATCGAAACCGTGCGCCCCAGAGAAAGTATCGCCTATTTTTAGACCTGTTACACGTGCTACCTTAGCACCGAGCGTAGCTTCTAAAGTGGTTTCAAAAAGCCGTCCTTCTTTGACTTTGGCTTCAAAATGATTGGGGTATTTGGCATTTGTTCCGACAATTCGGTACGACATATAGTTATCGCCCATTGCAAGGGGAATAGCCGTTTTAACCAACGGATTTCGCATAACGCGTTGTGCTTCATCCAGCGATACATTGCCCGTAGGAGAGTCTATTTGATAAATACTCGATAAAATCAACTGAAGTGGCTGCCTTTTTGCCCCGATTACCATGTCAATCCCCTTAATATTGCGACGAAATTGCTCATCTAATTGCTTATTTAGGAGTAATAACAGGGAAATGATACCGATTCCGAGCGTCATTAATAATGCACTCAAAAAACTATTTAGCTTTTTGTCTTTGAGATTAGCCCAACTGATTTTAAAAAGATTCATTGGTGTATATCGCGTTGTTGATATTTGTAACCAAAGTTAAGCAGAGATGAGTTGATACACGGCATTGGGGTTATATATTTTCTTGATATAGATTATTAATTGATGTAAATCAGGCAGTTGATGATATTAATCATAATTAATTTGCTGCTATTCTTCTACTTTGACTCATCACCTATTTATTAATGTAGCACAATGAAAAAGATTTTAGTTCCGACCGATTTTTCAATTTTTGCCCAAAATGCTCTTGAGGTAGCAGCGGATTTAGCCATCAAAACAAAGTCTGAGATTTTGCTTTTGCACGCCAATGAAAGACAGGTATTTGATACACCTTTACCAGAATATCATCTTTATGATAGGGCGATTGAGGATGAATACTTGGCAATGGTCAAAGGGAGTCTCGCTAAAATACTCAATGAAATTGCTGACAATGGGAAATTTGCAAGTATAAAAGTTCAAACAGCGGTGATTGACGGTCCTTTGGTAAAAGTAATAGAGAAAACGGTCAAAGAGCAGAGGATAGATTTGATTGTGATGGGAACGCGGGGTGTGTCGGGATTGGAAGAGTTTTTTATTGGTTCTAATACCGAGAAAGTGATTCGTCGAGTGCAATGCCCTGTACTTACGATTCCTTCTTTAGTAAAATCATTCAAGAAAATTGTTTTTCCAACTACTTTAGGCGATGACCAATTGGCTGCATTTAGTACTTTGGCCTCATTGCAAGGTCTATTTGAAGGGGACATAGTGTTGTTGTACCTCAATAATCCTCGTCATTTTATGAATAACGAAGCTGCTGAAGCTCGAAAAGAAGAGTTAGTGAAAGCATCGGGCTTAAAAAATACGACCCTTTATGTGTCAATGACCGAAATATTTAATGAAGAAGATGCAATCTTAGATTTTGCAAATGAACACAGAGCTGATTTGATTGTGATGGGGACACACCAACGTCGAGGTCTAGAACATTTTTTCTTGGGTAGTATGACTGAAGATACCGTCAATCACTCCCAGGTTCCTGTCCTAAGCTTGTGCATTAAATAGATTAATTCTATTTGGCCAGTGCTAATTCGGTGGGTTGAGTAGTATAGCTAATGGGTAGTGAGAGAAAAAAAGTAGTCCCCATACCCTCTTCGCTTTCAAACCAAATATTCCCCCCCGCATGCTCGACCCCACGTTTGTAATGGCCAATCCCAAGCCAGAACCTCCTTGTTTGGTACTAAAATTAGGCAAAAAGACTTTAGGGCGAATAGATTCAGGAATCCCATTCCCATTGTCTTGGACTTCAATATATACGTTGGTATCATCAGTACGAAGGCGCAGTGATATTTCAGGCCGACGGCCTTCGGGCACAGACTGAATACCGTTGATAATCAGGTTGGTAATGATACGACCAATAAGTTGACGGTCGCCTATTACATTGACTCTACGTGCTTGAATATCACGGCGAAGTGTAATTTTTTGGTCGTCAGAATAGAGGTCTGCGGCTTTATTGAGGACAGAAGAAATTTCAAACAACTCATTTTTAGGGAGCGGCATCTTGGCAAAATCCGAGAAAGAAGTGGCAATGTCACTAATATTGTCAATTTGGTCAATAAGTGATTCAAAAGTTCGGCGAATACGCTCACTTTGAGGCATATTAGGCGGCAAATCACGCAGCATGGTTCGCTGCAATTGCTGAATGGTTAGCTTCATCGGCGTCAGCGGGTTCTTGATTTCGTGTGCTACCTGCTTTGCCATTTCACGCCAAGCTGTCTGTTTCTCATTTTTAGCCAGTTCTTCTTTACTTTCGCTCAATTTCGTGAGCATCTCGTTGTAAGATTTGACCAATGTACCGATTTCATCATCCGATTTCCAATCAACTGGTTCGTTGAGTTGGTGAAGGTTGATGCGGCGGAATTTGTGGGTCATAATTCGTAGTGGTATTGTCAAGAGATTGGATGCCCAATAAGACAGGGCCAGAAACACTAAGAACATGAAAGCAAAGACACTTAAAATAGTAGCAATTACTTCAATAATTTGACGGTCGAGTTCGGGTTTGGAATCAAAATGGGGAATACTCAAAACTCCCAACGGTTTGCTGCTACTACTTGCGCGTACAGTGACATAAGCGGTACGGTATTGTTTATTACCCAACGATTCGCTCAAAAGCACCTCATTTTCACGGTCTTGTAGAAGGTGAATATAGGCTTCTGGATTCAACCATTTTGACAGAAGTTTGCTTTCGTAAATCAGCGGTTTGGTGGTAGTGTATAGTTCCCCTGCGTTAGTAAAAAAATTAATGTCCACATTGGCATCCCGAGCAATTTTCCCTAATTCCTCTTCCATTGATGCCTTACTTCGTCCTCCGCGGAGGTGTTCTTCAAGGTAAGGAGCAAAATTGACGGCTACGTTTTTGGTACTGGCCAGATAAGTACTTTCTTGATTGTTATAATAATTGGAGTTAATAACGCTCAAGGTAATCAATACAATTAAAATAAGTGGCAAGAAGAAAGCCACATTTAGTAAAATTTGAATTTTAGTAGTATAGTTGATTTTTAAGCGACGCAAACCATATTTGAGGGCATATACCGCAATAATACAGATGACGTACAATACCAAGATTAGGTACAAAAAAGAAAAATTTGAAGTGATGCTTTTAAAAGGATAAGACTTAGAGGATACAACCACGTACCGCTTATTTTTGTCCCTACTGCCTACGTGTTTATAATCGTAAAGTAATACACCACAGTCAAATAAGTCAGTACCTTCTAACTCCGCAAGCGGCATTTTTCGGTCGTAGTTATAGCTTCCTACGCTGTACACCAGTTGTTTACTGGAATTATAAATAGCATAACTATACTGGCGAGTTTCGGGAGCTTGGACAAACTTCTTGTCCATCAATAATTCTGGATAGACATTTTTGGGCTGGTCTTCTCGTGGGTTAAGATTCAATACCACCCATCCTACTAATACCGAATCCTTACGGATGTCAATTAGACTCAGATATTGCTTTTTGAAATTATTAACGATGTCATTAATGAAAAAGAGCGATGGGTAACGGGTTTGGTATTTGGACTGACGATAATACTGAGTGTATTCATCAAAAGATTGTGCGGCGGTAGTGTTATCTAAAGGTTGCCCGTTGGCTTGGAAAGAAAGCACCTCTATGTCATACTTATCAAAGTACTTATCTAAATGGATACTTTTGACTTTTTGCTGGATGCGTTCGCGTGATAGAATGGTATCACTTATAAAGGTGTTTTGAATATCAACATCTTTACTGATAGATTCTTTGGCTCGATCAAGCAAAAACTCCCCAAATCCATCGTTCTCGGCAATTATTTGTTGGCCAAACTCTTTTTTATTAGTAATGTCTTTTTGGTCTTCTTCAGTATAATCTACGTAAGTGGTGATAAGTGCCCAGAAAAACGCACCTGTGAAATAATAAATCGTAGTACGGTATCGAAAAGCATATAGAATACGGGGAAAACGCGAAAAATAAAGAACAAGAAAATAAATAGCATGTATGGCAAAAATCCACTCTATTTCGACGTTGGCTAACCACATTCCCAGCAAAAACAATAATAAGCTAATGCCGAAAATGATAGCACCCCGTGTCCGATTTTTGGGGTTGAAACGAATAAATAAACTAACCAGTAGATGGGTGCTAAGAAAATAAATGCTTGAGATAAAAATAAATATAATGATACAAACTATTTTGAGTAGCGAAAAAGAGATACTCAAGGTAATATCAAGCGTAAATTGAGATTTTTCATAAATATTTTTGAGTTCGGAAAAACTGCCATAGAACACCCAAAAACTAAGGATAACTAATAAGGAGGATAAAAGTGTTTTGAGGTTGTCGGATATGTGTAATAGTTTAGAATAGGTTTTGGAACGGAAATAAAAATCGGCTAAGTACAGTACCAAAATAAATACAACCAGGCAATTCAATAGCAAATCGCCTAAGGAGGGGGCTATGGGAGACGAAGCATAAAATTTGGGGTTGAATAAATCCGTTTCGGAGAATAAAAACGGTACACCAAAATAAAGCATCCATGCTCGTAAGAGCAATAAATAAACAGCTAAGATTAGAAATGCACGCTCATAGTGCCGTTGAGTACTCCAGCAGAAAACCCAGTAAAAAATGTAAATTCCTAAAAATAGTGCCGAAAGTACTCCCCAAATTACCGTATTGACGGGTGTACTGTGATTTTGGTATGTATCAAATTTGGGAGGAATAATTGAAAACAGAAAGCGAGTATCATTATCCAGTATATTACTATAAACGGGGCCAATTTGCGTGGAAATT
>JBGAUP010000285.1:0-7271 GCA_044228585.1 Runella sp. | reverse complement strand
GTGGTGCATGATAATCCGAACACCTTTTTGACGAGCATAGTCGGTCAATTCCTTGGTGTTGTAATCGGAATAAGGGGTAATAAAATCGAACACATTTTCTTTCCAGTTGCCAAACCAATCTTCCCAGCCTTCGTTCCAACCTTCCACCAATACGCCATCGAAGCCGTGTTGGGCTGCAAAATCAATGTAGGTTTTAACGTTGGCGGTGTTGGCGCCATGTTTTCCACTTGATTTTTCCCAAGTCGCTTTTCCGACGTGCATTTCCCACCACATCCCGATAAATTTCTGCGGTTTTATCCACGATACATCTTCGATTTTGGAAGGCTCGTTGAGGTTCAAAATCATTTTAGAAGCCAAAATATCCGTCGCTTTATCGCTCACGTTAATCGTCCGCCACGGGGTGGTAAAGGGCGTCTGCAAATAGGCTTTATTACCTACGGCATCAGGCACTAAGTGAGAAGTAAGCGTAAATGATTTTTTATCTAACGATAAGTGCATCACAGGGTAATTGACCAACGCCGCCTCGTGGATGTTGATGTACATTCCCGTTGGGGTTTTGAGCATCAGCGGCACCTGAATCACATTAGGTCCAATCACCGATTTAAGGGCAATATCGGTCTCTTTGGCCGCTGCCGCCACCGCGTTGACTTCACTGAGTTTGGTGGTGTTGTACAAATACTCATTCGTATCGTAGTCGCCAGGAATCCAAAAGGCTTTATAGTCTCCTGTCAGATTAATCTGCGTCAATTCATCGGCCACCACAAAATGATTGAGGTGTTCTTGTTTAGGAAATTCATACCGAAAACCAACCCCTTCATTGAACACCCGAAAAGCGACTTTCACGACAATCCCGGCTTTGTCTTTGAGGGTCAATGTCAGTGCTTTGTAATGGTTCCGAATTTTGTTCACCTCTCCCCAAACAGGCTTCCATGTTTCGTCCACAGTAGCAGAATCAATGTTTACCAACGAAAACTGCGTAAGCATCGTTTTAGGACGGCTTAACGAAAAGCCGAGGGTAGAGGGTTCGATAAATGTCGTTTTTTTGTAACTGACGCTGTATTGAAAATTACCGTTTGCAGTAAGTGTAGTTTTTAAAACAATTGCTTTGTCGGGCGAAGCAATGGAAATAGACTGTGCTTGCGCCAGCATAGTAAGTAGGAGCATTCCCAACAACTGGGGGATTACTTTGCAGAATTGGTTCATTGTTATCATAGGTTTTTGTGTAATGTAATGCTTTTTTCCAACGCTGACAAAAACTGGCCGTTGGGCGTTTCAAACCCTGTCAGCGTTAAGGATTTATCTTGGTTTAGGAAGCGTCGCTTTCATTCGGTAGCGAAGTACCACCTTTTTGCCTGACACTTTCTCCAAAACGGGTTTTAAAATTTGTTCGGCGTTGCGTTTGGTTTGCTCTAAAATTCCCATGTCCAACGCGGCTTTTTGGATTTGCTGTTCGGCTTGTTGATAGGCTTCCTGCACCAATTTAGCCTCTTCCATAAAGGCATATTCTGTATTGTACACTTTTGATTTTGAATGGTCAATTTTATAACTGCATAGTTCTGGTTCGGGCAAGTGTACCACCACAGTGTCGGATTCTGTATTGACGTCAGATGTGGCTATCCTGGTTAAATCTATGCAACCAATAGCCTCTCCTTGCACGATCAATACGGCCTTCGGATTGGGCAACCATTGCACTACCTGCTCATGCTCTACGATGTCTTTGAAATTGTAACGTATAAGCTCCAGTTTCCCCAACGATTGTATCTCTTCCAAAACCATTGCGTGGGTCGTTTGGGTCTCGTTGTCGTTGTTAAATGGAAACCATTTTCCTGCCTTAAAAGTCTCCCAGACAGCGATGACTCCGAAGACAAGAACTACCACTACAAGCAAGCGTAGTAACGAACGAAAGCCAGAGGTCATATCAGTGATAAGATTTAAGAAGTAAAAGTACAAAAGTTGATTTAAAGAGCATCGAAATCCTCTTCTTAGCTATTTTGTATAAATTTTATATTTATGATTGTCGTTGTATATCAAGTGGTTAGGGTTAAACCTAAAAATCAACTTAAATCCAGATAGCAACTCAGAGCTAATTTTCTGTACCTTTGTATCCCGTAACCAGTCCAACCAAACTATAAAGTCATGGCTGCTCACGGGCAAAAAACCGCAAAATATATCTTCGTTACTGGCGGTGTAACGTCTTCTTTGGGAAAAGGCATCATCGGCTCTTCGCTCGCCAAACTCCTTCAATCGCGAGGATTGTCGGTCACGATTCAAAAGTTTGATCCATACATTAACGTTGACCCAGGAACACTCAATCCCTACGAACACGGCGAATGTTATGTCACCGACGACGGTGCCGAAACGGACCTCGATTTAGGTCACTACGAACGTTTTTTAAATGAACGTACTTCTCAAGCCAACAATGTTACGACGGGGCGCATCTACTACGATGTCATCATGCGCGAGCGTCGCGGTGATTTCTTGGGTAAAACCGTACAGGTTGTGCCGCACATCACCGACGAAATCAAGAAAAGAATGCTTTTGCTTGGAGAGTCGGGCGAGTATGATATTGTTATTACCGAAATCGGGGGATGCGTGGGTGATATCGAATCATTACCATTTTTGGAGGCCGTTCGTCAGTTGAAATTTGAACTGGGCGAAAACGACGCGCTTGTGATCCATCTTACGTTAATTCCTTATTTGAGTTCGGCGGGAGAATTAAAGACCAAACCTACCCAGCACTCCGTCAGGATGTTACAGGAATCAGGTATTCAGCCCGATATTTTGGTATGCCGTACCGAGCATCCGCTGCCAGTGGAGATGCGTAAAAAAATCGCGCTTTTCTGTAATGTACAACCTGCTTCGGTCATTGAAGCCATGGATGCTTCTACTATTTACGATGTACCGTTGTTGATGAAAAAAGAACGCCTCGACCAGCGCGTATTGTATATGCTGGACATCTACGACGACAAAGATGTGGATTTGGATGCTTGGCAAGAGTTTGTAGATCGTCTCAAAAATCCAAAAAGTACCATTCGCGTTGGCTTAGTAGGAAAATACGTAGAACTACACGATGCTTACAAATCCATTACGGAGTCGTTTATTCATGCGGGGGCTGTCAATGAATGTAAAGTTGAAATCGAATGGATTCATTCAGAACACCTTACGCCTGAAAATGCAGGCGAAAAAATGGCCGCTTTGGATGGGGTACTGGTAGCACCAGGTTTTGGAGAACGTGGTATTGAGGGCAAAATTGCCGCAGTACAGTACGTTAGAGAAAACAATATTCCTTTCTTCGGAATTTGCCTCGGAATGCAAATGGCCGTCATTGAGTACGCCCGTAATGTATTGGGTTGGGCAGATGCACACTCAACCGAAATGGATAGTGAAACCGATCATGCGGTGATTGGGATGATGGAAGAACAAAAAAGTATTACCAACAAAGGTGGTACAATGCGTTTGGGAGCGTATGCTTGTAAACTACAGCCCAATACCTTGGCGCACAAGATTTACGGAAAAACCAATATCAGCGAGCGTCACCGTCACCGCTATGAATTCAACAACCAATACCGAAAAGATTTTGAAAAAGCGGGGATGGTATTGTCGGGTATTAACCCCGAAAATGATTTAGTGGAGGTAATAGAATTGCCCAAACACCCTTATTTTATCGGAGTTCAGTACCACCCCGAACTGAAAAGTACCGTGATGGCACCTCATCCACTTTTTGTGCATTTTGTCAAAGCAGCGTTAAATAATGCTCATCAAAAACAAGAAGTAAAACAACTGATGGAAACGGAAGTGCTTGAAACCGAACAGAGTATTTAAAATTTGTGGCAGGAAGGAGGAGGTAAGAAAAAACAATTCTTATCTCCTCCCTCTTACTTCGATAGGCATTCCATCCAATACTATAATTTGCCAACTGTAAACCCAAATCTTATCGTCATTCTTGGCCCTACGGCCTGTGGTAAAACCCATTTGGCTACCCATTTAGCTGCTAAAATAGATGGGGAGATCATCAGTGCTGATTCACGACAAGTATATCGTGACATGAACATCGGAACAGGGAAGGATTTGGGAGAGTATATAATTAATAATCAGGAGATTCCGTATCATTTGATAGATATTGTAGAGGCGGGCGATTCCTATAATGTCCATCGTTTTCAACAGGATTTTCAGCAAGCATTTGCTGGTATTCTGGCCCGAGGACGAACCCCGATTTTATGCGGTGGAACGGGCTTTTACATTGAGGCTGTTTTGAAAGAACACCAATTCACTGCTATTCCCATTGATGAAAATTTAAGAGAAACTCTTTCTCAATACTCGAATGAAGAGTTATTGAAAAAATTTAATAGTACGCCTTCTCATTACACATCTTTAGCCGATACTTCCACCCGAAAACGTCTCATTCGGGCTATTGAGATTGCCGTGTTTTTACAAAAGTATCCGTTATCGGATACCCATTATCCGTCCATGGATTACCAAATTTTTGGACTGAACCTACCCGTTGAAGAACGTCGTACTCGCATTACGCGGCGCCTGCATGAGCGTTTACAAAACGGTATGATTGAAGAAGTAAAAGGGTTATTAGACCGCGGAATTTCAGCCGAGAAGCTGATTTACTACGGGTTAGAATATAAATTTATTACCGAATATCTTCTGGGTACGTTAGATTATGCCACGATGGTAGAACGCCTCAACGTGGCGATTCATCAGTTTGCGAAAAGGCAAATGACATTCTTTCGAAAAATGGAACGGGATGGCCTAAAAATTTATTGGTTAGATGCTTTATTATCAACCGAGCAACTCATTTCCCAAGTTTTAGAAATAAAAACTCTTCGATAAGACAAGCCTCTCATTGGGAACTTTTGCCATAGGCTGCATGGTTTACCAATCAAATACAAACAAATCACTAATCGTACCGGCGACCCGGTTAAATATTACAAAAATGGGAAAGGCGCTCGAAATTACGGATGCAAACTTCAGCGATTTAGTCGCAAATTCTGATAAACCAGTATTGGTGGACTTTTGGGCCGAGTGGTGTGGACCTTGCCGCATGGTAGGACCAGTAGTGGAAAGAATCGCAGAAACTTACGAAGGTCAAGCAATAGTAGGTAAAGTGGATGTAGATATGAATCCTGAAACAGCCATGAAGTTTGGTATTCGTAGCATTCCAACTTTATTGTTTTTCAAAGATGGACAACTCGTTGACCGTGTTGTGGGGGCAGCTTCTCAAGTGGTATTAGAAGATAAGCTCAAAGCGCAAATGACGGTAAAAGCCTAATTATAAAGGCAGATATAAAGTACTATCCAAATGAAGAAGCCCCGCAATTGCGGGGCTTCTTGTCTATTAGCTATTCTAAAAAAGACTATTTCAACGTGCCACGCAATGCCCGTGGGATTTCAACCCCCGCAATTGGCAAAGAAGCGTTGTTCAAGATTTTAAAACCTTCCACTTTGAGGTGTCCTACTTTTACTGACTTACCCAAATCAAGGTCAGCCACAGGTACATCTACATAATCAGGAATATTATCGGCTAAACCCTGTACTTTGATTTTACGGAGCTTTTGTACCAATTTACCCCCTTTAGTTACGCCTACGGCAGTTCCTTTGAAACGAACGGGTACTTCTACCTTGATTTCTTTTTTGTCGTCTATCAACAAGAAGTCGGCGTGCAAAATAATATCACTTACTGGGTGATACTGCACATCTTGTAAAATAGCGTAGTGAATATCTCCTTCAATGTTCAACGTCACTTTGTAAACGTCAGGTGTGAAAAGGATATCACGAAATAAATACATGGGTGCGGAAAAATGTACTTGATCTGCACCACCGTACAATACACATGGAACCATAGCTGCTTCGCGCAAGGCACGAGCATCTTGTTTGCCGAGATTCGCTCTTTTAAACCCTACAATCTCTGTACTTTTCATAATTATTTGGCCCCCAACCCCAAAGGGGAGTTTTTTAGTGAAATCATACCTTGGGGTATTAAAAGGTATGTGTTAGAAAGCGTAAACGAATGCCTACGCTGGATTTATAAATAATGAGCTAATAGATTCATGATCGCGGATACGTCCGATGGCCTTTGCAAATAGCTCTGACACCGACAATACCTTAATTTTCTCGTTTTCTTCGCGCAATGGAATGGTGTCGGTCACGATAAGTTCATCCAATACTGAGCCTCTGATTCGTGCGTGGGCGTCGCCCGACATCACAGGGTGGGTACAGATAGCCCGTACCGACTTGGCCCCTTTGCTCATTACCAACTCCGCTGCTTTACAAATCGTGCCTCCTGTGTCAATTAAATCATCAATAAACACGACATTGGCGTCTTTTACATCTCCAATTACCTGCATGGAAGCCACTTCGTTGGCACGTTTGCGGTATTTGTCACAAAGGATGATGTCGGCATTGAAAAACTTAGCAAAATTGCGCGCTCTGGCGGCTCCACCTACGTCGGGAGAGGCTACCACTAAATTGTCTAATCCTAAGCTTTTGATGTAAGGAACGAAAACACTTGACCCTTCCAGATGTACTACTGGAATATCAAAAAAGCCTTGAATGGCTCCTGAGTGTAAATCAAGCGTCATGATTTGCTCGGCCCCTGCGGCAGTGAGTAGGTTGGCTACCAACTTGGCGGCGATGGGTACGCGTGGTTTGTCTTTACGATCTTGACGAGCGTATCCAAAATAAGGGATAACCGCCGTGATTTCGTGGGCTGAGGCGCGTTTTGCGGCATCAATCATCAGCAATAGCTCCATGAAATTGTCGGAAGAGGCAAAGGTAGATTGCACCAAATACACATCGCATCCCCGGAGTGATTCCTCAAAGCTGGGTGACAATTCACCGTCGCTAAATTTGCGCAGATTATACCCTCCCAGGTCTCTACCGTAGTGACGAGCGATTTTTTCGGCCAAATAATTAGATTGAGAACCCGAGAAGATTTTTATTGGATTGAAAGACGCCATGCCTAAGAAAATTTGCGCAAAAGTACGGATTATGTTTGAGAAAAGCGACTTTAATTGAAATTTTGGTTGAGCGCTTATTTCGTAGGCTTTAGTCTTGCCAATCGAGCTTTTACCATTACGTGGGTTTTTGAACCCACAATAAACCATTTTCGACGCGCTTCAAATTGTGGAAAAATAATCATGTCGTATGCTGGGTTTTTGCGCATTAAGTCGTACATGGCCATTTGTTCTACGCGCGATACGTTATTGATTCCAATGATTCCATTGGCAATAAAATTCACAAGTGCCGTCTCACGACCTGCGACG
>JBGAUP010000284.1:0-11130 GCA_044228585.1 Runella sp. | reverse complement strand
AAAATTCGTCACCTATTCTGTCACCATGAAAATTTTATTTCGTTTGGTGGAAAGTAAACCTGATAAATTTGGATTGTGTCCTGTGTTTCTTGATTTATCTTTTAAGGGCAAAATTTAGATATTTTACGGGTGAAAAATGTCTTGTGAAAGATTGGGATGCTAAAAAGATGCGTTTTCGTCGGTCGTTCGATGGCTGGCTCTCGGCGAACGAATTGTTGGATTCTTTAGAAACTCGTTTGCTGGTGTCGTTTCGCGGTTTGGTTTCTGAAGGTATAGAACCGACTCCCGAACTTTTAAGAGCGTCTCTTTTGCCCGTTGCTCCTACTACAAAGGATTTATTCACGTCTGACTTTATTCGGTTTATTGAGGAGAAGCGGCCTTTGATTCGTGAATCTTCTTTAAAAAATTATCAAACTGTACTTACGCGTTTACTTCGTTATGAGTCTGAAAATGGCAAGATAGTAGTTTATGATGCAGACTTTCATAAGCGTTTTGTTTCGTTTCAGACTTCTTTAGGGCTTCATCCGAATACGATTGCGAAGGCGAACTCTTGTATAAAAGCGTATTTATTGAGCCGCGGTAAGGTGTTTCCAGTAAAGTTTAAAAAGGAAGTTGAGACAGAGCGAATTTTTTTGAGTGTGGCCGAACTTGAATTGATACGCTGCTGTGTTTTGCCCGAATACTTAACTAAAGTTCGAGATGCCTTTGTATTCTGTTGCTTTACAGGGTTGAGATACAGCGATTTGCGCGGTTTGCGTCCTTCCCAAATTAAAGAGCGTGCTTCTTATTCGGTGATAGAATTGATACCTGAAAAATCTCGTTCGGTGGTCGGCTCGGTAAAACACATTGAAGTTCCTCTTTTGGGTTCTGCGGTTGAGATATTAGAAAGATATTCGGGCGGTTTTTCTTCGCTTCCTGTTTTGTCGAATCAGAAAATGAACCAGCACTTAAAGACTATTGCGGAAACTGCTGGGATAAAAGACAAGGTACAAATTGTAGAGTACAAGAATGGTTTTCCTGTGGTTCGCTTTGTTCCTAAGTATGAGTTAGTTACAACACACGTAGCCCGTCACACATTTGCGACTCTTTCTTTGATAAAGGGCGTACCTCTTGAGATACTTCAAAAAGTACTCGGTCATAGTGACCTTAACACGACGATGCGTTACGCTAAAATCGTGGACGATTACAAGAACGCGGTTATTTTAGGCGCGTGGTCGGATTCGGGCGGTTGATGAGTTCGCAATCCATGTCAACGAATTTGATGAGTTCGGCGTCGGTGGGGTAGTTGAAATAGGCGAACGCTTCCAGCTCGAAAAACAGTTTGATTAGTCTGCGCTCATTGTCTCTCATTTGGTTTCGTGCGGTTTGTTGTGCTACATCTTCGCGCAACATTTCGAGCGGTGTAATTTTCTGGGCGTTGAATCCTTCCGAATAAATTGAAGTGATGGCAGTTTTTTTGTCGAATAGTCGTTTTGTGTTCTTCGATGGTTTGAGATTCAGTAATAAGGTTTGAGGTACTTGGCTCGTAGTTGGAGTAATTCTTCTCGGTATTGGAACTCGGCTTTTTCTCTTTTCTTGTAAGGCTTCTAACTTCGCTTTTTTGGTTTGTCGGTCGCGGTCAATTTGGGCTATGATTCCTGTATTGCTTGATACGGTGGGCATACCAAGAACAAGGCCGATATTTGGCAGGTAGTACCACCATTTTTTACGTGTCGTCTCTATAAACTCCTTTCTTTCGGCGGCAAATTTACGGTTATGATAGATTCGTAGAGATTCCTCGTATTTGGGTAGTTCTTGGAGGCTTATTTCGTTGAAAATCAGCGTATTTTGTGCTATTTCGGGCTTATTTTGGCCTATTGGGCTGTTTTGAGCGTGTGAAATTGTACAAAAGTAAGAAAATAGGCTTAATGCGATGTAGGCGGCAAATACTGCGCGGGGGGTCTGGGGGGTGAACAAATTTTGCATTTTGTGTTTACGGTTTTGGGGTAAAAGTTTACGGTCTGCGGTTGTACTTTTTTAATAATTGTTCTTTGTATTACAAAGTCAGATGGTAAATAAAAAAGGGAGTCAGGCGGTGACTTTTTTATAGATTTGTCGGGTGAGGTGGAGGTCGTAGTAGGCGTTGTGTAGTTGTGAATCGTCGGTTTGGATTCCGAGGGTTTTGGCGACGGTGGCGAGTTTGAAGTCTGGCATTTGGGGGCGTTGGTTGATGAGTCGTTGGGCGGCAAGAATCATCACGTCGAGATTGGCAGTCCAGAAGTACGAGCCGAAATACTTGTCATTATTTTTCTCGAAGAACTTACGGAGGAACTGCGAGTCGAAAGATTGCGAATTATAGCCCGCGAGAAAAAACTTATCGGTTTTATCGTATCGTTTGACGTACTGTTCGATAGTAGCGACGAGTCTTTTGTAGGCGGTTTGAGGTAGTAAGTAATCGGGGCCAAAGATTTGTTCTTGGGTGACGTTTGCGACTTTGAGGGCGTCGGGTTGGATTTCGTCGGTGGGGAACGGCTGGATGTTGACGTTGACGGATTTGGTTATTTCTCCGTTGATTTCGATGATAAACGAAAGCTGATGGATTCCGTTTTTGTCGGGGTTTAGCCCTGTGGTTTCGAGGTCGAAATAAAAGATTTTCATTTTGAGATTTGGGGTTTTGGTTTCAAGTTTTTAGACTCTGCGAATTTTTTGACGGTGCGTCTATCCACTCCGACGATACGGGCGATGGCCGAGACGGCGACTTTTGAGCGTAGGAGGTTTTCGATGTCGGATTCTTTACCAGCGAGTTTAGAGTTTTTGTTTTGACTTCCTTCGGGTCGTCCGAGTTTTAGACCTTGGGCTTTTCGTAGTGCGAGGGCTTCGGTGGTTCGTGCGCTGATTCGGTCGCGTTCGATTCGGGCGGCGAACGAGAAACCGAAAGCGAGCATTTCGCTTTGCGCGTCGTTTTTAAATTCATATCCTTCTTTGATGGCGAAGAGTCGGGCTTTTTTTTCGAGGATAGAGGCCAGAGAGATAAAGGTGTCGAGAGTCGAACGTCCGAGGCGCGAGACTTCCGAAATGAGCAAAATATCGTTTTGTCGAATTTTGAGGAGCAGCGAAGCGAGTTCGCGGTCGGCGGCTTTTTTTGTTCCCGAAACCTGTTCCCTCACCCATTCATCAATTTTCCATCCTTTGGCATCGGCAAACTTCAAAATTCCAAACTCTTGGTTTTCGTTGAGCTGCTTGAGGGTAGAAGTACGGACATACGCGTAAATCTTAGGCGTTTCGGTGGAAATGGGGTCGTTTTTTAGAGCATTTTTAGTCTTGTACACGAAATATTAAAATCTATTAAATATGTACAAATATAGTACAAAAATATTATAATAAATATGTATAAAAATGAACATTGAAAACGAATCTTTTAAGGATATACCGTGCCATATGTCATGAAAAAAAATAAAATAACCTTTAATGTAACATAGAGTAAGAGTTATTCTGATAGATTGAGATTTTAAGTGTATTTACATATAGAGCCTGTTTAAACTTTTGATTTTTTATTGATTTTACGTAAGAAAATGACTGAGAATGCCATAAAATGCAATGACATCCAATTTTTAACTGAAAATTCAAACCTCACTAAAAGTGCTTTAAACCCATCAATCCAAGCATTTGAATGTTCAATCACAGCTCTGTCCCGATATAACTCTTCATCAAATATATGAGTACCACTTTTGTAGGGTTCTGCCTTTGTTGCTTCGGTTTGATTTCTTGGGTTTGGTTTAACATTTGCTATTATATTTTCCTCGCTACAAACTTCTCGAAAACTATCAGAATCAAATCCTGGATCTGCATTAAGAAATAACCCGTCGAGATTTATTCCTGCCTTTTTTAATAAGTCACATATTTCTCTGAATAATGTCTTTATCTCAAACAAATCATGATGTTGCCCTTCTTGCGGCGTTGACATACCCAATATAACTCCTTGATTATCTGATACAAATAAAGAGTTTGTTGTTTTGCAAGCCTTACGACCTTGGTAGCCAACAGCATCTCCACCATTTTTGGCAGGTGTATGAGAACCATCTAATTCAATACTTGACAGGTCTAAATATCCCAGATGTTCCCCTAATAATTTAATCCATATTTTTTGCCAACACTGTGATTTTGACCATTTGTTGTAATAGTAAAAAACCGAGTTCCAGCTCAAAATCTTATCACTAAAAAATTCTTTTGTCGGTAATTCACGCCATTGACAACCAGTTTTCAAGCGGTGAAAAATACATTCAACTATCTCTGTTAATGGTACTGTTGTTTCAAAACCGCGCTCTCCAACTGTAAGATGTGGCAAAATCCATTTTTCAATTGTACTTTTACTCAATATTCCCATTAGGTGTTGTGTTTGATTTCGTAACTCAAAATTCACACTTCTTTGGGAATATTTATTTAAAGTTTAAACAGCTTCATATTTATGTTCTAAACTATTTCTATCCTAAACTATTTCTTAATCATATGCAGAGAAACGATTTATTGACTGTTCAGTTAGGTCAACTTATGACGCGGAAGGTCAAGAACAATAAGCTTAAGATTACATTGTCCGAAGATTATTGGTATTCGAGTAAAATTAGTGTGTTTGCCATTCCAAATCCTGACTCTGAGGAAGGAGGATTAGATATAGTAGTTTCACCATTTTTGCCACTAACATGGAAGTATTTATATGCGTTAAAGATTGTGCCGCATGATGTTAAAGACGCTCCAGGGTTTATCACTAAGCTTTCTAATATTTTCATGAGTTATTCCATGAATATTTTGAAGTTACAGAGTAATCCTACGTTTTCGTTTGAGCCTTATTCATTTTGGGTTTTATTGGACCTAAGTAAGTGTGACTTTATTGAAGAGATAGATATATCACTATCAAATGGTGATTCAACGACTATTTATGAAGATCATTATAAAGAACGTTCGAAAAGAGTTCGTGCTTTCTTAGAGAATGCACTTGCTTCTCTGGTTAAGCTTTCAGAAGTTAGAGGGGTAGAGTTCTTGTACAATTTTGTGCGGAAAATGGAGCAAGAGCATGATGCTTATTGGCATGAAGTTGCAAATACTGAAAGTATAGGATTTGAAATTGAAGATTATGAGGGAGAGATTCCTGAATACGTATTGCGTTTATGTAATTTGAATTTGAGTGAAATTCAATATTCAATTATTTCAAACCCCAATCAAAAAACGTATTTTATTATTCGACTATTCGTAGACGTGCCATTGGTATATTTAAACATACAGCATAAAGACGAAATTGGTTCTATTTTCAGGATTTCAGAAGTTATAAGCTCATTAAATGGAAATGTGCTCAGTGCTACTGCATTAATTGAAAAGGTTTTAACTGATAAGTCACACTATTTTGTGTTAATATCAGTACCATCGAATAATCTTAAAAAGATGTTAATTAAACTCGTAGAACTGAGCAATGTACACAAAGTGATTGTAAGCAATTATTCAGAACACCACAGGGGAGTTGAATTGAGTTCATTGAAAAGTTTTAGTAAGATTGAAATAACGAAGAAAAATCCATTTATGCAGAAAATAGCTGAAAGCTATCGTATTTTTCGCAAAAGAAACTACTTTAGTCTTGATGTAGCAATTAGGGTATTCTTCGAAAAACTATTTGAAATAATCATTTTTACTGGATTAGTTACAATTATCGTATAGTTTGGCAAGTGTTCTCGAGATATATTGCAAAATTATCAACTTATCTTAATTGGATTTGAGAATTGATGGAATTTTGATATTGAATATATATCCGGCTCGCTTTTTGCCAAAAACGCATAAAATTAACGATTAACGAGGATGGTTTGGATAAAGTTTATACCAATAATTTCACTGCGGACTTAGGTGTATTAGCCACTACTTAATCTGACAGTTGTGAGTTAACACAGTTGCTGTGAAAAAAACAGGTTCAATTCACTTTTCTCCAAGCTAAGTGGCCATATACTGAGTCGATAAGGCGTTTTTCCAAAACAATATTTCCCTTGATGCGTTCTGTGTCGATTGTAATCTTCAAACCAATATCAAATCTTTTTTGTATTCATCTAAGGTGTTGCAGAGCTTTTTTCGAAGCCTTTACGGCATAAAATCATCTTGAATCGTTTGTAAACGTTCTACAAATTCCATTTTGTTGTGGTGATTTAACTTTTGGTTTTGATATGTTCTATATCTTCTAAAGACAAATACAATTAGTATTAGTGATGTTCAATTTTACACACAATATTCTGTACCCCTGTATCAGTAGAATCCTCAAAAATGGAGCAGAATGGGTATCAAGAGGCAATACTCTATCATTCAACAAGTCGGCGACACAAGCACATTGTCTTGCTTTGATGGAAGAAAACTTTAACAAAACGCTGAATAAGATATCTACAAATGTTTACTGATAAATCAAGCCCTACTCCTTTGATAGTCCCTACAAAATAAGTGTCTTGAGAGCCTAAATAGCCTGGGAATTCTGGTTTCCTATCTCAAGAGCCTGTTTTCTTCTTTGTAGCTTTTTTCCCTTGGCCTTCAACTGGGATTCAGTCAAATCAAACCATCTAGGCTACTTTGGCCTCCAGTGCTTTGAGGCCGTTTGAAAAAGTTTCTAAATCGTGCCGCAGCCACACCGAGCGAAGAAGACCCCTTGGAGAATAAGGCGGCCACTGCGATTTCATTGCAAACCGTGCTGACCATAAGCGGGTTGTTCAACAACCAAACTCAACAACACCTCATTCTATTTGTACGCCACTCGATTTTTCTCATCGGTTTACGGCAATGATTTCACTAACAGCGGCTTCTCCCCTGCTTCATAAAGTTCTTTGAAACGTAAGTAAATTAATCTCTGCTATCGCCCATCACTTCAGCCTGAAGTCATTGCCGAGTGTTTTGGCAAAGTTAATTCCTACCTTGTTGCGGATTACTTTCCTGAGTTGTCATTGTTCTTAATCTGTTTAATCGTTACAAATTCCAATTGATTTGTCAGATTAAATCTACATTCATCTCGCGTGATACAACAGGTACGCAGGCGGTTTTGATTCAGCGGAATAACGACATTCCAAGAGATAAATATCAAAGATCCCCTAAAGTGCAATTATTTACAATCTAAACTCGCGAACTGCTTAGAGTTCTATAATGGCTCTTATTAGGTACATAATCTTTGTAATCCAGTTTGGAATAGAAATCGGTTGTTGGCCTATTACCTATTCAATGGTAAATACTAAACAAGTGAAAGTACCAGCAATCATGGGCAAGTAAATAAAGCGCTACTTTAACTGCCGAGGCCACTTTATGATTTACTTACAAGAAACTGTAATTTTGTATCAAAAACGATATGGCACTAAATAGAAGACTAGTAAACTTGTTACCAATAGAATGCCTTTGAATTAAAAGGTAGACAAGAACGATATAAACTTACAGGTAAATATCATTTCATATCAGGTATCAGAAAGTGCTCTTCCCTCAATTGCCATTATTCTACTAGCTACTATGAACGAGAATGGGCTGAAATTTGAAAGATATTTCAATAACTTCAGTTTATCAGAAAGTGCAAATACCTATTTATCAGGATAGAACCGCAGGTAAATTAACAAGCTACTATTTCATTTTCAAGGAATTATTCAAAATTTACCTGTTGTATGAAGCAAGGTAATGCGCTTGATATATACACAACTGTTTCTCCATATTACTGCCCAATTAGGCATTTATCCTCAACGAGTTAGGTCGTTGTATCACTATTATACGCCTTATAGAGATTGATAAGACTTATTATACGCCCATCTAGCTTTTGATGAAACCTCTACTCGTAGACATGACTATATTACTACCTTTTGGGACATAGATAAACGGTGTATTGTGGGTATTTATGATGGCAAATCCTCCGAGCTCTCAAAGACTTCCAGCAAGACCATCCCTATCCTGAATCTATCCAAAATATTTCTATGGATATGTCCCCGCTTTTATCAGTGGTGTTAACGGTGGTCACTTTCCACAAGCTGACATCACCTTCATCGTGGCATATTGATCAAGCTGTTATACAAGCATTAGATAATTTAGGAAGCAAACGACAATTTAAAGCACTTATCAATATGCTGATGAATCAACTTTGTGATTTTATAATAAACAAATTATGAGCAATTTCGCTGATTAGCTTTTGTCGCCGATTTTGCCCAGGAAAAACTTAAAAATAATCCTATTTCTCAAACCATTCGCAATCATTTGAAGAATTACCAACACGCAATTAAAATTAACAACGGAATTCTGGAAGATATGTATTCAAAGATTCAAGCAAATAAAACGCATTACCAGAGGAGCTTTAGAAGCAAACAGACTTTTAAGAAAATGATACGTTTTACCAGCCATTCCGTTGCAAGTAATATCATAAAGAACAAATGGTTGCTTGTCACAAATAAATCACTATTCTTTTACCAACAATCAGGATATTACAATCCACAATTCCTATTCTTACAAAATCATTTCATTAACAATAGATCTTTAGGTATTCAAGTGAATTATACTATTGCTATTGGCGGAGCCGGTAATCTATTTTCTAAATATGTTGCCGGTTCTTTTAATGGTTTTTTGGTTCATGTATTGGAAAACTATGGAAGTTTAGGACCCGCTACAGTTCCGTGGTATATTCGAGACCAAAATAACCGTGTATTAGGTGATTACGGTGAAACAACTTTCCTGCAACCTAACATGAATTTTTGAGGTGTGCTAATTTAGCCGCACGGGTTACTGTAAAAGGAATTAGTGCAAAATCTTCGAAACGAAGGGCAAAAAATCTACCCTATCGTTAGGAAGCCCGTTATTTTGTTTTGCCTCTGCAAACATAGCTTTATTTATTGGTCAAATCTTCCCATTTTTGTTCAAAGAGTATCGGTATATCGTATCCAATACCTGAGTGTCTTCGCTTCCTGTTGTAATAGATTTCGATGTACTCGAAAACTTCTGTAAAAGCGTCTTCAAAGTTGAGAAAAGTACCCATTTGCATTAGTTCCGCCTTAAACCTACTAAACAAACTTTCCGCCATTGCATTATCATAATGATTACCTTTCCGAGTCATACTCTGTTGAAAATCATGTTTTTTCAACAAGGTTCTGAACTCTTCCGAAGCATATTGTCCACCTCCGTCAGAGTGGATGATTAATCCCTGAGACAACTTTCTACAGTCAATAGCTTTCTTCAAAGCGTTAATTACAAGCTCACTACGCATATGATTAGCTAAATCCCAGCCTACCATATTTCGACTATACATATCTTGCCAAGTAGCCAAATACGAGAATGTTCCATCTTTCATCGGTATGTAAGTTATGTCTCCAACAAAGACCTCATTGGGTTGGCAAGCTGGTTCTCTATCAAGTAATAAATTAGGACTTCTTCCCAATTTGTGCTGTGAATTAGTCGTCTTTGGTACAAAGCTCTTAGGTTGAATAGCCTTTAAGCCTTGTTGCTTCATTAGGGTTTGGGTTTGATAACGCCCTATTTTTAAACCTCTGGCCTGTAATTCCTTGCTGATTCTGATTGCACCATAACGACTCCGATGCTCCTCAAAAATATTCTTGACCTGCCGGGCCGCTTCTTGTTTTTGAGAACTCTGAATATGACTTTCTCTACGACTCCACGCATAATAAGCACTAAAACTAATTCCTAAAATCAAGCAAATTAAACGTACAGGATAGAGATTTGATAGTTTTTTGATGACTTCGTATGTAATCGTTAAGTCTGTCGGCTGAAAATAGACAACGCTTTTTTTAAAATATCTCTCTCCATTTCTGCTTGCTTTAGCTGCTTGCGAAGCTGTTCCAATTCAGCATTTTGCTGATTGAGATTGGGGGACTTTTTCGACTTATCATCCGCTTTCCACTTGTATAGTAAGTTTTCCCCAATGCCCATAGCTGCTGAAACTTCTGGAACAGTGCGGCCCGAATCTACCATTTTAAGCACTTCGAGCTTGAAATTCTCGTCATATTTACGACGTTTTCGATTTACTTTTGGTTTTTCCATTTGAACACAAAATTAAAAGAGTTTTGTGTGCGGGAAAATTAGACAATCTCATTAGTATAACCTTCACGCCCGACGAATTAAGCGAGTTAATTAGGGTAGCGGTTGAACGGACAGTTCGCCCAATGATTGAGGCAGCGGTACAGCCTCCACACTCCCCCAAGTTATTGACCCGACAGCAAACAGCCCGTTTCTTGGGCGTTTCGTTGCCTACGTTGCATGAATGGACAATGAACGGCAAAATCACCGCGAACCGTATTGGAACGCGGGTACGGTACTATCAGACCGATGTAGAGGCAGCATTACGACAAATCAGAACTATAAACAGATGATTGACTTTGTAAAGTTACGAATAAACGATAACGGTTTTGCCCAACGGTTACGAGCAAACCACCGCTTTGATTTTGTAGGCAGGATAAACCCCGACACGGGCGAACAAAGGGACGGACGTAGAACCGCTGAATTTAAAAACCTGAAAATTGTATTGTTCCCATCGGGACTGGTAGAGGTCACGGGGAGTTTACACAAGTTCGCCAACGACGGAGCGCACAATTACGACTCGTTTACCTATCAGCGATTAGTTCAGACGATTGAGGAGGTTCAGACAGGGCTGGAAATCTCCCCCGACCACTTGAGCCTCCACAACGTAGAGTTTGGGGTAAATATTAATCTTGATACACCTCCCTCCAATTTCTTGGATAATATCCTGAACTATCGGTTCAAACTCCCTGACGTTCGGACATTTGGTGGTAGAGGGCAACTAAAAGAATGGCAACAACAAAACTACATTGTGAAGATGTACGATAAAAAACGCCAATACCGACTTGATACCAACGTACTAAGGTTTGAGGTTAAAACAATGGCAATGGTACATTTAGCAGGGTTAGAGGTTCGGACATTAGCGGATTTGTTGGACATAGAAAAATTGAGGCGTTTAGGCGTTGAATTGTGCGAGACGTATAAAGGTTTACTAGTTAGGGAAAAGTATAATGTACCCCGATTTTAGGACAGAGCTTATAAGTAAAAACTTATTATCTTCATCTTAAAATAAGACAAAAATGGGAAAGCGTATCAGGCGAAATTATGATGGGAGTTTTAAAGCAAAAGTTGTTCTTGAAGTTTTAA